>NZ_PGTB01000009.1 GCF_002786325.1 Pseudooceanicola lipolyticus | reverse complement strand
CGCCGCATCCGCCACCGCCGGATCGGGGTCGTCGCACAGGCCCTGCGCCACCCCGCGCAGCGTCGCGTCCCCCGAATTGCCGATCGCATAAAGCACGTTGCGCACGAACCGGTCGCGCCCGATCCGCTTGATCGGCGAGCCCGAGAACAGCGCCCGGAACCCGGCATCGTCCAGCCGCGCCAGCTCGGCCAGTTTCGGTGCTTGCAGCTCCGCGCGCGCGGCATAGCGCAGATCGCTAGCCGCCACCGCAAACTTGTTCCACGGGCAGACCGCCAGGCAATCGTCGCAGCCATAGATCCGGTTGCCCATCCTGGCCCGCAGCGCCTCCTCCACCGGCCCCTTATGCTCGATGGTCAGGTAGGAGATGCAGCGCCGCGCATCCAGCCGGTAGGGCGCCGGAAAGGCATCGGTGGGACAGATGTCCAGGCAGGCGCGGCAACTGCCGCAATGATCCTGCTCGGCCATGTCCGCCGGCAGGTCCAGCGTGGTAAAGACCGATCCCAGAAAGGCCCAGTTGCCCCAGTCCCGGCTGAGCAGGTTGGTGTGCTTGCCCTGCCAGCCCAGCCCCGCCGCCTGGCCCAGCGCCTTTTCCGGCACCGGCGCGGTATCGACAAAAACCTTCACCTCGCCGCCCGCCTCGGCAATCAGCCAGCGCGCCAGCCGCTTCAGCCGCTTCTTGACCAGATCGTGGTAATCGCGGTTCTGCGCATAGACCGAAATCGCTCCCCGGTCGCGCCGGTCCAGCACCTCCAGCGGGTCGCGCTCGGGCGCATAGCTTTCGGCCAGCATGATGACCGAACGCGCCTCGGGCCACAGCTGCGCCGGGTCGCCGCGCCAGTGGCTGCGCTCGGCCAGCCAGCCCATCTGGCCGTGAAACCCCGCCGCCAGGAAGGCCTGCAGCCGCGCCGCCACCTGCGGCACGTCCCAGGGGCGGCAGATCCGGCAGGAAACAAAGCCCTCGGCCAGCGCCTGCTCGACCAGCCGTGCCTTCAGCGCCGCGCCCATGGCGCTTCTCTTGTCAGAAACGCCCGGGCGGACGCGCCGCAGGCAGGGGGTTCAGAAATCCAGGTCGGCATAATGTGGCGGCGGCCGAAAGCCGGGGATCTGGTCGGCCAGGATCGAGCGGAAGGCCGGGCGCGACTTGATCTTGGCATACCAGTCCTTCACCGCGGCCGAGCGGTTCCAATCCACGTCCGAGATATAGTCCAGCGCCGACAGATGCGCCGCGGCGGTGAAATCGGCCAGCGTCATGACGTCGCCCGCCAGCCAGCGGCGATGATCCAGCAGCCAGGCCATGTAATCCAGGTGGAACTTGATCGCCTTGGCGCCCGCCTTGACATTGCGGCTGTCGGGATAGCCCTGGCCCATCACCTTCTTGTTGACCCGCTCGTAAAGCAGTTTCGAGGTCACCTCGTTGTGGAACTTGTCGTCGAACCAGCCGACCAGCCGGCGTACCTCGTATCTGGCATCGGCCTGCTTCGGCATCAGCGACGGTTCGGGCCGGGTCTCTTCGATATATTCGCAGATCGCCGCGCTTTCGGCCATGGTCTTGCCGTCCAGCTTCAGCACCGGCACTTTCGCCGCCGGGTTGCGGCGCAGGAAATCCGGATCGGCCTCCCAATACCGCTCCTCGACAAGTTCAACCTCGATCTTTTTCTCCGCCAGGCTCAACCGCACCTTGCGGCAGAACGGGGATAGCGGGACGTGAAACAGGCGCGCCATAACTGCTCTTTTCTGTGATTAGCGTCACAGGAATGCCTGTTCGGGGCGGATATTTCAATCCTCGAAACAGGCGGCACGGCCATCGGCGCGGATGGTCGCCGCGCCATCGGCAATCGACGCCGCGCGGCGCCGGACCCCGGCCGAGGGGTTGGCAGCCGAGCGGCTGCGCGGCGCGGGCAGCACCGCGGCGATGCGCGCCGCCTGCTGCGGGCTCAGCTTGTCGGGGGTCACCCCGAAATACTCCTGCGCCGCCGCGCCCACGCCGAACACGCCCTCGCCCATCTCGGCCACGTTCAGATAAACCTCGACGATGCGCCGCTTCGACCAGACCGCCTCGACCGCCGGGGTGATCGCCGCTTCCAGCGCCTTACGGATCCAGGACCGGCCCTGCCACAGGAACACGTTTTTCACCACTTGCTGGCTGATCGTCGAACCGCCGCGCTGGCCGCCCGCCTCCAGGGCGGCGCGGATCGCCTCGATGTCGAACCCCCAGTGCAGGCAGAAATTGGCATCCTCCGCCGCCACCACCGACCGTGCCATCACCGGCGCGATCTGCTCGATCGCCACCCAGTCGCGCTCGACCGCGCCCAGGCGGCGCTGCTCGGCCCAGATCGTGTGGGTGATCGGCGGGTTGATCGCCGCGAACAGCAGCACCAGCGCCAGCGTCAGCACCACCAGCACGGTGGCGCTGCGCAGCAGCAGGAACAGGACGAAACGGATCGGCCGGAACGGCTTGCGCTTGTCCGCCTTCGCCGTTTTCCGGCCCCGCTTGTTGCTGGTCCTGCCCGCCGCCTTCGCCATGGCGGCACTCTACAGCCGCCGCATCGCCCCCGCATCCCGAAATCGCCGCCCCGGCCGGCGCCGCGGCGCCCCGGCAACAGCCGGCCACACGCGGCACGCGTCAGGCGATGGCCAGGAACTCGCGGAGCGCCTGGGCCACCAGGTCCGGCCGCTCCATCGGGGCCAGATGGCCGGTGGGCAACTCGGCATATCTGGCACCGTTGATCGAGGCCGCAAGCGCGCGGGAATGCGCGGGCGGCACCATGTGATCATGCGCGCAGCCGATCACCAGGGTCGAGGCGCTGATCTTGTCGCCCGCATCGCTGACATCCAGCGACAGGTCGACCATGACCTGCCGTGCCATGCCCGCCCAATCCTGCGTCTGGACGGTGTCGCGCACCGCCTGCTCCACCCCCTCGAATCCCCAGGACGACAGCGCGTCCGGGCTGAAACCGGTCAGCAGGACCAGCCTGGCCATCGCCGCGCGATCCGAGGCGATCAAGTCGCGCCAAAGTTCGAATTGCAATTTCAGCCGCGCGTCCAGCCGGGCGAAACCCGAGATCAGCACAAGCTTGCTGACCCGCGCGGGCTGATCCGCCGCGATCCGGGCGGCCACGGCAGCGCCCAGTGAAAAGCCGACAAGCGTGGCGCTGTCGATTCCGGCATGATCCATCGCGGCCAGGACCTGGCCGGCAAAAACTTCGACCGTCAATGCGCGCCCGTCATCCTCGGTTGCGCCGGAGCCGGTGTAATCCGGCCGCAGAACCGTGAAATCCTGCGACAGGTCCTGCGTGACACCCTCCCAGTTTGCGGCACCATCGCCGCCGGTTCCGTGCACGAGCACCAGGGCCGGGCCCTTCCCCTCCCTGCGATAGCCGACCCTAAGACCTTCAAATGTGGTGAAATGCATGCGCAACTCCTTTCCTGTGTTGAGTTGCGCCGAGGCATAAACCCTGACAGTGTTGTCAGGGTCAAGCAGGTTCGGGAGCCGAAATGCAAATTGGTGAACTGTCGCGGCGAACCGGGGTCTCGGTGCGCATGTTGCGCTATTACGAAGACGAAGGTCTGCTGACACCGGCGCGTCGGGCTTCGGGATATCGCGATTTTGGCGCAGAAGATGAAAAGATCGTCCGCGCGATCCGCCAGCTCAGTGCCGCGGGGCTAAAGCTCGACTTTATCCGCCAGTTTCTGCCCTGCCTGCGCAGCGAAGGCCCGATCCTGCATCCCTGCCCGGACCTGATGGCGGCGATGGAACGGCAGATGCAGGCGCTTGACGACCAGATCCGGCAATATGGCGAAAGCCGCGCCATGCTGGCGGGCTATTATGCCGAGATGCGCGACCATCTGCAGACCACCTAGTCTTGCAGCCCGATCGCGGTGATCGCATGCGGACAGTCCGGTTGTCACCACCGCGTGACGCCGCCCGGCCTCATGCGGCCGAGCCGCGCCGGGCGCGCGTCTGACCGACCCGCACGTCCGCGCGGATCGGCACCCTCCCCCTGCCGGGGGAGGGTCACAAGACGCCCGGCGCCTATTCCGCCAGCAGCGCGCCCTCTTCCAGGCTCAGCGGCGCAGGCAGATGCACCAGCATCTCTTTCGGGCAAACCTGCACGAAATTGGCCCGTTCCAGGTCCCAGTGCTGAAGAATATCGGCCGCGCGGCGGCTGCCGGTCTCTTTCTCGTGGCGCTCGATCAGGTCCTGCAGCTGCATTTCCCAATGCGGCACCGTGACCGGGCAGGTCACCAGCGTTTCCTTGTTCATCAGCGTTTCGGACAGGCCGTCCGGGTCATAGAGATAGGCCATGCCGCCGGTCATGCCGGCACCGAAATTGGCGCCGATCTCACCCAGGATCACCGCGACGCCGCCGGTCATGTATTCACAGCCGTTCGACCCGCAGCCCTCGATCACCACCTTGGCGCCCGAGTTGCGCACGGCAAACCGCTCGCCCGCCCGGCCGGCGGCAAACAGATAGCCGTCGGTGGCGCCATACAGCACGGTATTGCCGATGATGGTGTTTTCATGCGCCACCAGCGGGCTGGCCATCGGCGGGCGCACCACGATGGTGCCGCCCGACAGGCCCTTGCCGACATAGTCATTGGCATCGCCCGACACTTCCAGCTTCAGCCCCGGCGCCGCGAAGGCGCCCAGGCTCTGCCCGGCCGAGCCCTGCAGCTTGACCGTCAGGTGATCGGTCTGGAAGGCGTTGCGCATGCCGAAATTGCGCACGATATGGCTCGACGTGCGGGTGCCCACGGTGCGGTGGGTGTTCTGCACCGCATAGGACAGCTGCATCTTCTCGCCATCCTTCAGGAACCGCGCCGCGTCGCGCACGATCTCGGCATCCAGCGTGTCGGGCACCGCGTTCCGCTCCTTGTCGCGGTCATACTTGATCTTGGACGAGCCATCGACGGTGATCAGCAGCGGGTTCAGGTCCAGGTCGTCAAGATGCGCCGAACCCCGGCTGACCTGCGCCAGCAGGTCGGCGCGGCCGATCACCTCGTCCAGGCTACGCGCGCCGATCGAGGCCAGGATCTCGCGCACCTCGGTGGCGTAGAAGGTGATTAGGTTCACCACCTTGTCGGCATTGCCGGTGAACTTCATCCGCAGGCTTTCATCCTGCGTGCACACGCCCACCGGGCAGGTGTTGGACTGGCACTGGCGCACCATGATGCAGCCCATCGCGATCAGCGCGGCGGTGCCGATGCCGAACTCCTCGGCCCCCATCATCGCAGCCATCACGATGTCCCTGCCGGTGCGCAGCCCGCCATCGGTGCGCAAAGTCACCCGGCCGCGCAGGTGGTTCATCGCCAGCACCTGATGCGCCTCGGTCAGCCCCATCTCCCAGGGCAGACCGGCATATTTGATCGAGGTCGCCGGCGACGCCCCGGTGCCGCCATTATGGCCCGAGATCAGGATCACGTCGGCCTTGGCCTTGGCGACCCCGGCGGCGATGGTGCCGACGCCCGAGGACGCCACCAGCTTGACCGTCACCTTGGCGCGCGGGTTGATCTGTTTCAGGTCATAGATCAGCTGCGCCAGGTCCTCGATGCTGTAGATATCGTGATGCGGCGGCGGGCTGATCAGCGTCACCCCCTTGGTCGAATGCCGCAGCCGCGCGATCAGGTCGGTCACCTTCATGCCCGGCAACTGGCCGCCCTCACCCGGCTTGGCGCCCTGCGCCACCTTGATCTCCAGCTCTTCGCACTGGTTCAGGTATTCCGCCGTCACGCCAAACCGGCCGCTCGCCACCTGTTTGATCTTGGCCGAGGGGTTGTCGCCATTCGGCTCGGGGTGGAAATGCGCCGGATCCTCGCCGCCTTCGCCCGAATCCGACTTGGCGCCGATGCGGTTCATCGCCACGTTCAGCGTCTTATGCGCCTCGGGGCTCAGCGCGCCCAGGCTCATGCCCGGCGTGACAAAGCGCTTGCGGATCGAGGTGATAGATTCCACCTCCTCGATCGGCACCGGCTTGCCCAGCGGCTTGACGTCCAGCAGGTCGCGCAGATGGATCGGCGGATTCGCCTGCATCTTCTTCGAATACTGCTTCCACAGCTCGTAAGACGCCTTGTTGCAGGCCATCTGCAGCATATGCATCGAGGTCGCTTCCCAGGCATGGGTCTCGCCGCTGGCGCGCGCCTTGTAGAAGCCGCCGATCGGCAGCACGTCCAGACCGGATTTCCAGCCCTTGTGATGCACCTCCTCGGCCTTGTGCTGAATGCCGCTGACGCCGATGCCGCTGATCCGGCTGGTCATGCCGGGGAAGTAATCGGCACACATCGCCCGGCTCAGGCCCACCGCCTCGAAGTTCAGACCGCCGCGATAGGAGGAAATCACCGAGATCCCCATCTTCGCCATGATCTTCAGCAGCCCCTGGTCGATCGCCTCGCGATAACGCGCCACCGCCTCGGTCAGCGGCCCGTCCAGCAGCCCGCGCTCGATCCGGTCGGCCAGCGAATCCTCGGCCAGATAGGGGTTCACGATGGTCGCGCCGCAGGAAATCAGCACCGCGAAGTAATGCGGATCGATACATTCCGCCGACCGCACCAGCAGCGAACAGAAGGTGCGCAACCCGTTGCGGATCAGGTGGCTGTGCACCGCGCTGGTGGCCAGGATCATCGGCATCGCCACTTTGTCCGGCCCGGAATAATGATCGGTCAGCACGATATGCCCAGCGCCCGAACGCACCGCGTCCTCGGCCTCGGAGCGGATCCGGCGCAGCGCCGCGTGCAGCGCCCGTTCACCCGGCTGGAAGGTACAGTCGATCTCGACCAGCGGCGCGTTGAACTCCTTGGCCAGCTCGTCATATTGCGCGTTGCCGACAAACGGGCTTTCCAGCACGATGATCTCGGTCTGGCTGCTGTCCTCGTCCAGCACGTTCTTCAGGTTGCCGAACCGCGTCTTCAGGCTCATCACCCGGTATTCCCGCAACGAGTCGATCGGCGGGTTGGTCACCTGGGAAAAGTTCTGGCGGAAGAAATGGCTTAGCGGCCGGTACTGTTTCGACAGCACCGCGCTGGGCGTATCGTCGCCCATGCTGGCCAGCGCCTCCTTGCCGTCCTCGGCCATCGGCGCCAGCAGCTGCTCCAGTTCCTCAACGGAATAACCCGCCGCGATCTGGCGCTGGCGCAGTTCCTTGCCGGTAAACAGCGCCCGCTCGGTCACGCCGCTCAGCGACACGTCGGCATCGTTGATCTTGCCGACCCATTCGCCAAAGGGCTGCGAGGCGGCCAGCTGATCCTTGATCTCGGTGTCGTGGTACAGCTTGCCATCCTTCATATCGACCGCCAGCAGCTGGCCAGGGCCCAGCGCGCCCTTTTCCACCACCGTCGATTCCTTGACCGGCACCATCCCGGCCTCCGAGCCGGCAATCAGCAGCCCGTCGCCCGTCACCACATAGCGCATCGGGCGCAGACCGTTGCGGTCCAGCCCGGCGCAGACCCAGCGCCCGTCGGTCATCGCCAGCGCCGCGGGGCCGTCCCAGGGTTCCATCACCGAGTTGCAATAGGAATACATGTCGCGCCAGGCCTGCGGCAGTTCCACCGCCTGTTTCGACCAGCTTTCCGGCACCAGCATGGTTTTCGCCATCGGCGCGTTGCGCCCGGCCCGCACCAGCACCTCGAACACCGCGTCCAAGGCTGCCGAATCCGACGAGCCGCTGGCGATGATCGGCTTGATATCCTCGGCCATGTCTCCGAACGTGGCCGAGGCCATGCGGATCTCGTGGCTCTTCATCCAGTTCACATTGCCCTTCAGCGTGTTGATCTCGCCGTTATGGGCCAGCATCCGGAACGGCTGGGCCAGCCACCATTGCGGGAAGGTGTTGGTGGAATAGCGCTGGTGATAGATCGCAAAGGCGCTTTCGAACCGCTCGTCCAGCAGGTCGGGATAAAACTCGGCCACCTGCTCGGCCAGCATCATCCCCTTGTAGATGATCGACCGGCAGCTCAGGCTGGCCAGGTACAGCTCGCCGATGCCCTGCGCCGCCGCCGCCTTCTCGATCCGGCGGCGGATGACATACAGCTCGCGCTCGAAGGTTTCCTCGTCCACGCCCTTGGCATTCGAAATCAGGATCTGCTCGATCTCGGGCCGCGTCGCATTGGCCTTTTCACCCAGGCAGTCGACATTCACCGGAACGTGGCGCCAGCCATAGATGTAATGGCCCATGCGCAGCACTTCGGATTCCACGATGGTCCGGCAGGTCTCCTGCGCGCCGAAATCGGTGCGCGGCAGAAACACCTGGCCCACCGCGATCAATTCGTTCTTGCGCGGCTTGTGGCCGGTGCGTTCGATCTGGTCATAGAAAAACGGCACCGGGATCTGCACGTGAATGCCCGCACCGTCCCCGGTCTTGCCATCGGCATCCACCGCGCCGCGGTGCCAGATCGCCTTCAGCGCCTTGATGCCGGCCTCGACCACCTTGCGGCTTTTCTGCCCGCTGACCGACACCACCAGGCCGACGCCGCACGAGGAATGCTCGGTCTCCTCGGTGTACAGGCTGTTTTCTGCCATCCACTTGCGCTTGGCCGCTTCGGCACGGGCCCAGTTTTCGTCATAGACGGTCATGGCATTTCTCCTTCACGAACAAACGGATTGGATTTCTCATATTCTGCGCGGCTGACCCGCTGCGGTGCCCCGGCAAAGTCCCAGCCGTCCGGCGCGCGGTCGGCATAGACAATGCGGGTCAGCCGGGCGCCGCCGGCATTGGCAAACAGGCCGGGCACGAATTCATAGTCCTTGCCATCGTCGCGCAGCCACAGGGCCGATCCGCAGCGGTCGCACCAGGCGCGCTCGGAAAAGGACGACGACCGGTAGGTCTTGACCGGCCCGCTGACCGTGACACTGTCGGCCGGCGCGTCGATACACATCATCGCCGACCCGCTCCAGCGTGTGCAGAGGTCGCAGAAACAGGCGCTGATCTCGTCGGCCAGTTGCGCCGAGACCGTGACCGCGCCGCACAGGCAGCGCCCGTGTTGCAGCGCCGCGCTCATGGCGCGCCCTCGATGCCGATCTTCTCCAGGATCTGCTTGCGGGTCATCCGCAGGCGCTCACCGGCATAGGCATAGGCGTGGGGCTTGTGGTCGATATAGATCTCGCTGTCCATTTCGAGGCCCGACAGGTCATCCAGCAAACCGACCGGGATCTCGTAATTCGCGCTCATCGGACCATCCAGGGTCACGTGATAATACAGCCCCGTCCCGCAACGCTGGCACCAGGCGCGCTCGGCCCAGTCCGAACTTTGCAGCGTGCGGATATGCGCCTCGCCCTGCCACTCGACTGATGCCACCGGCACGGTGATCCCCAACAGCGCCGAACCGGTCCAGCGCCGGCACATCTCGCAATGGCAGGCCCCGAAAGTGTCGGGCACGTCCCGCGCGGAAAAGCGTACCGCGCCGCACATGCATTGGCCCGTCCGCGTGCTCATGTCAGGCACTCCTGACTGGTCAGGCGCGGGTGATCACCCGCCAGCGCATAGCTCTCGGGCTTGGTCTCGATGCAGATTTCCTTGGCCAGGCGCAGGCCCGACTTGTCATCCAAGGTGCCGAAACCGATGGAATAGCCCGGCGACACCTCCGCCGGATCGGTCGAGCGATACCACAGGTTCGAGCCGCATATGCCGCAGAAACTGCGCGCCGCCCGGTCGGAAGACCGATAGGTGCGCACATGTTCGGCGCCGGTGATCTCGATGTCGTCCGCCGGCACGGTGAACGCCATGTTCACCCCGCCGGACACCCGCTGGCACATGGTGCAATGGCAGACGCCGAACGCATCCGGCGTTTCGCGCAGTGTGTATCTCACCGCGCCGCACAGGCATTTTCCGGTCCGATCCGTCATCGCCGTCCTATCCCCACGGGACAAGGTTTCATTAACCGCGATTCGTCATTTGGGAATCGCTCTTCGAATTCAGAAAGTTACGCGATGTCCCAGCGGGGACATCCGCAAGTTATTCCGCCGCCACCGCGGCCTTGCCGTCGAACTCGTTCAGGATCGCCGCAGCACAATCGCGCCCGTCCCGGATCGCCCAGACCACCAGCGAGGCGCCGCGCACGATATCGCCCACCGCGTAGACCCCCGGCAAATCGGTCTGCCCGGTGGTGAACTCGGCCCGAATGGTGCCCCAGCGGGTCACCGTCAGCTCGGGCTGGTCCCACAGCGTCGGCAGTTCCTCGGGCTCGAAGCCCAGCGCCTTGATCACCAGGTCGGCTTCCTCGACGTAATCCGCGCCCTCGATCACCTCGGGCGACTGCCGCCCGCTGGCATCCGGTGCGCCCAGGCGCATCTTCTGCACCATCACGCCGCTGACCTTGTCGTCCTTGCCGCTGACAAAGCCTTTCGGCGCCGACAGCCAAACAAATTCCACGCCCTCTTCCTCGGCATTGGCCACCTCGCGCTGCGAACCGGGCATGTTGGCCCGGTCGCGCCGATACAGGCATTTCACGCTCTCCGCGCCCTGCCGGATCGAGGTGCGGACGCAGTCCATCGCGGTGTCACCGCCGCCGATCACCACCACCCGCTTGCCCGCCGCGTTCAGCCGGCCGCTTTCGAATGCCTCGACGGTGTCGCCAAAGCTCTTGCGGTTGCTCGCGGTCAGGAACTCGATCGCCTTCTCGATGCCCTCGGCACCGCTGCCCGGCCCGCCCAGATCGCGCGATTTATAGACACCGGTGGCGATGATCACCGCGTCATGTTTCTGGCGCAGCTCCTCAAAGCCGATATCCTCGCCCACGGTGCAGTTCAGCACGAAGGTGACGCCGCCCGCTTCCAGCTGCTGGTTGCGGCGCATCACCACGTCCTTTTCCAGCTTGAAACCGGGGATGCCATAGGTCAGCAGCCCGCCGGCGCGGTCATAGCGGTCATAAACCGTCACCTGCACCCCGGCCCGACGCAGCATATCCGCCGCCGCCAGCCCGCCGGGCCCGGCGCCGATGATGCCAACGCTTTCGCTGCGCTCCTGCGCCGGCGCCGCCGGTGTGACCCAGCCGTTTTCCCAGGCGGTATCGGTGATGTATTTCTCGACCGAGCCGATGGTCACGGTGCCGTGCCCCGACTGCTCGATCACGCAATTGCCCTCGCACAGCCGGTCCTGCGGACAGATCCGGCCGCAGATCTCGGGGAAGGTATTGGTGGCCTGGCTGACCTCGTAGGCCTCTTTCAACCGCCCGGTGGCGGTCAGGTGCAGCCAATCGGGAATGTTGTTCTGCAGCGGGCAATGGCTCTGGCAATAGGGCACGCCACACTGGCTGCACCGGCTCGCCTGCTCTTGCGCCTTGGCCGCGGCATATTCGGCATAAATTTCGTGAAAGTCGCCACGGCGCTCCTCGGCATCCCGTTTCTGCGGCATGTCGCGTTCGATCTTTACAAACTTGAGCATCGGCTGTTTGGCCACGGGTCAGTCTCCGGCAAAATCTGGCTTGGGACCTTTTATGAGAGGTGAAACCAAATTAAAAGTCAGTAATGCTGACATAAAATGCACTTTTCCGCAGCCAGCAGCGCCCCGAACGTCAAAATTTACGAAAATTTAGGTATCGAACCGGACCTATTTGCCCGCTTTCCATTTTGTCCCGGCAATTTATACATGATTCCCGACACCTCTCCAAAAACAGGCGCCTGTCCCGAATGCCGCTTTTCCAACTGATCCTGGTCGCCGTGATCCAGGGCGTGACCGAATTTCTGCCGATCTCCTCCTCGGGCCATCTGATTCTGCTGCCGGGGCTGACCGGGATGGCGGATCAGGGCCAGGTGATCGACGTGGCGGTGCATGTCGGCACGCTGGGCGCGGTGATCCTGTATTTCTGGCGCGATGTGAAACTAGGGCTGGCCGGTCTGCCGCGGCTGGCCACCGGCCGCGCCGATACCCCGGGCGCGCGGCTGGCGCTGCAGCTGGTCATCGCCACCATTCCGGTGATCATCATCGGCGCGGTGCTCAGCCTCACCGGTCTCAGCGACCAGCTGCGCTCGGTCGCGGTGATCGGCTGGACCATGCTGATCTTCGGCGTGGTGCTGTACTGGGCCGACCAGACCGGCGCCGAAACCAAAACCGCCGCGGACTGGACCCTGCGCGATGCGCTGGTCATGGGGCTGTGGCAGGCGGTGGCGCTGATCCCCGGCACCTCGCGCTCGGGCATCACCATCACCGCCGGGCGGCAGCTGGGCTATGGCCGCGAGGGCGCGGCCAAGCTGGCGATGCTGATGTCGATTCCCACCATCGCCGCCTCGGGGCTGTTGCTGGGCGCCGAGGTGGCGATGGAGGCCGATGCCGCCGTTGCCCGCGACGCCGGCATTGCCGCTGCGCTGGCCTTCGTGTCGGCGCTGGTGGCGCTGATGCTGATGATGCGCCTGCTGCGCAGCGTCAGCTTCACGCCCTACGTGATCTACCGGGTGATCCTGGGCGTCGTCCTGCTGATCTACGCCTATAGCTGACCCGGGCGGGAAATTCCGTCGACGGAATTTCCCAAAAGCCGTCCACGGCTTTTCGTTCTCCCAACCACCCCGGCAATGCGGGCGGGTCAAATTCCATGGATGGAATTTGTAAAAAGCGATCGATCGCTTTTGCGCCGAGCTGCGATCAGATGCGCAGATTCCGGGCCGAGGCCTTGATCTCGTCATATTGCCCAGAGGGGCGGAAGCGCCACAGGTATTCCGGCAGCACCGACCCCAGCGCCACCGGGCTGATGCCCAGGTCAGCCAGGCCCTTGGCATCGGGGCTCACCACGTTGTCATGGCGCAGGTTGGCCACCTGGTCGCGCGTCAGCATGGTGTTGGTGATCAGGCCCAGCGTCACGAACTGCACCAGGTCCAGCCCCATCGCCATTAGGCGCGCCGCCCAGAAGGGCAGCCCGACGATCAGCCGGCGGCGGTGAATCACCTGCAGCATCCGTTGCATCAGCTCGCGGAAGGTGGCCACCTCGGGGCCGCCGAGCTCGTAGATCCCCGGCGCCGCCGTGCCCAGCACGCCCTTGACCGCCGCCTGCGCCACATCGTCGACATAGACCGGCTGAAACCGCGTCTGGGCCCCCACCACCGGCAGCACTGGCCCCATCCGGGTCATCCCGGCGAACCGGTTGAAGAACTGGTCTTCGGGGCCGAAGATGATCGACGGGCGCAGGATCACCGCATCGGGCCGGTGCTCCAGCACCGCGGCCTCGCCCTCGGCCTTGGTCCGGGCATAGTCGCTGGCCGCCTCGGCATCGGCGCCCAGCGCCGAGAGATGCACCAGATGCGCCACGCCCTGTGCGGCGGCGATCCGCGCCACCCGGCCGGCGCCCTCGGCCTGGATCGCGTCAAATCCGTTGGCCCCCGATTCGGTCAGGATGCCGACGCAATTGACCACCGCATCGGCGCCGGTCATCACCTGCGCCACCGAGGCGTCGTCGCGGATGTTGCAGAAGACCGGCTCGACCTGGCCAACCACGCCATAGGGGCGCACGAACACCGCCTCGTTCGGCCGCCGCACCGCAACGCGCACGCGCCAACCTTCCTTGGCCAGGCGCCGCGCGACATAGCGGCCAACAAAGCCCGAACCGCCATAGATCGTGACCAGCTTGGACATTCCCACGCTCCTATTTTGCAGGCCCTAAGGGTCTAGCGCCCTGCACCCGCCCGAACAAGCCGCAATTTGCCCCACCCCGCCGTAGAACGGCGCAGACAAACAATCGATCAACTGGGCAGAAAATCCGTTTGACACCCCCCGCATGTGGGCTTAAACGCACGGCTCACGACACCTGCCCAGGTGGCGGAATTGGTAGACGCGCTAGCTTCAGGTGCTAGTGTCCGTATGGACGTGGAGGTTCGAGTCCTCTCCTGGGCACCATTCATCCGACAAACACATCTTTGCAGCAGATTCGGTCGCTTCTACCGGCCCGATCCCCTGCTAAATCCCCCTGGTGCATGTCGCCAGCGTGCTTTGAAAGCCAGCACCTCGGGTAGAGGATTGCTCTCCTACTTGCGCGACACTGCCGACCACGACAGCGCCGCCAAGCGGTGACGTTCGTCCGGAACGCATTCGAACCACCGCCAGTGCATTCTTTTTGGCTTTGGGCCGTGTCCGTTGGCGGTTCCGGGGCCCTGTCATGTTTCCTTCAAGCCCTTCCGAACCCACCGGACACAACACGCCATTGGACGTTCGGGCCAGTTATCGCCGTTTTGCCGGCTTGAACCTGCGGCGCGCCGCCAGGAGTCCAATTCCGCCCATCAACAGCAAGCCGCTCGCGGGCAGCGGCACTTCGGTGACGTTGATCAACTGCCACGAACCTGGAACCTGGGACTCCCATGTGGTGTAATCGATATTCCAGATAGAAAAGCGGTCGCCTTGATCGGTAACCCACGCGCCCTGGCTGGTATAATCGCCATCGGCTTTGATATCCCAACTCACAATCTTCGTTCCAGAGAATTGGAAAGAAACCTCCTTGTACTTGTTGTTCCACGTATCGAACCAGCCGTTGGGGTTTGGGTGTTCCTGGTATCCCTTGACCGATCGATATTTGCCCGCTGTTGGTTCTATGTAAAACAGCGGTCCGCTGCTCTCCGCATACCACCAATTGCGCGCGAAATCGCCTAGAACGCCACCGGGCAGATGCGCCGCATTAATCCTGATGTCGATGAAATATGGTCCGCGTGTGGTTGGCGTGGGCGGCGGGTTTTGCCCCATGTACTTCACCCGGTAGTCACGGTCCCAGTCTTCAGTCAGAAAAAGTTCAGGTCCGGTATATCTGTAATGATAAATCGAAGCATTGGCCGTGCCGGCGCACAGCAAAAGAAGTGCGAGAATGTATCGCATGTGAAGCCCCCCCTAATTGGCGAGCGTCAGTCTATCTCGATTCGTGAAAATTACCTAAGCTGTTAAGCACCTACCGCTTTGCAGGTCATGGCGACAACGCATCTCTTGCGTCCAATCAATCCGCGCTCTTGCAGCGCGCAGAACCACGGGCCAACCTGTGTTGCGGTGGCCGTTCAGCGCCTTGGCGGCGTCCCTGTGGATGAGAATGATTTCGCCGTTTCTTGCGCCGTCGCCGTACCGCTTCGACCCGGCACAGAGCGCCCCTCTGGGTCGGGGCACCGGTGGCCCAAGGCACGGGTGCCTGCAATCACTCTGGAAGCTGAAAGTTGCGCCCGCCCGTCATGCTCATTGCCCCGGCAGGAAGGCTGAGCCCGGATCGCCCGGCGGGGTTGGTCAGCGGCCTTCCGGTTCGAAGTAATTGGCGTTGTTCGACGATATGCGCTCGATGGTTTCATCCAGACGCGACAGGTGCAGTATGCCGGCGGCAACGGCCCGTTCCGCATCATGCGCCTTGACCGCCTCGGCGATGGCACGGTGGTCCTCCACCAGTTCGGGCATGCGGGATTCCTTGGCCAGGCCCAACACGCACAGACGATCCACCTTGGACTTCTCGGCCGTGATCACATCAAAGGCAAAATCGACCTGGGCAATCTCGCAAAGCGTCCTGTGGAACTCGTAGTCGAGGGCGCCGAAGGCATCGAAATCGCCGGCCTCCAAGACGGCCTGCTGCCGCTCCAGCGCGGCATCCAGCTGCGCCGCATTCTCCGCGTCGCACAGCTTGGCAGCGCGGCGCAGCACCTCCATTTCAACCGAGGCGCGGACAAAGCGCGACTTCTCGATCTCTCGCATGGAAAAGCGCTTGACCTCGGTGGCGCGCTGCGGACGGATCAGCAGCAGATCGATATTGGCCAGCCGGCTGAACGCGTCGCGCACCGGCTGGCGTGACACACCGAACCGGGCGGCGATATCGGCTTCTGAAATCTTGTCACCCGGGCGCAGGCGCAGGTCACTGATTTCCTCGTAAAGGAAATCGAAGATGTCATCGACGCTTGTTCGTCGATCCCCAAATTGTGCCGGCTGCACCATCGCTTTTCTCCTGCAACGGCATCCATCCGCGGGCGCCGCGCAAGCCATGCGGCGCATCATGCGAATTTGACGCGCTAGGCTTGATAACACGCGGTTCTGATGGTTGACCACTAAAATTTAGACTAGTACACCAGATAATTTACTAGTATCCCAGATCAAGCCATCTCGAATCGGCCCCCGGAACCAAGGTGTCACGGGAAGACGATGCGGAAAGTGGGAGGGGATGTCTGGCATTGTTCTAATAGGACCCGTACAGACCTGCGGCCCACTCACGGTGTCGGCGGGATCGATCCGCTGGACCGGCAAAACCAGTTTGTGGCGCGAGTCGGATGGTCCGGCTGTGGCGCACTCGGGACGCAGCGCAGGGTCGCCGGGCCGGTGGCGACGGCGATATGCCGGAATACTCTGGCTGCGTTGTGACACCGGCAAACGACGACGACAAAACTGAAACCCAAAAGCAAGTGGTTGCGAACGATGAAACTCAAAGGAAAAACAGCAATTGTCACCGGCGGCGGCCGCGACATCGGGAGCGCCTGCGCGATCAAGCTGGCGTCCGAGGGCGCCAATCTGGTGATCAACTATTTCGCCAGCAGCACCGGGGCCGAGGCCACCGTCGCCAAGATTGAACAGCAGGGCGGCAAGGCGATTGCCGTTCAGGGCGATCTGAACAAACCCGAAGATGTCGAGGCGCTGGTGTCCAAAGCGGTCGAAACCTTTGGCGGTGTCGATATTCTGGTGAACAACGCCGGCGGTCTGATCGCCCGCAAGACCATTGCGGAAATGTCGCTGGAACATTGGCAGGCGGTGATGGATCTGAACCTGACCAGCACCTTCCTGATGATCAAAGCCTGCCTGCCGCACATGACCAAGGGCGCGATCGTCAATCTGGCCAGCCAGGCGGGCCGCGATGGTGGCGGCGCCGGTGCGGTCGCCTATGGCACATCGAAAGGCGCGGTCATGACCATGACGCGCGGATTGGCCAAGGAACTGGGCCCCGATATCCGCGTGAACGCGCTGTGCCCCGGCATGATCGACACCGACTTTCACAACATCCACACCCCGGATGCCGGTCGCCGCGGGCTTGAGGCCGCCGCGCCGCTGAAACGGCAAGGCACCTCCGAGGATACCGCCAATCTGGTGGCTTTCCTGGCCTCGGACGATGCCGCCTACATCACTGGGGCAAATGTCGACATCAATGGCGGGATGCTGTTCTCGTAACGCCCGCAACCCTGACCGGAGCCCTATCATGCGCGTACTCGCGATTGGCGAATGCATGGCCGAAATGGCCCCGGGCACCCAGCCGGACGAATTCCGGCTGGGCTTTGCCGGAGACACCTTCAACACGGCGTGGTATCTGGCGATGCTGTCGTCGAAGGCGGAGGTGTCGTATTTCACGGCAGTCGGGGATGATGCACTGTCAACCCGCATGGTTCAGGTGATCGCCGATGGCGGTATCGACACCCGCCATATCCAGATGCTGCCGGGCAAGTCTGTCGGGCTGTACATGATTTCCCTCGACAATGGCGAGCGCAGTTTCTCGTACTGGCGCGGTCAATCCGCCGCGCGCCTTCTGGCGCGGGACGCCAGCGCGCTGGATGCGGCCATTGCCAGCGCCGAACTGGTCTATGTCTCGGGGATCACATTGGCCATTCTGGACGCGCAGGGCCGCGCCACCCTGCTCGGCGCCATGCAGAACGCGCGCAGGGCCGGCAAACGGGTGGCGTTTGATCCCAACCTGCGCGTTCACCTCTGGGACAGCCCTGCCCAGATGACGGAAACCATCATGCACGCCGCCGCCTGTTGCGACATTGCCTTGCCCTCCTTTGAGGACGAAGCGCGCTGGTTCGGTGACAGCGATGCCGAGGCCACACTTGAACGCTATTCCAAGGCGGGCGCCGGCACCGTCATTGTCAAGAATGGCTCGGACCCGGTGCTTTACCGCGACGCCGGGACCGACGGATCGGTCTCGGTTCGCCCTCTGACTTCTGTTGTGGATACCACCGCCGCAGGGGACAGCTTTAACGCCGCGATTTTTGCCGGGCTAGCCGCTGAACTGCCGATCAATACCTCTATCGAACAGGCTTGCAGCCTGGCCGGTCAGGTCGTGCAGGGCAAAGGGGCGTTGGTCCCGATCAGCCTGGAATTTCTGGACCAGCTTGCCTGACCCTGCCCGAAACGGGGAATCGACCGTTCCGCACCAGAACCTGTCGATGCGGTGTTCTTGGGCGCCGCAAATTTTCACCCTTAAACAACGGCCAGCACCGCGGGCCCTGCCCGGCTTCTGAACAGGTGCGGCGATCCCATGGTGTTGGCGATGGCGATTCCTGATCTGGACGGCGCGGATCAATTCGCATCACAATCGGAAATCCGCCCGGCACTCTGCCCGATACCCGGGCCGCATGCGAAGGAACCGCCATCATGCCCATCGAAATCACCTGCGTTGCCCCCACACGATCCGCTATTGGCGAAGGGGCGGTCTGGGATGTTGGCGACCAAAGACTGTGGTGGGTGGATATCCCGCATGGCCTGATCCATCGCTTCGACCCGGAAACCGGCGCCAACGACACCTTTGACTTTGGCGAACCGGTGGGCTGTATCGCCCGTCGCGAAAAGGGCGGCCTGGTCATCGCGGCCAAGTCCGGCTTTTGGTTCTTTGATCCCGAAAACGGCGCGCGCGAACATATCGGCGATCCAGAGGCACACCTGCCCGAGAGCCGCTTTAACGACGGCGGAACCGATCCGCAGGGGCGTTTCTGGGCCGGGACAATGAAGGACATGGGCACCCCGGAACCCTGCGGCGCCTTCTACCGGCTGGATACGAACCTGTCCGTTTCGAAGTGGAAAGACGGGTTCTGGACGACCAACGGTCTGGCTTTCTCGCCCGACGGCTCGCGCATGTATCTGTCGGACAGCAACCCGAAGGTACGGACGATCTGGGCCTGCGACTATGACGGCGATACAGGAACACCGGGCGAGCCGGAGCTGTTTTTTGATACAAGGCAGGCCAAAGGGCGCCCCGATGGAGGTACGGTGGATGCCGATGGCTGCTATTGGCAGGCCGCGATCGAGGGCTGGTGCCTGCGTCGGTTCTCGCCAAAAGGCGAGATCTTGGAGACAGTGGAGGTGCCGGTCGAAAAACCGACCAAACCGATGTTCGGCGGCAAAAACCTCGACATCCTGTTCTTCACCTCGCTGGGGCAGTCTGTCACGCAGCGCGAGGCGCAGCCCGAGGCAGGCAGCCTGTTCGCGATTACCGGTCTGGGCATCAAGGGTGTGCCGCAGGCCCGGTTCAAGGGCTAGGCCCGTCCGCGGGGCGTGGCGGCAACTGCGCCGGGTCTGAACGCCAAAAGCGTGCCGCACTCTCTTTCAAGCCGCCGCGCAGGTTGCCGCTCGTCAGATGGTGTCCGGGAGGCCCGGCTATTCGAAATAGTCCGGGTGGGTCTCGTGAATGAGTTCGATCGTTGCATCCAATCGGGTGAGGTGACGCCGGATGGTGTGTCGCGCCTTGTCCAAATCGCCCGATCCGATGCAATCGGCCAGGTCACGGTGATCGGCCAGAACCGCTGCGGCCTCTTGGTCCCGGGCCAGCCCGAGCATACACAGCCGGTCGACCTTCTGCTTGCACCCCTGGACCGCTTCGAATGCCAGTGGCTTGCCGCTGAGTTCGCAGATCAGGCGATGGAATTCATAGTCCAACGCGTGGAATCTTGGCATGTCTCCCGCTTCTTTGGCCTGTTTTTGCCGATTCAGGTTTTCCTCGAGGATGGCCTGATTTTCGCGTGACCAGGTCTCGCAGGCACAGCGGACCACCTCCAACTCGACCGACAGCCGCACGAAGCGAGCATGCGCGATGCGCTCCATCGAAAAACCGCGCACCTGCGTTGCTTTCTGCGGGCGGATGAGCAGCAATTCCTCGTTCCCCAACCGGGTAAACGCCTTGCGCACGGGTTGTCGGGAAACACCGAATCGCCGGCCAACTTCGGATTCGGACAGTTTGGTGCCAGGCAGAACTTTGAGCGACACGATCTCTTCGTGCAATTTCTCATAGACGTCGTCGGTGGTTGTGCGCCGGACTCGGGGCTCTAAGGGTTCTTGCATCTGGCTCATGTCTGGCGTTGCCTTTTCTTTTTATTATCCGGCAGTTGAAAACAATCTCCGGCAGATACGCATCCAGGCAGAGCGGCCGATGAGCCATTGTTCGGATCCTCTCACGCTGAACCGTTTACGAAAATCCGGCCAGGATGGCGGCTTCATAGTGCTAACATACTGGGATCCTAGAAGTCTACTATTGACTAAACTTGGATACTAGTGTCCCTTGCTTGTCAGCAACGAATCCGGGCTTGGGGTTTGTGCCATGCGTAGTGGCCGCCGTCTCTTCAGGTCTCCGAGCGCCGGGAGCTGTTGCATAGACACACGGGAGGAACCCAATGAGCTTTGACATTTCCAAATCAATTTTCGCCGCAGCCACGGCGTTTACCCTGGTTGCCGGCTCGGCCGCGGCTGAGAACTGGCGCGCGTGGAACATCCACCACGATGGCCACCCCAATACCGCTGCGATGGATCGTTTCGCTGAACTGGTCGCCGAGAAAACGGATGGCGAAGTGACGGTCGATGTGTTCCACGGCGGCGTTCTGGGCTCGCAGCCCGACGCTCTGGAGCAGGTCCGCATCGGCGCGATCGAAGTCGGCAACTTCAACCTTGGCCCGATTGGCCCGATGGTGAAAGAAGCCAACCTGGTTTCCCTGCCGTTCATCTTCAAAAGCGTGCCGCACATGTTCCGCGTTCTCGAAGGCGAAGCAGGTGACATCATCGCCGACGCCATGGGCGAAGCCGGTTTGCTGCCGATTGCCTGGATCGACGCCGGGGCGCGTTCGTTCTATGCGCAAAAGGCGATCAGCACGCCTGCAGATGTTGAGGGCCTGAAAATCCGCGTCATGAACAATGACCTGTACACGGCGATGATTTCGGCCATGGGCGGCAACCCTTCACCGATGGCGTTCTCGGAAGTGCAGCAGGCGCTGAAGACCGGCGTCGTGGACGGTGCGGAGAACAACTTCCCGTCGTTCAAGAACGTGGGCCACTACGAGGTGACCAGCCACTATTCGCTGTCAGAACACCTGATCATTCCCGAATGCATCTGCGTGAACACCACCAAGTTCAACGCGCTTTCGCCCGAGCTGCAAAGCGCGGTGCGCGCCGCGGCTGAAGAAGCCGCCCTGTACCAGCGCGAGCTGTGGGCCGTCGATTCTGACAAGGCGCGGGCGGATGTCGAAGCCGCTGGCATCGTTGTTACCGAGATCGCCGACAAGTCCCCGTTCCAGGCCGCAATGACATCGGTCTACGACGAGTACCTTGCCGCCAATCCGGACATGAAAACGCTGGTGGAACTGGCTCAATCGACCGAGTGATCTCGCGTCGCAACAACAACTGAACGCTCGGCGCCACTCGGGTTCCGAGCGTTTCATCAAAGGGGGGAGATTATGCGAGATACCACTGTACCTCCGGCATTTCTGCGGGCGATGGACTGGGTCTATGACCTGATCGCCAAGCTTTGTCTGTTCCTGGCCGGTCTGTCGCTGGTCGTGATGACAGCGATCTTTGCCTGGCTGGTTTTCGGCCGCTACGTCCTGAACGACACGCCGACCTGGGTGGAACAGGTATCTCTGCTCCTGGTCATGGTGATTGCGTTTCTGGGTGCGGCGGTCGGCGTGCATCAAGACCACCACCTGTCGGTGGTCCTGTTTCGGGCCTTGGTGCCCGACTGGGTGCGCACCGTCTTTGTCTTCGCAACCGATCTGCTTCTGGCGACCTTCGGCGCCATGATGTTCTGGTACGGCACCGAATTGACGATTTTCAAATGGAAGACGCTGATCCCGCTGATCCAGTGGTCCGAGGGGCTGCGTTCGCTGCCGCTGACCATCTGCGGGGCGCTGGTTTTCCTGTTCTCTGTCGGCCACCTGATCCGCCTGGTCCTGGGGCGTGACGCACGCCAAGACCACATAGAAGGTTAAGAAATGGGACTGTTGCTACTTTTCGGGGCCTTTGCCTTTTGTCTCGTCATCGGGGTCCCGGTTGCCTTTGCATTGGGCATCTCCGCGATTGCCGCTTTCTGGTTCGAAGGGCTGCCGCTGTTTGTCGGCTTCCAGCGCATCGTCGCGGGCATCAACGTCTACGCGTTCATGGCGATCCCCTTTTTCATCTTCGCCGGTGAATTGATGTTCCACGGCGGCATCGCACAGCGGCTGGTCCGGTTTGCCCAGGCCGCTGTGGGCGCGGTGCGCGGCGGGCTCGGCATCGTCAACGTGTTCTCGTCGATGCTGTTCGGCGGTATTTCCGGCTCGGCAATTGCGGATATCTCGGCGCTGGGATCGATCCTGATCCCGGTTATGAAAGACAAGGGATATGACGCCGACTATGCGGTGAACGTCACCGTGACCTCGTCGATTGCCGGGATCATCATTCCCCCCAGTCACAACATGATCATCTTCGCGCTGGCCACCGGCGGCGCGGTGTCGATCTCCAAGCTGTTTATCGCCGGCGTCGTGCCCGGTGTGCTGATGTGCATCTGCCTGGCCGTCGCCGCCTATGTCGTGGCCGTGAAACGGGGCTATCGGGCCGAGAAATTCCCCGGTTTTGCCGCGCTGGCCGTAGCCTTTGCCGCAGCCATTCCCGGCCTGTTGACGGCCGTGATCATCGTTGGCGGCGTGCTGTCGGGCATCTTTACCGTCACCGAATCCGGGGCCTTTGGCGCCATGTATGCCTTGGTGATCACCCTGCTGGTCTATCGGAACCTCACCTGGGAAAAGTTCAAGACCGCCGTGATCTCGTCGGTGCGCACCACCTCGATGGTGACAATCCTGATCGCCTGCGCGGGTGCGTTTGCCTATATGCTGACCTTTTACCGGGTGCCGGACAAGACCGTCGACTTCCTGCTGTCGGTCACCGAAAACCCGATCATGATCCTGCTGATGATCAATGCCGTGCTGTTGATCTTGGGAATGATCATGGACATGGCGGCACTCATTTTGATCTGCACGCCGATCTTTCTGCCGGTGATGAACACCCTGGGCATCGACCCCCTGCAGTTTGGCATGATCCTGCTGGTGAACCTTGGGCTTGGTCTGTGCACCCCGCCCGTGGGCACTTGCCTGTTCGTCGGCTGTGCGGTGGGTAAATTGCCGATGGAAAAAGCGGTGCGCACGATCTGGCCGTTTTACCTGGCAATCTTCGTGGCGCTGATGCTGATCACCTTCGTCCCGGCGATCTCGCTGACCCTACCCTACCTGATCATGCCCTAGGCCCCGATATCGGGGCCCGCCGGCAGGGTTGGCCGACCAAGGAGAACAAGAATGCTGACCATCAAACGGCTCGATGTGAAGGACGCACGCTTGTTGATCGATGGGGCGAAGGCCAAGGCCGAAGAAATCGGTGTACCCATGTGTATCGCCGTTACCGATGAAAGCAGCAATCTGCTGGCCTTCGAGCGGATGGATGGCGGAAAAATCCCCAGCATCACGCTCGCCATCGACAAAAGCTTTACGGCAACCGGAATCCGAAAGGGCACGCACGAACTTGGCGAGGCAAACCAGCCGGGCCAGCCGGCCCATGGGATTGCATCCGCCCTTGGCGGGCGGATGATGGTGATCGCCGGCGGACTGCCGATCCGCATTGACGGCGAGGTTGTCGGCGGCATCGGCGTCAGTTCCGGGACTCCAGCCCAGGATCTCGAGGTCGCCGAAGCCGGGATCCGAGCGCTGATCGAAACCCAATCCTCTGTCAAAAACTAAAGGAAGCAATCATGACCAAACCCGTCATCGGTTTCATCGGCCTCGGCCTCATGGGCGGAAACATGGTGGAAAACCTTCAGAAAAAGGGGTTCCAAATGGTCGTGATGGACCTCAACAAGGACGCGGTTCAGACCGTCCTTGATCGTGGCAATGCCACCGAGGCCGCGTCGCCGAAAGAACTGGCCGCGGCAAGCGACATCATCATGCTTTGCCTGACCACTTCTGAGGTCGTGGAAAAGATCGTCTATGGCGAAGACGGCATCCTGGCCGGCATCAAGGAAGGTGCGGTTCTGATCGATTTCGGCACCTCCATCCCGGCCTCGACCCGCAAGATCGGGGCGGACCTCGCGGCCAAGGGGGCCGGTATGGTCGACGCGCCATTGGGCCGCACTCCGGCCCATGCCAAGGACGGGTTGCTCAACATCATGGCGGCCGGTGACAAGGCGACATTCGACAAGGTCAAACCGGTGCTGGATCTGCAGGGCGAGAACGTCTTCTACCTGGGCGCGCTGGGCGCCGGGCATGTGACCAAGCTGATCAACAATTTCATGGGCATGACCACCGTTTGCACCATGAGCCAGGCCTTTGCCGTCGCAGAGCGCGCCGGCGTCGATCGCCAGCAGCTTTACGACATCATGTCGACGGGCCCGTCAAATTCGCCCTTCATGGGGTTCTGCAAGAATTACGCCGTGGATGGCGTGAGCGATCTGGGGTTCTCGATTAACAATGCCAACAAGGATTTGGGCTATTTCCTGAAAATGGCCGAGGATATCGGCACCCGGGCAGAGATCGCCGAAGGCACGTCGAGCAATTTGCAGGCAGCGGTTGAAGCCGGGCTGGGTGAAGGCAACGTTCCCGAAATCTACGATTATTTCGTGAAGCTCGGCGCCTAGGCCGAGGCTCTGTGAGGTCGGAATAGCTGGTTGGTGCGATGCGCTCTTTGACCAAGCCCCGCCTTCATCGGCCAGGAGCCGAGGCAAGGCAGCCCCCAGACCTGCGATCGCCAGACAATACCGCGCCTCTTCTCGACGATGATCGCCGGTGTCGCTGGGAAACGCACCACAGGGTTGTCAGGATACGCCGTTTGCACGGCGTTCGGCTTGAATTCTCAGGTCTGGCAATCCTGGACGACGCCAATTGTCGGGGCCGCTCGAAGCACACCGCATCCGTCTTCGCGTCTTAGGGCCGATGCCATGAAGCTGCGAAGACAGATGCCCAGATCAAAGCCGGGGTGTTTGTTGGCATCGACCAATGCGGCTACGTTGCACGCATCGCATGTCTTGCTATCTTGCAACTCCCGATTTGGCCGACCAGGGTGTTGGGAAGGCGCGCAAGGCCATCCCAGACCACATAGCAGCAGATCGGAAGCGCTCCGAGCCGCTGGCTGGCAGTTTTTGCAAGGGGTTCGACAGCGACCCTTGCCTCTCGTCCTCCGGGAGCTCGGACCGTTTGGTGCCGCCCGGTGACGCAGCATAGAAGGAGGAAGCAAATGTCCACGCGGCGCGCCAACGGCAAATTCCGGTCCCAGGAATGGTTCGACAACCCCAACAATCCGGGGATGACGGCGCTCTATATCGAGCGCTACCTAAACCAGGAATACACCCGAGAGGAATTGCAGGGCGACCGGCCCATCATCGGCATTGCCCAGACCGGCTCTGATCTGACACCTTGCAACAAGATCCATGTTTTCCTGATGGATCGCATCAAAGCAGGCATTCGCGATGCTGGCGGGATCCCGATGGAATTTCCTGTACACCCGATCCAGGAAACCGGAAAACGCCCGACGGCAGCCCTTGATCGAAACCTGGCCTATCTCGGGCTGGTTGAAGTCCTGCACGGCTATCCGATTGACGGGGTCGTGCTGACAACCGGATGCGACAAGACCACGCCCGCGATGTTGATGGGCGCGGTCACGGTGGACCTTCCCGCGATCACGCTCAATGGCGGTCCGATGCTGGATGGCTGGTGGAACGGGTCGCTGGCGGGCTCCGGCAGCGTTGTCTGGGAAAGCCGGCGGCTGCTGGCCAAGGGCGACATCGACTATGATGAGTTCATGGCGCGGGTCTGTGCCTCGGCCCCGTCGCTGGGCCATTGCAACACGATGGGAACCGCCAGCACGATGAACGCGATGGCAGAGGCCCTGGGCATGTGCCTGCCTGGGAACTCCGCCATTCCGGCGCCGTTCCGCGAACGCATGGCGATGGCCTATCAGACCGGGAAACGCTGCGTCGAGATGGTATTCGAGGATCTCAAACCATCTGACATCCTGAGCCGGAAATCGTTCGAAAATGCGATTGTGGTCAACTCGGCGATCGGCGGATCAACCAACGCCCCTCCGCACCTGCAGGCCATCGCGCGCCATGCGGGCATCAAGCTTGATGTCTCGGACTGGCAGGAGATCGGATATGATGTCCCGCTCTTGGTGAACATGCAGCCGGCCGGTGAATTTCTGGGCGAGGCATTTTTCCGGGCCGGCGGCGTTCCGGCCGTGATGGGCGAACTGAATGCTGCCGGGCGGATCCATACCGACGCCATGACCGCCTCCGGGAAACATGTCGGCGACACGCTGAAGGGATGGCGCAGCCGGGATGAGCGGGTGATCAAGACTTATCTCAACCCGATGCGTGAGAAGGCCGGTTTCATGGTCCTGTCCGGCAATCTTTTTGACAGCGCCTTGATGAAGACCTCGGTCATTTCCGCGGAATTCCGCGCGCGGTTCCTTTCGGCGCCCGGTTCGGAAAACATCTTCCGGGCCAAAGCGATCGTGTTTGACGGCCCCGACGATTACCACCAGCGTATCAACGACCCTGAACTGCAGATTGATGAGAAATCGATCTTGTTCATCAGGGGGGTCGGATGTGTCGGCTATCCCGGTTCGGCCGAAGTGGTCAACATGTTGCCGCCAGACGCGTTGGTGCAAAGCGGTATCGACCACCTGCCCACCGTGGGAGACGGGCGCCAGTCCGGAACCTCGGAAAGCCCTTCCATTCTGAATGCATCACCCGAATCCGTGGTCGGTGGCGGCCTCGCATTCCTCAAAACCGGCGATCCGATCGAACTCGATCTGAATCGATGCACGTTGAACGCCTGCGTGTCCAAGGAAGACTGGGAGAAACGCAAAGCCGATTGGCAGCCGCCCGAGCTGCGCCATCAAACGCCCTGGCAGGAGCTTTACCGCAAACACGTGGGTCAGTTGGCAAATGGCGGCTGTCTTGAATTTGCAACGGCCTATCATCGCGTGGCGCGGGATCTGCCCGTGGACAATCACTGACGAGCCGGACGCCGCCGGATGGATATGGGGCTTGCCCGGAGCAAGACGCGCGGCGGCGCCCTGAGGGATCAGGACAAATAACGACGGCCGCTCCTGTGCCGCCCCGAGCCGTCATCGATGCACAAACCCCCGAGGCCGCACGGCCCCGGGGGTTTGTTTGTCAGGGCATTAATTGGCGCATCGGCTGCCGCACGGCAGGCCCGCCCCGGCGCAAGGCCTCAGAAATGCACCGACCGGCTGTCCAGCGGATTTTGCTGCGGCGGCGCGAATTTCGTCAGGTTGATGCCCTTCACCGCCGATTTGTACTCTGACATCGTCGGCGTGCGGCCCAGGATCGCCGACAGCACCACGACCGGGGTCGAGGCCAGCAGCGATTCCCCTTTCTTGGTGTCGCTGTCGGCCACCACGCGGCCCTGGAACAGCCGGGTCGAGGTGGCCAGGACCGTATCGCCCTTGGCCGCTTTTTCCTGGTTGCCCATGCACAGGTTACAGCCCGGGCGTTCGAGATAGAGGATATTCTCGTATTCCGTGCGCGCCTTGGTCTTCAGGTTGAAGTCGTCGAACTCGAAGCCCGAATACTTCTGCAGAATCTCCCAGTCGCCCTCTTCCTTGAGTTCGTCGATGATGTTGTAGGTCGGCGCGGCAACGACCAGCGGCGCCTTGAATTCGACCTTGCCATTCGTCTCTTCGAGGTTCTTCAGCATCTGGGCGACGATCTTGATGTCGCCCTTGTGCACCATGCAGGAGCCGACAAAGCCCAGGTCCACCTTTTTTTCCGCCATGTAGTAGGAAATCGGGCGGATGGTGTCGTGGGTATAGCGTTTGGAGACATCGGCGTTGTTGACGTCCGGGTCGGCGATCATCGGCTCGTCGATGGCGTCGAGGTCAACCACCACCTCGGCAAAGTATTTCGCGTTGTCATCGGGCTTCAGCGCCGGCTTCTCGCCCGAACGGATCTGCGCGATGCGCTGGTCGGCAATGGCGATCAGGCCGGCGAGCATGCCGCTGTCCTGCTCCATCCCCTTGTCGATCATGATCTGGATGCGGTGCTTGGCCAGTTCGAGGCTTTCGATCAGCGTCTCGTCGTTCGAGATGCAGATCGAGGCCTTGGCCTTCATCTCTGCGGTCCAGTCGGTGAAGGTAAAGGCCTGGTCGGCCAGCAGGGTACCGATGTGCACTTCGATGATCCGGCCCTGGAAGACGTTGTCGCCATGTTGCGCCAGCATCTGCGCCTGGGTGGCGTGGACGACATCGCGGAAATCCATGTGCTCGGCCATCTCGCCACGGAAGGTCACCTTGACCGATTCCGGGATCGGCATAGACGCCTCGCCGGTTGCCAGCGCCAGCGCCACGGTGCCCGAATCCGCGCCAAAGGCGACCCCCTTGGACATCCGGGTGTGGCTGTCGCCGCCGATGATGATCGCCCAATCGTCCACGGTGATGTCGTTCAGCACCTTGTGGATCACATCCGTCATCGGGTGATAGACATTTTTCGGATCGCGCGCGGTGACGAGGCCGAACTTGTTCATGAAGGCCATCAGGCGCGGGATATTTGCCTCGGCCTTCTTGTCCCAGACCGATGCGGTGTGACAGCCGGACTGATAGGCGCCATCGACGGCGGGCGACAGCACGGTCGCGGCCATCGCTTCCAGCTCTTGCGCGGTCATCGGGCCGGTGGTGTCCTGGCTGCCGACGATGTTGACCTTGACCCGCACGTCCGATCCGGCGTGCAGCACCTTTCCCGGCGTCGCGCCGACCGCATTGGCGTTGAAGATCTTTTCCACCGCGGTCAGGCCCTGCCCCTCGTGGCTGACCTCGCGCGCGGGGGCAAAGACCTGCGGCGGCTCAATCCCGAGGATGTCGGCGGCAGTGGATTGCAGCTTCTTGCCAAAGACGATGGCGTAAGAGCTGCCGGCCTTCATAAATTCGACCTTCTGCGGCGTGAAGGAGGCCGACAGATCGGTCAGTTCGTTGCCGTCCTCGTCGAACAGCTTTTTCTTTTTCGTGTTGATCTTCAGAACCTTGCCGGTCTCGACCGAGTATTTCTGCTCAAGGATCGGGTTCCCGTCATTGCCGAGGATCGGCCTGCCGTCCTCGCCAGTCTTGCGAACCCAGTTCTTGAGGTCGATGCCGATCCCTCCGGTCACGCCGACCGTGGTCAGAAAGATCGGAGAGATGCCGTTGGTCCCGGCCACCACCGGCGCATAGTTGACGAAGGGCACATAGGGGCTGGCCTGCTTGCCAGTCCAAAGCGCGACGTTGTTGACGCCCGACATCCGGCTGGAGCCGACGCCCATGGTGCCCTTTTCCGCGATCAGCATGACGCGCTTGTCCGGGTGCTGCAGCTTCAGCTCCTCGATGTGTTTCTGAGCGGCCTCGTCACACATGCATTTCCCGTGCAGCTCACGGTCGGCGCGCGAGTGCGCCTGGTTGCCCGGAGACAGCAGGTCGGTGGAAATGTCGCCCTCGGCGGCGATGAAGGTGACAACCTCGATCTCTTCCTCGACCTCGGGGAGGGAGGTGAAGAACTCCGCCTGGGCATAGCTCTGAAGGATGTCTGTTGCGATGGCGTTGCCGGCCTTATGCGCCGCTTCCAGCCGGTCGGTATCTGCCTCGTAAAGGAACACCTGCGTCTTGAGGACATCCGCCGCCTGCCGGGCGATATCGGCCTCATCGCCCAGAGCAAGATCAAGCAGCACCGCCACCGAGGGCCCGCCCTTCATGTGCGACAGCAGTTCAAAGGCAAATTCTTGGCTGATCTCTTCGACCGCCGCCTCGCCCAGGATGATCTCTTTCAGGAACTTCGCCTTGACGCCGGCGGCGCTGGTCGTGCCGGGCAGCGTATTGTAGATGAAAAAATTCAGCGAGTCGGCCCGGTGCGCATGGTCCGGCGTCTTGATCTGCGTGATGATCTCGGCAAGCAGGGCGCCATCGTCGATGGGCTTGGGGTGCAGCCCCTGGTCCTTGCGTGTTTCGATCTCTTCAAGGTAGCTAGCATAGAGGGTCATTGGCTTATCCGCTGACAAGATATTACAGTTTTGACGGTCACAGGCCGAAGGCGTCCGGCAGCTGCGCATAATTGTATACTGCGGTATACAACATGGACGCCACGTGCAAGCCCCTCGCGCGCGACACGCTGCCCCATGCCCTGCACCGGACCTACCGCAGGCGCCGCTTTGGTACAGAATTCCACCCGATCCAATACAGCACAATCGCAGCCACCAGAATAACGAAGCGTGATCGCGTGGGTGCGATCGTGCAAACCCCCTCGCGCCAAGCCCAAAAGTTAAGCGCCTCTGGCCAGCAATAACCGTCCCGCCGCCACCGTTCGGCATATGGTGGCACGTTTGGTCAGATGATGGTGCGGCGGACCCAGGCAGCGACCCATTCGCTGGCGATGACGGTGCCCAGGATCAACAACAGGATCACCGTGACCTGGTCCCATGCCAGAACCGCCATCGAGGCGTTCAACTTCAGGCCGATACCACCCGCGCCAACCAATCCGAGAATGGTGCTTTCCCGAATGTTGATGTCCCATCGAAAGACGGAGATGCCCCACAGCGTCGGCATGACTTGCGGCACCACGCCATAGGTCAAAACCTGCACGGGTCCGGCGCCGGTTGCCTCGATGGCCTCGATCTGGGTCGGATCGGTTTCCTCGATGGCCTCATAGAACAGCTTGCCGATGAATCCGATCGAACGCAGCGCGATAGCGATGATCCCGGCCAGCAATCCGGGTCCGATGATCGTCACCAGCAGGAGCGCCCAGATCAACGAGTTGATCGACCGCGATGCAACGATGATGAACAGCGCGATCGGACGCAGAATGGTGGCCGAAGGTGTGGTGTTGCGCGCCGCCATCAAGGCCACGGGCACAGCAAGGATCACCCCGCCCATCGTGCCCAGCGTGGCGATGTTCAGCGTGTCCCACAGCGGCAGCATCAACTCGGGGAGGTAACCCCATTTCGGCGGAACCATCCGCGCACCGATATCGGCGGCTTGCCGCGGCGCATCGAGCACAAAGGCCCAGATGGTTGTCTGGGTCATTATCTGCCAGCACCAGACAAAAAGAGCGACCAGTGCCAACCAACCGGCCCAAAGCGCGAGTCGCACGGTCCGGCTGCGATAGGACCATGTGGCAGGAAGCGAAGCGGCGTGGGTCATTGCAGGAACTTCCTGAGATAGCTGGAGCTGTATTCCGCCACCATCACGATGGCGATGATGATCAACAGGATCGCTCCGGCGCTGTCATATTCGTAGCGGTCGATTGAAGTGTTCAGAGTGGCGCCGATCCCGCCCGCGCCGACGATGCCGATCACCGCGCTTTCGCGAAAGTTGATGTCCAACCGATATAGCGACAGGCCGATCAGGCGCGGCATCACCTGCGGCTGAACCGCATAGTTCAACAGCTGAAACCACGTGGCTCCGGTGGCGCGAATGGCCTCGGCCTGGGCCTCGTCGATCTCTTCGATATCGTCGGCGAGAAGCTTGGCGATAAAGCCGATCGTGGCGAAGGTCAGCGTGAGGAAGCCCGCGAATGGGCCAAAGCCGAACATCGCGACCAGGAAGATGGCAACAATCACCTCTTGCAGCGACCGGCTGACCGCGACGATGGCACGGCAGACAAGGTAGACCGGGCGCGGGACAAGGTTGCGCGCCGCCCCGATCCCGATAGGCACAGAAATCAGCACGCCGATCACCGTCGAGGTCAGCGTCATCGTCAGGCTTTCCAGGAGCCCCTGGCTGATGTCGCGCCAACGACTGGTGAAATCCGGCTGCAAGAAGCCCATGACGAAACGCTGGCCGCGCTCCAACCCCTCGGAAACACGCTGCCAATTGACCTCGATCGTGCCGAAGGCCAGCGCGAGATACAGCAGGACCGCGATCTGTAGCGCAACCCGCAATCGCCGGTCACGTATGATCTGGGGCGGACGATGCCATGTGCCCGGGTATGGCGCACTCATGCCCCGACCTCAGCGAGATGCTGCAACGCGTCACTTTCGGCAGCGGCCTGTTCGGCGTCCCCCTTGCGCATGGCGTCCCAATCCTCGGCGCCATAAATCTCGGTAAGCGACGCCTCGGTCAACTCGACCGGGGAGCCATCGAACACCACCTGCCCGGCGCGAAGACCCACGATGCGCTGCATGAATTGCCGCGCCAGCGGCACGTCATGGATGTTGACGATGGCAGGCAGATCGCGTTCGGCGCAGATTTCTGTCAGCAGGCGCATGATCTGGCGGCTGGTCTTGGGGTCGAGGCTGGCGGTAGGTTCGTCCACCAACAGCAGATCGGGCTCTTGCGCCAAGGCTCGGGCAATGCCCACCCTTTGGCGCTGTCCACCGGAAAGCGCATCGGCGCGCTTGTTCGCATGGGCCAGAAGTCCGACCCGGTCCAACAGTTGATAGGCGCGCTGGATGTCCTTCGACTGGTACCGGCGCAGGAAGCTGCGCCAGAACGGCACATAGCCCAACCGTCCGGAAAGCACGTTTTCCATCACCGTCAGCCGTTCGACCAGCGCATATTCCTGAAAGATCATGCCGATCCGTCGGCGCTGCCGGCGCAGATCGCTGCGCCCCAGAGCCACCAGGCTCATACCTCCCAGCCGGATCTCGCCCGCGCTCGGCTCGACCAGGCGGTTTATGCAGCGGATCAGAGTGGATTTCCCGGCACCCGACGGGCCGATCAGCCCGACGATCTGGCCCTTGGGTACCTGCAAGGACACCTCGGTCAGGGCGGCGTCGCCGGTCCGGTAGATCTTGGACAGGGAGACAAGTTCAAGCATGGGTGTGGCTTTCGCTGAACGGCCAGGCGGGACATTGCCCGCCTGGCCTGCATTGCGGCATCGGTTACTGGCAGTCGTAAGAGACGCCGTTGGCCTCGTCGATCTTGCGGATCACCGACCAGTCCTCTTTGAAGCTGATCTCAATGAACTGGGCTTCGCCGTTCTTGCCGAATTCCTCTTCCAGCCCGGTGCCGGTCCAGTCGAAGCTGAAGAACGCCTCGCGGATGCTGTCCTGAAGCGCGGGCGTCAGGTTGTAGGCCACGCCGTAACCGGTCGTCGGGAAGGTCTGCGAGGTGTAGATCACGTTCATCTGGTCGTCCGAGACAACCTCGCGCTCGATCATCCGCGCCTTGACGGAATTCGCGATGGCCGCCGCCGGATAGTCCTTGTTGGCGACGCCGAGGATCGAATTGTCGTGCTTGCCGGAGAACACCGGCTCGAAATCGCGGCCCGCTTCCATGTCGAAATCGGCCTTCAGGATCGCCGAGGGTGCCTTGAAGCCCGAATTCGAGGTTTCCGAGGTGAAGGCCATCTGCCCGCCCTTGATATCCTCAACAGCAGTGATCCCCGAATCCGGGTGGGTGATGATCTCCATTTCGTAACCGAAGGAGCCGTCTTCGCCCGCCATCATGGCGAAGGGCCGAAACCCGGCGCAGGCCACGGCCAGCGGATTGGAACCGGTGTTGAACCCCGCCACATGCAGACGACCGGCGCGCATCGCCTCGATCTGGGCGGCATTAGACTGGACCGGGAAGAACTGGACGCTTTTGCCGGTGACTTCGCTCATGTGGTCGAGGAATTCGGACCAGACATCGGCATAGACGGCCGGGTCTTCGACCGGGGTATAGGCAAAGATCAACGTCGACGGGTCGATCTGATCGGCGGCATCCGCCGGGATATCGGCCACGAGATCGCCATCGGCATCGGTATAGCGGTCGCCCAGCTGGAATTCTGCCAGGACGGGTGTCGCGCAGAAGGCCGCAACCGTTGCGCCGGCAATGCTGTTGGAAAGAAAGGACATGGTGTCTCCGTCGGAAGTGCGGTCGGTGCCGCGTGAGGAAATTGACAATCGGTCTGGCGCCCGGCTCGATGCGAGGGGCGCGATTCATTCGATAATTCATGAATTATCATTTCATCAAGCGCGCCGTGACAGTCATTGCCGAGAAAATTCAGTTTTTACAAAATCTTCACACTTCACCTTCCGGCCTCGCTCTCCGGCCCGATGGCAAGAAAAGGCCTTGCAGACAGGTGAGATCGTGCATGTTTCGATCGATGGACAAGTCGTCAATGCCGGGCCAAAATCTTTAATTTGATAATTCATGAATTCACAAAACTTTTACAAGGCATTCGTAACAAGGCGCCGAGCTTACCAACACTGACAGGAGAATGTCTGCTCATGCGCACCCCTACCCTCACCGCCATTGCCCTCGCGCTGCCAGGCGTCGGCTTCGCTCAAGACGCTGTTCAGGTTGACGGGTCGTCGACCGTCTTCCCAGTGTCCGAAGCCTTTGCCGAGGAGTACCAGATCTCAACCGGCAACCGCGTCGTGGTTGGCGTTTCCGGCACCGGCGGCGGCTTCAAGAAGTTCTGCCGCGGCGAAACCAGCTTTTCCGGGGCCTCGCGCCCGATCAAGACCGAGGAAGCCGAACTGTGCGCCGAAAACGGCATCGAGTTCCTCGAAATGCCCGTCGCGATGGATGCGCTGGCCGTTATCGTGAACCCGGAAAACCCGATCACCTGCATGTCCGTCGAAGAGCTAAAGACGGCCTATGAGACCGAAGCGCAGGGCAAGATCGACAACTGGAACCAGCTGAATCCGGAATATCCCGATCAAACGCTGACCCTGTTCGGCGCCGGCACCGACTCGGGCACGTATGACTACTTCACCTTTGCCATCATCGGCGAAGAAGGTGCCTCGCGCGGGGACTTCACCGCCACCGAAGATGACAACATCACCATCCAGGGCGTGTCGACCGACCCCGATGCCATCGGCTTCCTGGGTCTGGCCTATGTCGAGGAAAACCGCGGCCGCGTGAAGCCGCTGGAGATTTCCTATAACGGCGGCGAGTGTGTCGAGCCCTCGACCGAGAACGCGGCCTCCGGCACCTACCAGCCGCTGACCCGCCCGCTGTTCATGTATGTCAACAAGGCGCATCTCGACGAGAAGCCTAACGTCGAAGACTTCGCCAAGTTCTTCTTCGATCCGGCCCACGCCATCGATCTGGTTGCCTCGACGGGCTATCTCGCGTTGCCCGAAGCCGCCTTTGTCGCCGCGGAAGCAAAGATTGCCGCCCGCCAGACCGGCTCGTTCTTCGATGGCGGCTCCAAGGTTGGCGTGACGCCCGACGACCTGCTGGCCGCGAACTAAGACCTTTCTCGATCCGGCGGTGGGACCTCGGCCCCACCGCCCCTGTTCCGGCCAAGCGAGGTCATCGTGTCCGACACTTCCATCCCCACCTCGGCAGAGCTGATCCGCAGCGGCTTTGTCCGGCGCAGACGCTGGATTGCGCGCGGCATGAAGGTTTTCCTGTTTCTCTGCGCGGCGTTGTCGGTCTTCGTGACCACCGCGATCGTCTTTATCCTCCTGCGTGATTCCTGGGATTTTTTCGTCAACGTACCGCTGTTCGACTTCCTGTTCGGAACGATGTGGACCCCGGTCTTCGCCAACCCGCAATTCGGCGTGCTGCCGCTGTTGGCGGCGACCCTGCAGACCGCCGGGCTGGCGATGATCATCGCCGTCCCCTTCGGCCTGATCATGGCGGTCTATCTGAGCGAATATGCCCGCCCCGCCGTCCGCGAAACGATCAAGCCCGCGCTGGAGATGCTGGAGGCCGTGCCCACCGTGGTCTACGGCTATTTCGCGCTGCTGGTGATGACGCCCTTTCTGCAAGGCATCATTCCGGGCCTGAAAGGCATCAACCTGCTGGTCCCTGGCATCATCCTGGGCATCATGATCCTGCCCTATGTCGTTTCGGTCAGCGAAGACGCCATGCGCGCCGTGCCCAACAGTTTGCGCGAAGGCGGCTATGGCCTCGGCATGGCGAAATGGCAGGTGGCCACACGCATCGTCATTCCCGGCGCCTTTTCCGGCATCACCGCGGCCTTCATTCTCGGCATGTCGCGGGCGGTGGGAGAAACGATGGTCCTGGCCGTCGCCGCCGGCCAGAACCCCAATTTGACATGGGATCCCCGCGAAGGCGCCGCAACGATCACCGCCTATATCGTCCAGATGAGCCTAGGCGATGTGGCACATGGATCAATCGCCTACCAGTCGATCTTTGCCGTCGGGCTGCTGCTGTTCGTCATCACGCTGCTCTTCAACATCATCGGCTTCTACCTTCGCCGCAAATTCCGCGAGGCGTATTGAGATGACCACGACCACCGAAGGCACCCTCGACGCTGCCGTGACAACCGATCAAACCGCCTTCGACGCGGTGCGGCGGGCCAAGAGAAAAGATATCCTGTTTGCCGCCGGCGGCCTTGTCGTCATGGCCCTCGCCATGACCCTGCTGCTGTCATTGATCGGCGATCTGGTGATCCGGGGCGCCGCGCGTATCGACTACGCCTTCCTGACAAGTTATCCGTCACGCTTGCCCGAACGGGCCGGCATCCTGTCGGCCTGGGTCGGGTCTCTGCTGGTTATGCTGGTGACCGCCTTCCTCGCCATTCCCATCGGCATCGGCGCGGGGCTCTACCTCGAGGAATATGCCCGCAAGGGGTGGCTGTCGAATTTTATCGAGATCAACGTCTCGAACCTCGCCGGGGTGCCCTCGATCATCTACGGCCTGCTTGCGCTCGGGCTTTTCGTCTACGGCTTCAGCCTCGGCAAGACGATCCTCGTCGCGGGAATGACGCTGGCGCTGCTGATCCTGCCGATCGTGATCGTCTCGACCCGCGAAGCGGTGCGCGCGATCCCACGAGTGATCAAGGAAGGCGCATACGGGCTTGGCGCCGACCAATGGCAGGTGATGTGGAACTACATCATCCCTGCCGCGCGCCCAGGTATCCTGACGGGTGCCATCGTGGGCCTGAGCCGCGCCATCGGCGAGACCGCCCCGATCATCACCATCGGCGCGCTGACCTTCATTGCCTTTCTGCCGCCGCCGCCGGTGACCGGCGATTTTCCCTTCATCTCATTCGCCTGGCTGAACGACGGTTTCACCGTGCTTCCGATCCAGATGTTCAACTGGGTGTCCCGCCCCCAGGCCGAATTTCACATTGCTGCCGCCGCAACCGGCGTTGTTCTGATCGCCTTGACCTTCTCGCTCAACGGCATCGCGATCTGGATCCGCTATCGGCTGCGCCAAGGCTACAGGAACTGATCCATGACAGACACATCCATGACGCATGACGCGGCGCCGACACACACCGAAGCCAAGCCCGCGGCCAGCCCGCAAAAGGCCGGCATGCCGCCGCCGATCAAACCTTCCGCCGAACGCGACCCGCTGCGCGCTCGGATCGAAAATTTCAGCTTCTATTACGCCAATGGTCATCAGGCGATCAAACATGTCGACATGCCGATCCTCGACCGGAAGATCACCGCGATCATCGGCCCCTCGGGATGTGGCAAGTCGACCTTGCTGCGCAGCCTGAACCGGATGCATGATCTCTATCCGGGCAACCGTTACGAAGGCAAAGTGATCCTTGAACCCGAGGGCGAGAACCTGATTGGCCCGGAGGTCGATCCGGTGCTGGTGCGCCTGCGCGTGGGCATGGTGTTTCAAAAGCCCAATCCCTTTCCGAAGTCGATCTATGAAAATGTCGCTGCCGGCCTGCGCGTGCGCGGTATCAAGAAACGGTCGCTGATCGACGAGGCGGTGGAAAGCGCCCTGCGCCGCGCCGCGATCTGGGACGAGGTGAAGGACAAGCTGCACGGTTCCGCCTATGACCTTTCGGGCGGACAGCAGCAGCGGCTCTGCATCGCGCGCGGGCTGGCGCCCAACCCGGAGATCCTGCTGCTGGACGAGCCGACCTCGGCGCTCGATCCGATCGCCACGGCCAAGGTCGAGGATCTCTTGCAGGAACTGTCAGAGACCGTGACCATCGTGATCGTCACCCACAACATGCAGCAGGCGGCACGCATCTCGCATCGCACAGCCTTCATGTATCTCGGTGAAGCGATGGAATTCGGGGACACCAACCAGATCTTCACCACCCCCAGGCACCCGCGCACCGAAAGTTACATCACCGGCCGGTATGGATGAGCATGGCCATGGCTTCCAACCCGCATCTGCTGAAATCCTTCGAAACGGCGCTGGAGGTTCTTCGCCAGAGTTTCAAACGCATGGGTACAATGACCGCAGAGAACTGTAGCCTGGCGACATCCGCCTATCTCGCCTCCGATGAGCCCCGCGCGCTGGAGGCGATCACCCGCGACCTCGATATAGACACGGCCTTCGAAGAGTTGCGCGCCGATTGCTTTGACGTGCTGTTGAAGTTTCAGCCGGTGGCCAAGGATTTGCGGCTGGTCATGGGCATCGAGCACGCGGTGGGCAACCTTGAGCGCGCGGGCGACCATGCCAAGACCATCGCCCGGCATGGGATTGCCAAGCCGGCCCGGAAAATGGCACCCGCCGAAGCCGGTCAGATCGCGGATATGGCCGCCCTTGTCGCGCGCACGCTTGAACTGAGCGTGACGGCGCTGGTTGACAATTCCACCGAGGCCGCAAAGCAGGTCCTGGTTACCGATGAACGGATTGACGCCTATAGGGATGCGGTGTTCGACGCGGCAATGGTGGCGCTTGGGCAGGGCCGGGCCCAGGCGCAGGCTTCGGTGGGGCGCCTGTTCGTTGCCACCGCGCTCGAGCGGATCGGAGACCACGCCACCAACATCGCCGAAGAAGTTCTGTTCGTATCGCGCGGCATTCCACCAGGCGCGACCAGAACCGGATCGGATTTCGGATGACCTGGGCGCGGGCATCGATCGCCACGGACCTCGTGTTCGAATTCGACGATATCCTGCTTGAGATCGAATGCCTGCGGGTCCGGCGCGGAGGCAAGCTGGTGCATCTCGGCTCGACCGAGTTTCTTTTACTGGTCGCCCTGATCGAAAGGCCCGGCAAAACCTGGACACGCGCCGCGCTTGTCGATCGCGTATGGGGCCAGGAAACGACAATCGACAAGCGCACCGTTGATACCCACATCGCGCGGCTGCGCAAAGCGCTGGGCCAGACGGATAATAGATATCCGATCCGCACGATACGCGGCGTGGGATATGCGCTGGGCTGAGAGCGCGGTGCTCGGCTGTTGCGGTCCTCTGGCGGCCTCCTTGAAACGATGCTAGATATACGGCCTTGGGCGGTGTGATGCTGATATCGGCTGGGCAACCTCCTTCGTGCAGTGGTCTCAGGCTTCGAAATCGGACAGGCGTGAACGAAAAGGCAAACATCTCGGCGCTCGCTGCTCTTGCGCATCCCGGGCGCATGGCGGTGTTTCGCCTTTTGGCGCGGCGCACGCCCGACACCCTTTCAGCCGGAGAGTTGACCGAGGCGCTGGAGCTGAAGCCCAGCACGCTTTCGGTCTATCTGGGGATCCTGACGCGCGCGGGCCTGATCCAACAGTCGCGGCGCGGGCGCTCGCTTCACTACAGCATCGACCTCGCGCTGACCGGCTCCCTGATCGAATACCTTGTAAACGATTGTTGCCGGGGCCGGCCCGAGCTTTTGGCGACCTTGCTGTCTCAGGGCCAGCCCGATCAGGCGCTTGGCCAGAAGCAGATTTTTAACGTGCTGTTCGTGTGCACCGGCAATTCCACCCGGTCGATCTTTGCCGAGGCCATTCTCAGGGCCGAGGGGGGAGAGCGGTTTCGCGCCTTTTCGGCCGGAACGCAGCCGCGCAAAGACCTCAAGCCGCTTGCCGCCGAGGTGCTGCGCGCCCGGGGACATGACGTGTCGCTGTTCTATCCGAAAAGCATCGAGGTGTTTTACGAACTCTCTGCACCCCGGATGGATTTCGTGTTTACCGTTTGCGATCGTGCCGCCAACGAGGAGTGCCCTCCGCTGCTGGGCCAGCCGGTGACGGCCCACTGGGGCATGTCCGACCCGGGCAAGACCGAGGGCAGCGATGCCGAGCGTGCGCTGGCGTTCAAGCAGAGCTATACCACCATGGAACGCCGCCTGAAGGCTTTCATCTCGCTGCCGCTCCCATCGCTGTCGCGGATCTCCTTGCAGAGGGAACTGGACGATATCGGCCAGATGCTCGAGGCGACCAAGGCGATTTGATCCGCGCGCCCAGAACGGCCCCATGTCTCGTCGCCGGTGTCTTCGCTGATTTTGGGGGCTTCCGGCCCCCACCAAAACCGCCCGCGCCGGAATGGCGCTTGCCTGACATGGGCTTTTGGCACACCCCCTGCGACGATTTTCCTGCCAGAACGCTCTCAAACCACCAAAAACGGCAATCAACCCATGGCATTGGCAACGACTTGCCTGCCCTGCACGGCGACTTGCACTCCGTCAAAGGTGCCTATTTCCCGTTTGCTTTTAGAGACCTGATGGTGACCCCGGCAGGATTCGAACCTGCAACCTGCCCCTTAGGAGGGGGCTGCTCTATCCAGTTGAGCCACGGGGCCACGCCGCCCTGCTCTTACCGTCACCGGCGCCGAATGTCATGGCTTGATTTCCCCACCCCCGCCGCAGGTCGGAACAGGTTGTTGAATGGTCTCGTGAAGTTGCGGTAACGTGGGGATATTGTTCCTTTCGAAAGTTGTTCCCCGTGACACTGGATGCCAAACGCCCGCTGACCCTGCGCGATGTTTCCGAAGCGTCGGGCGTGTCCGAGATGACGGTCAGCCGGGTGCTGCGCAACCGGGGCGACGTCTCGGACACCACCCGCGAACGGGTGCTCGCCGCAGCGAAAGAGCTGGGCTATGTGCCCAACAAGATCGCCGGCGCGCTGGCCTCAAGCCGGGTCAACCTGGTGGCGGTGATCATCCCGTCGCTGTCCAACATGGTGTTCCCCGAGGTGCTGACCGGCGTCAACCAGGTGCTGGAAGACACCGTGCTGCAGCCGGTGGTCGGCGTCACCGACTATCTGCCGGAAAAGGAAGAGCGGGTTCTGTACGAAATGCTGTCCTGGCGCCCCTCGGGGGTGATCATCGCCGGGCTGGAACATACCGAGGCCTCGCGGGCGATGCTGGAGGCGGCAGGCATTCCGGTGGTCGAGATCATGGATACCGACGGCAAGCCGGTCGATGCCATGGTCGGCATCTCGCACCGCCGCGCCGGGCGCGAGATGGCCAAGGCGATCCTCAAGGCCGGCTACAGCCATATCGGCTTCATGGGCACCAAGATGCCGCTGGACCACCGGGCGCGGAAGCGGTTCGAAGGGTTCACCGAGGTGCTGGCCAAAAGCGGCGTCGAAATCGAGGACCGCGAATTCTATTCCGGCGGCTCGGCGCTGGCCAAGGGCCGGGAAATGACCAAGGCGATGCTGGACCGCTCGCCCGACCTGGATTTCCTCTATTATTCCAACGACATGATTGGTGCCGGCGGGCTGCTCTACCTGCTGGACCAGGGCATCGAGGTGCCAAAACAGATCGGGCTGGCCGGGTTCAACGGGGTGGAGCTGTTGCAGGGCCTGCCGCGCAAGCTGGCCACGATGGATGCCTGCCGGCTGGAGATCGGGCGCAAGGCGGCCGAGATCATCGCCGCGCGGCTGGCCGAGCCGGCGGTCGAAATCGAACAGCAGGTGACGCTGACGCCGACGATCAGCTATGGCGACACGCTGAAACGCTGGTAGGCCCTTGTGGCACTGCCCCGCCTCGACACCCGCACTGCGCGCCGGCTGTTCCTGCACCGCCACGCGCTGGCCGAAGCGCCCAGCGGCCCGGCCAAGGGCGCCGACCTGCAGCAGCTGATCCAGAGGCTGGGCTTTGTCCAGATCGACAGCATCAACACCGTGGCGCGGGCGCATGACCTTATCCTGTTCGCGCGCCGCCCGGCCTATCGCCCGAACCATCTGAAACGGCTGTACGAAGCCGACCGGGCGCTGTTCGAACACTGGACCCATGACGCCTCGGTTATCCCGATGGCGTTTTTCCCGCACTGGCACCTGCGGTTCCGGCGCGACGCCGCGCGGCTGAAACAGCGCTGGAAAAGCTGGCAGGGCGAGGAATTTCACCACCGGTTTGACAGCGTGCTGGCGCATATCCGCGACAACGGCCCGGTCAGTTCCTCCGAGGTCGGCGCCGATGAAGAACGCAGCAGCGGCGGCTGGTGGGACTGGCACCCGTCCAAGACCGCACTGGAATTCCTCTGGCGTTCCGGAGCCGTGACGGTGGTTGGCCGCGACGGGTTCCAGAAACGCTATGACCTGACCGAACGGGTGATCGACCAGGCGCTGCTGCACACCGCCGCGGTGCCGGACGAGGCTGAAAGCGTCGACTGGCTGTGCAGCGCCGCGCTGGAGCGGTTGGGCTTTGCCACGTCCGGCGAAATCGCCGCGTTCTGGGACATCGTGCGCCCGGACGAGGCCAAGGCCTGGTGCGCGGCGCAACAGGCGGCGGGCGCGCTGATCCCGGTCGAAGTGGTCTGTACCGGCGGCGCGCTGCGCAAGGTCTTTGCCCGCCCCGACGTGATCGAGCAGGCCGAGAACGCGCCCGCGCCCAGCGGGCGGATGCGCGCGCTCAGCCCGTTCGACCCGGCGCTGCGCGACCGCAACCGCGCCGAGCGCCTGTTCGGGTTCCGCTATCGCATCGAGATCTTCGTGCCCGAGGCCAAGCGCAGCTATGGCTATTACGTCTTCCCGCTGCTGGAAGGCGACCGCATCGTCGGGCGTATCGACATGAAGGCGCATCGCGACCAGGACGTGCTGCGCGTTACCGCGCTGTGGCCCGAACCCGGCATACGCTGGTCCGCCGCCCGCACCGGGCGGCTGGAGGCCGAACTGACCCGCCTCGCCCGGCTGGCCGGGGTGGCCAGGGTGGCATTTGCCGATGACTGGCTGAGGGCCCCGAAATAGGGCCTGCCCCCCCTTATTTCAGGAACCCGCGCTCTTCGATCAGCGCCAGCAGATCCTTCAAAGACTCCTCGACCGGGCGACCCGAGGTGTTGAGCTGCGCCTCGGCACGGGCATAGAGCGATTCCCGGCTGGTCAGGATCGATTTCAGCTGTTCCATCGCCTCGGGATTGCCCGCCATCGGCCGTTCGTCGCCCTGGGCGCGGACGCGGGCCATGTGTTCGTCGGGCGTGGTTTTCAGCCAGATGGTGTGAAAATGCCCCAGCAGCGAATTATAGGTCTCGGGCTCGACCACGATACCGCCGGCGACGGCCAGCACCATGGCGTCATGGGTGCAGATCACCCGCTCGACCGCCTGCGCCTCCAGCCGGCGATAGCCCTCCTGACCGTAGAGCGCCAGCACCTCGTCCACCGGCATGCCGCTGTGGTCCTCGATCTCGCGGTTCAGCTCGACAAAGGGCACGCCCAGCGCCTTGCCCGCCATCGCGCCCAGGGTCGATTTGCCCGCCCCGCGCAGCCCGACCAGGCAGATGCGGCGAGCGCGCTTGGTTTCGATCGGCTCGGGGCTCAGCTTGCGCATCACCGCCTGCTGCACATCGGCGCTGGCGGCGCGGAACAGGTCGGCCACCCGGTTCACGTCGGACGACCACGGGTCGTCCTCGCCCATCAGCCATTCGATCCGATGGTCCAGCGCGATGGCCACGCGCTGCAACAACCCGATCGAGATATTGCCCTCGCCGGCCTCGAGCTGGGCGAGGTAGCGCGGCGACACGCCGGAAATCTCGGACAGCACGCGGCGCGGAATCCCCTTGAGTTCGCGCGCCTTGCGCACGCGCTCGCCCACGCGGCGGATCAGCGCCGCCACCGCATCATCGGAGGACCGGTGCACCGGGTCGGGAGAGGTTTCGCCTCGGAAATTCGTAATCTCGGTCATGCCCGCCGCGCTTGTGTGATATATTGCACAATCTACGACGGGACCGGGCCTCAGGCAATCCGTTTCCAAACCGTTACAGCGGTTCTGTGCCGCGTCGCCCTCAGGCGCGGATCAGCGGTTCGACGATTTCGCGAATTTCAGGCGGCGGTTCGCGGGTGTCGACGGTGGCCGCACGGGTGAACACGCAGGTGAAATTGCCTTCGAAACACAAGACGCCATCCTGCCGTCCCAGCACCCGGAACGAGATCGAGGTGCGGCCCAGCCGGGTCGGCCAGACCTCGCATTTCAGCCGGTGGCGCGGGGTCACGGGTGCACGGAAATCCAGCGACAGATGTACGAACGGGGTCCCGAACCCGCGATCCAGTTCAAGCTGATACCAGCCGTCCCCGCCCAGGACATGTTCCCACCAGGCGTCGATGGCCTCCAGCGCAAAGACCGGCAGGCGCCCGGTATAGGCAATCCTGGCCGGGTCGCAATCGCCCCAGCCGACGCGGATTTCATGTTCGAACACTGCGGGCCCCGATGCATCGGCCATTCAGTAGGTTTCCACGTGATAACGACCGTCTTCGCGCATCGCGTCGCGGATATCGGTCCATTTCATGCCAATGCCGCGGGCGATGTCCGACAGCGCCTCTTCCACGCCCTTCTCCATCGCCTTCAGACCACAGATATAGATATGTCCGTTCGGATCCTTCAACAGCGCCTCGACCTGCGACCGGTCCTCGCGCAGCTTGTCCTGTACATATTGCTTGGGCGCACCATCCTCGCGCGAGAAGGCGAAGACCTTGCGCATGAAGGTTTCGGGCACCTTTTTCAGCGGGCCGAAATAGGGCAGTTCGCCGGGCCGCCGCGCCCCGAAGACCAGCGTCAGCGAATTCTTCAGCGACGGGTATTCGCGCTGCCGCCGCATGGTAAAGCTGCGGAACGGGGCCGAACCGGTGCCGGTGCAGATCATCAGCAGATGCGCCTCCGGATCCGAGGGCAGCAGGAAGGTGGCGCCGAACGGCCCCGTCACTTTCACCGTATCGCCCGGCTTCAGGTCGCAGACATAGTTCGAGCAGAGGCCCTTTTCCTCGCGCTTCACCGTCAGCGAGACGTTGTTGTATCCCGGCCGCTCGCCATCGCGCGGCGAAGACACGGAATAGAGCCGCGGCAGGTGCGGCTTGCCGGCATCGTCGCTGCCCGGCGGGATGATGCCCAGCGACTGGCCTTCCAGCACCGGAAACGGCTGGCCGCCGAAATCCAGCAGGATCAGCCGCACGTCGCTGTCGCTATCGGCATCGGTCAGGCGGTAATTGCCCTGTACCTTGGCCTCGGCCGGCTTGCCGAGGTTGTACATGTTGACGGTCGGCTTTGACGCCGTGGCCGGCGCCTTGGCCTTGCCACCCGCGCCGGCATGGGCCTCGGCCAACAGGGCGGCCATCGCCTCGTCCAGCGTGTCGAGATCGGCATCGGCATCCTCGGCGGTTGCGATCTCTTCCTGCTCGGGCAGTTCCATCCACTCGTATTGCTGTTCCAGCGAATAGGGTTCGTTCACCACCCGCCATTCGTCGATGGACCCGGTGGGACAGACCGGGATGCAATCCATGCAGAAATTACATTTGGAGGCATCGACGACGACATTGTTGTCGTCATGCTCGATGGCCTGCACCGGGCAGGTCATCTCGCAGGTGTAACAGCGGATGCAGATTTCGGGGTCGATCAGGTGCTGCTTGAGCGGCTTGTTCATTGCGACTGGCGTTTCCTGGACAGGATCAGCTCTGGAATTGTCAGAGCGTCGATCAGTTCCGCGCACAAGCCATTGCAATTGCTGCAGCCGACACAGGCGCAATTGAGCGCGCCCAGCTCCGCCATCAGGGCCGAGGTTTGGGAGGTGTCGGGTTTGCTGCGAACGATTTCCATGACTGATACTCCGAATAGAAAAAGGGCCGGTTGCAATCAGATTGGTAGAACGAGCTTTGGTCTAAGTCTGTGACACAGCACTCACTTTACCACAGTTTCCCCCAGCATACGATCTTGCGTCGCGTGGCGGCCTGCCGGCTGGCGGTGAAGGGGCGGCGGCCGCCCCTTCCCGGCCCGGGTATCGGCGCGATCTAAGGCGCGACCGGTTGGGTCAGGCCATGTGCAGTTTGACGTATTCGAAATCGCCGGGCTTGTTGTCGATCCCGACTTTCGGCGGCGCGATCCAGCCGGCGAACTTGCCGGGTTCATAGACTGGTTTCATCAGCGACTGGATGTAGTCGCCATCGGCCTTGGTCGGCAGCCACTCGTCGCGGCGCTTGTTCCATTCCTCGGACGAGATGATCTTGCCTTCGGGATCGACCGCGACCGCACTGAACACGCCGATCTGGCGGTGAAAGCCCTCATGCGGCAGCTTCAGCTCGAACTCGATCCCGTGTTTATCGATGATCTTGTTCCAGCGACCCACGCCACCGGCAGCGTCGCGGATATAGTCGTCGCGCAGCCGCATGTTGATCGCGGTCAGCGCCGGCGCCTCTTCGGTGACGATCTTGCCGTCCTTGATGGTGCAAACCTGATAGGTCGCATCCTTCAACTGGTGATCGTCGTCGATCCGCATTTCCATAAAGCGGCCCTTGATCCCGGCGTTGAAGGCGTTCGCCGCGTTGGTCGACACCTCCTGCCCGAACAGGTCCAGCGACAGAGTGTAATGCAGGTTCAGCTTTTTCTGGATCGTGGGCAGGTCGATCACCCCCAGGTCGCGCACCTTGTTGATGTCATAGGGGTCGGTGATCCCGGCCTCGTTCATGCGCTCGCAGGTTTTCTGGATCACCCGGCCAACCCCGGTTTCGCCCACGAACATATGGTGCGCCTCTTCGGTCAGCATGAAGCGGCAGGTGCGCGACAGCGGGTCAAAGCCGGATTGCGCCAGCGATTCCAGCTGCATCTTGCCGTCACGGTCGGTGAAATAGGTGAACATGAAGAAGGACAGCCAATCGGGCGTTTCCTCGTTGAAGGCACCCAGCATCCGTGGCGCCTCGTCCGAGCCCGACGAGCGGACCAGCAGTTCGTCCGCCTCTTCCCGGCCGTCACGGCCGAAATATTTCTGCAGCAGGTAGACCATCGCCCAGAGATGGCGCCCCTCTTCCACGTTCACCTGGAACAGGTTGCGCATGTCATAGAGCGAGGGCGCGGTCAGGCCGAGGAACTTCTGCTGCTCGACCGATCCTGGCTCGGTATCCCCCTGGATCACGATCAGGCGTTTCAGCATATTGCGGTATTCGCCCGGCACTTCCTGCCAGGCGGGCTGGCCGTAATGTTCACCACAGGGGATCTTGCGGTCCTCGACCTGCGGCGCAAGCAACACGCCCCAGCGGTATTCCGGCATCTTCACATAATCGAACTTGGCCCAGCCCTTGGGATCGACCGACACGGCGGTGCGCAGATAGACCATCGATTCCTGGAAGTTCTGCGGGATCAGGTGGTTCCACCAGTTGATATAGCCGGGATGCCATTTCTCCAGCGCCTTCAGCACCTTCTTGTCGCTGGAAAGCCCGACATTGTTGGGGATCTGGGTGTCGTAGCTGACATTGATGAGATCGAGCATATTTTCCTCCGTTTGGGCCGGGGAAGGATGAGGTTGCCCGCATCCTGCGCCGGAAAGTTGGTTTGCCGGATGGGGTTCACCCCCGTCCTCACACCCGTTCCATGTTGTATTCGCCACGCACCCCGCTGCCGTAGCGTTGCAGCGCCCCGTCCTTGCCGACGGCGTTGGGCCGCTGGAAGATCCAGTTCTGCCAGGCGGTCAGGCGGCCGAAGATCCGGGTTTCCATGGTTTCGGGCCCGGCAAAGCGCAGGTTCGCCTCCATCCCGGTCATCGCGTCGGGCGAGAAGCTGGCGCGCTCTTCCATGAAGATCCGCACCTCGTCTTCCCAGTCGATGTCATCCAGGATGTAAGTGACCAGGCCCAGTTCATCTGCGTCGTCCGCCTCCAGCGGCTCGCCAATCTTGTCCTTCGCGGCGGCCACTGCCTCGGGTTCCCCCAGGAACCGGGTTTCCAGGCGGGTCAGGTCATTGCTCATCGGGTAGGTGCCGAAATTCGACTCGGTCAGGGTGATCGCCGCCAGCGGCCGGTTGTCGCCCTCGAACTCGTCCAGCATCATATAGCTGCGGTCGACCGCCCACAGGATCTCGGCCAGCATCCCGGTATAGCACGAGCCATGTTCGACCAGCGCCACCATGCTGCGCGAGGTCAGGTCGATGCGTTTCAGCACCCGCTTCCAGTATTGCAGGATCTCATTGGCCAGCCAGTGATCGGCATTGTCCAACAGCAGCTTTTCATGCGCGGCCACCCGTTCGCCATCGCCCTGGGTGGTAAACACCACCAGCCCGACCTGACGCTCGTTCAGCCGCAGATGCAATATGGCATCGTCCAACTCGCGGGCCAGGCGCAGCATATAGCCGTTGCAGCCCTCGGCCTGCAGCGCGTCGGTGTCGGCCGGGGCATCGCCCTCGGGCCCCTTGATCAGGATGGTCGCCTTGCCGGCGTCACGGTCCAGCGTGACCTCGACCAGCGAATAGGTGAGCGAACCGTCCTTGGCGATCTTGCGATCAAGCGGTTTCAGCTCGATCCCGGTCAACCCATCCGGCTTGTTCGACGCGGCGGCAAATTCCCTCGCGCGCTCCTTGACGGTGTCGTCGAACTTGGAATTGGCGACGACCTCGTCGACCAGCTTCCATTCCTTGGCGCGGTCGCCGCGCACGCCTTCCTCGATCGAGCAGAACACATCGGCCCGGTCGCGACGCACCTTGCGCTTGTCGGTGACACGGGTCAGCCCGCCGGTGCCGGGCAGCACCGCCAGCAGCGGCACCTCGGGCAGCGCGACCGAGGACGAACTGTCATTGGTCAGCATGATGTAATTGCAGGCCAGCGCCAGCTCATAGCCGCCACCGGCACAGGCGCCACGCACCGCGGCGATGTATTTCTGGCCCGAATCCGCCTCGGCGGCTTCAAAGGTGTTGCGGGTCTCGTTGGTGAACTTGCAGAAATTCACCTTGTGGGCGTGGCTGGCCCCACCCAGCATGCGGATATTCGCGCCGGCGCAGAACACCTTGTCCTTGCCGGATTGCATCACCACAACCTTGACCTCGGGATGCTCGAACCGCATCCGCTGAACCACGTCGGCCAGCTCGATATCGACGCCCAGGTCGTAGGAATTGAGCTTCAGCTCATACCCGTCAAACAGGCCACCCTTTTCATCCACATCCATGTAGAGATTGGCGACATCCCCGTCATACTCCACACGCCAGTGCCGATATTTCGAAGGATCGGTCTGAAAGTCGATTACCTTGGACATGTCGCGCTCCCTGGGTTTCTCCTGGGTGGCACTTTAATGCTTTGCACAGCTCAGGTAAAGAGCGGTGTGCAAAATAGTGCCATTTTTAAATTGTTTAAAATCATCGAATTATCGAATTGCTGGCATTTTACTGCCATCTTGAAGTGCACTATAGTGCATCATTCTACCAAAACCCCCAAACCACCGCCGCCACGAAGAATCGCCAGCCGGTCGCGGACCGCCCTCACCTCCAGCCCCATGACCCGCTCTGACGTGCCACAGGCGGCCAGATGCTTCTCGACGATGCCGCACAGCCGCCGTACCGCGTTCTCGCGCCCCATCCGGTGTTTCAGCGCGGCATTGGCCAGCTGGATCAGCGCCTGGGTGAACTGCCGTTCGGCCGATCCGTCCGGCAATACCATCCAGACCGGCTCCAGCACCTCATGCGCTTCCCAATAGAACCCCCGGTTCAGATAGACCCAGCCGGCCCGCCAGGCGAGGGTGCGGGCCAGTTCCTTCGCCCCCATGCCGGGGCGGACGCTGTCGTGAAACCGCGCGAAGACAGCGTCGTCATGCCGCCCATTGCGCCCCGGCACATGGGCATGGGGCGGCAGCGGGATAGGTTCAGGCCTGCTCAACCTCGGCCGCCTCGATCCGCTCCAGCCGTGCGGTGAACTCTGCCACCGCCGCCAGCACCGCCTCGGGCTGCTCCAGATGCGGCGCATGTTTGCAATTGTCGATCACCACCATATCCACCGGGGAATAGGCGCGCTCTTCGATCACCTCGATCTGCGCCAGCGTGCCGTACTGGTCGTCGCGCCCCTGGATCGCCAGCGCAGGAATGCGGAAATAATCGATCACCTCGGCCACGTTCCACTTGGCAAAGCCAGGATCCAGCCAGACATCGTTCCAGCCGCGAAAGGCGATTTCGGGGTCGCGGTGATACCTGGCCAGCCGCTCTTTCAGCCCGCCTTGTTCATAGCTCTTCCTGGCCTCGGCAATCGCCGCCAGCCCACCGGGTTCGGTGAAGAAATGCGGCGCCATCAGGATCAGGCCGCGCACGCGGAAATCTTCGACGCTGCCGGCATGGATCCCGGCGATGGTGGCGCCGTCGGAATGGCCGAACAGGATACCGCGCCGAAACCCGATGGCGTCCAGAATCTGCGGCAGGCTCTGCTTGGCCTCGCGGGTCATGAAATCCAGCGGGCGCGGCAGATCGACCGGGTCGGACTGACCATAGCCAGCGCGCGAATAGACGAATACTCCCATGCCGGTGACCTCGGCCACCCGCTTGGGAAAGTCGCGCCACAGCGCGGCGCAGCCCAGCCCCTCGTGCAACATGACGATGGTGGGCGCCGCATCCGGCGCCGGGCCCAGGCAATAATATTCCAGCCGCGCGCCATCGATCACCAGCGGCGTGTTCGAGGCTTCGGACCAGTCCAGCACCATCACACAGACTCCCTCAGCTTGAACCGCTGGATCTTGCCAGTTGCGGTCTTGGGAAGATCGTCGACAAATTCGATCCAGCGGGGATATTTCCACATGCCGATCTTCTGCTTCACGAACTCTTTCAGGTCGCCGACATCTTCGGCGCAGGTGCCCGATTTCAGCACCACAAAGGCCTTGGGCTTCTCCAACCCCTTGTCATCGGCCTTGGGCACCACCGCCGCCTCCAGCACGCCGGGATGCTCGACCAGCGCCTGCTCGACCTCGAAGGGCGAAACCCAGATGCCCGAGACCTTGAACATGTCGTCGGTGCGCCCGCAATAGACAAAGCGCCCGGCAGGGGTGCGCTCGTATTTGTCGCCGGTGCGGGTCCAGTGGCCCTGGAAGGTCGACATGCTTTTGCTGCGGCGGTTCCAATAGCCATCGGCGCTGGACGGGCCGCGCACCAGAAGTTCACCAACCTCGCCCTCGGCCACATCCTCGTCATGCTCATCGACCAGCCGCACCTCGTAGCCGGGCACCGCCAGGCCCGACGTGCCATAGACGCAATCGCCGGGACGGTTTGACAGGAAGATATGCAGCATCTCGGTCGAGCCGACGCCATCGACAATCTCGGCGCCCCACAGCTTTTCCCAGCGTTCGCCCACCTCGCGCGGCAACGCCTCGCCCGCCGAGGTGCAGATGCGGATCGCGTGGTCGGGCTTGCCACCGGCCTTTTCCTGCGCCGCGACCAGCGCCGCATAAAGCGTCGGCACCGCACAGAACACCGTGGGCCTTTCAGTTTTCATGATCTCCAGGGCGGCATCGGGCGTGGGGCGGCCGCCATAAAGGATGGTGGTCGCCCCCACCGCCATCGGGAAGGACATGGCATTGCCCAACCCGTAGGCAAAGAACATCTTGGCCACCGAATACACGGTGTCGTCCTCGCGAATGCCCAGCACCTGCCGCCCGAAGGTATCCACCGTCGCCTTCAGCGAGGCATGCACATGGCGGACCCCCTTGGGCGTGCCCGTCGAACCCGAGGAATAAAGCCAGAAGGCCAGTTCGTCGCCATGTGCCTCGACCGCCGGCTGCGGCGGCGCGTCCCTGATGAATTCGGCATAGCTTTCGGTGCCCCGCGGCGCCTCGCCAATCACCAGGATCGCCCGCAGGAAACGGTTGCCCTGCACCGCCGGCTCGACCACCTCCCACAGCTGCTCGGACACCACCAGGATCGAGGCGCGGCTGTCGTTCAGGATGTCTTCGTAAACCGCCGAGGACAGCAACGTGTTCAGCGGCACCGGAATGGCGCCGGCCTTGAGCGCCCCCCAGAACACCACCGGAAATTCAATCTGATCGCGGACGATCATCGCGATCCGCTCTTCCCGGCGCACGCCATGGCGGTAGAGCGCCCCGGCAAAGCGCGAGGCCTCCTCGGCCAACTGGCCATAGGTCAGGCTGCGCTTGCGCCCGTCCGCCTCGCGGAACGCCACCTTGTCGGCGCGCCCCTCCTCGACGTGACGATCCACAAAGTAAACAGCGGCATTTTCCGATTCACCCATTCCATCCCCTCCCTGCTGGCCCGGCCATGGCCGGTCTTGCGCGGAATCATCTCCTCTGGGTGCGACTATGCAACATAATGCCAATTTGTGGCAATATACTGCATATCTAAATTTTACCCGCGCCGTGACGCGCGCCCGGCAGGTTCAGGAGGTCTGCGGCCGGCCGCTCGCCTTCTCCTCTGGCACCTCGGCGCGGTCGGCGGCTTCGATCCGCTGCAAAACCGGGATCAGCGCCGCGCGCTCTGCGTGGCTCAGATGCCGGGTGATCCACGCGTCGTGGTCACCGACCGCGGCAACCGCCGCACGGTATAGCTTGGCGCCATCGTCGGTGGGATTCAGCGCATAAGCGCGCCGGTCCTTTGGCGACGGGTTACGGCTGATCAGGCCGCGCCGCTCCAAATCGTCGACGATCAACACCAGGTTGGGCCGTTCGACCGACAATGCATCGGCCAGTTGCGACTGCCGCAGGCCGGGATTGTCGACAATGATCACCAGCGCCGAAAAGGTCACCATCCGCAACCCGAACGGCGCCAACACGCGATTCACATCGGTCTGCACCGTGTTGAAGGCGCGCTTCATGTTATAGCCGGAAAAGCGGCGCAGCGTGGCGTCGCTGATGTCACGTTGCGACCCTTTTGGCTTCCTCCTTTTTGCCGGTCCGCCTGCCATCCCGCGTCACATCGGCAAGAGGAACAGCGTGATCGCCGGCACCGCCACCAGCAGGATCACCCGCAGGATGTCGGAGGCAACGAAGAACCCGACCGCCTTGTAGGTTTCCAGCATCGGCGTTTCCCGGTCCATCGAGTTGATGATGAACAGGTTCATGCCCACCGGCGGCGTGATCAGGCCCACCTCGACCACGATCAGCACCAGGATGCCGAACCAGATCGCGGTGTATTCCATGTTGATCCGGTCCAGCAGGCGTTCGCTGACGCGGATGCCCAACGCATCGATCTGCTCTTTGGTCAGCAACACGCCCTGCGCCAGCGCCTCCTGGATCGATTGCAGCATCGGCTGCGCGATCTCCACCCCTTCGGCCAGCGCCTCGGCGGCGCGATGGGCCTGGAACGCCTCCATCGACAGCAGGTTGAAATCCAGCGCCTGGATCACCGGCCAGAACACCGGAATGGTCAGCAGGATCATCGACAGGCTGTCCATGACGCAGCCGAACACCAGGTAGAACACCAGGAAGACCACCAGCACCGTCAAAGGGGCAAAGCCCTGCGACACCACGAAACTGACCATTTCATCGGGCAGCTTGGTCAGCGCAAGGAAGCCGTTGTAAAACGCCGCCCCCAACACGATGAAGAAAATCATCGCCGTCGACCGGCCGGTGACGATAAAGCTTTCGATCAGGGTGGCGCGGTTCAGCCCGCCATTCACCAGCGCGATCAGACCGGTGCCCGCCGCCCCCACCGCCGCGCCTTCGGTGGGCGAGAACCAGCCCAGATAGATACCGCCGACCACCAGCCCGAAGACCAGCAGCACCGGCCAGACGTCGACCAGCGCGGCCAAGCGTTCGCGCCAAGGCACCGGCGGGCGGGTGCCGGCACTGTCCGGAAACAGCCGCACATACAGCGAGATCGCAAGCACATAGCCCAGCGCCGCCAGGATCCCCGGAATGAAGGCAGCCAGGAACAGCTTGGCGATGTTCTGTTCGGTCAGGATGGCATAGATCACCAGCACCACCGAGGGCGGGATAAGAATGCCGAGCGTCCCACCGGCGGCCAGTGTCGCAGTGGAAAATCCGCCAGCATAGCCATAGCGCTTCAGCTCAGGCAGGGCGACGCGGCCCATGGTGGCCGCGGTGGCCAGCGAACTGCCGCAGATCGCGCCGAACCCGGCACAGGCCCCAATGGCCGCCATGCCGACCCCGCCGCGGCGGTGGCCCAGGAAACTTTCCGCCGCCCGGAACAGCGCGGTCGACATGCCGCCCAGCGTCGCGAAATGCCCCATCAGCAGGAACATCGGCACGATGGACAGCGAATAATTGGCAAAGGTGGAAAACACCTCGTTCTTCAGGCGCAGCAGCGGAAAGCTAACGCCTTCCAGCAGCGACAGGCCGACAAAGGCCACCACGAACATCGCCAACCCGATGGGCACCCTGAAAAAGATCAGCAGCAGCAGGGCGGGAAACGAGTAAATGCCAATTTGCAGGTCGGTCAATGCCCTGCCTCCGTGCCTTCGGGGATGATGGTGGTGTGGGTGAAGAATTCATAGACGCGCACCGCGCCCATATAGACGCCGACGATTGCAGCGGCGACGGCGCCAAACAGGCTGAGCGCGTAGGCCCACCAGACCGGATAGGCCAGAAGAAAGCTGGTTTCGCGATTGTCGATCTTGTCCAGCATGCCGCTGCACAGCTGCACCGCGATCACCACCAGCACCAGGCCGAACACCACCTCGGTCACCATGCGCAGAAAGCCGACCAGGCGCTCGGGCATGAAACTGACGAAGATATCGACCGAGGCATGGCCGGCGGTCATCTGGCATAGCGGGATGAAGGCGAAGATGGCAAAGGCGACGCCGGCCTCGACCAGTTCAAAATCGCCGGTGACCGGGCCGACCCCCAAATTGAGCATCCAGTCTGACAGGCCGGGCGCAATGGCGGTCATGAAATCGCCGTGGAAAAACCCGTTCAGCAGACGCCCGGCGATCGACGTGCAGGTCAGCAGGATCAGAAAACTCAGCACCAGCCCGCCCAGGACGGACATAAAGCGCGACAGGCCCAACATCATTGATTTCATGAGGGTTCCCCGGTTGCCGGGTGGACAGAGGGCCGCGGCGTTTCCGCCGCGGCCAGACGAGGCTGGTCGTCCTAGTTGGTATACATCGGCGTGTATTTCTCGATCAGCATCCGCGCCTGATCGAGCAGCGCCTGGCCATCCTTGCCCTTGGCGGCCATTTCTTCCAGCCAGGCGTCATAGACCGGCTGAGCACGCTTGCGCCATTCTTCGGTCTGATCGGCCGGAATGGTAATGATGTTATTGCCCAGATCGAGGGCGATCTCGCGCGCCGGGCCATCGGCATCGGCCTGGGTGCCGCCGGCAAAGACCGAGAATTCCAGGCCGGAATTTTCATCGATCACCGCCTTCAGATCGTCGGGCAGGCTTTCATATTTGGCCTTGTTCATCGCCAGCACGAAGGTCAGCACATACAGCGCGTGCCCTTCGAATTCGGTGTGGTTTGCAACCAGTTCCGGCACTTTCAGCGCCGGGGTCACCTCCCACGGAATGGTGGTGCCGTCGATCACCCCCTTGGACAGGCCCTCGGTCACCGCGGGCACCGGCATGCCGACCGGCGTCGCGCCCAGTTCGGTCAGCAAGGCATTGACCGAGCGCGAACCGCCGCGGATCTTCATACCTTGCAGATCCTCGGGGCGCTCGACCGGATCCTTGGTGTGGAACATGCCCGGCCCGTGCACCCAGGTACCCAGGATGTGCACGTCCTTGAACTCGTCATCCTTCATATGCTCTTCGAACATCTCCCAATACGCGTGGCTGACCGCGCGGGCATTGGTCATCATGAAGGGTAGTTCGAAGACCTCGGTGCTGAGGTAACGGCCCGGGGTATACCCCACCACCGTCCAGACAATATCGGCGACGCCATCGATCGCCTGGTCCATCAGCTCGGGCGGCTTGCCGCCCAGCTGCATCGACGGATAGCGATCGATCTTGATGCGGCCGCCGGAATCCTCTTCGACATTGTCGGCCCAGACATCCAGCACCAGTTTCGGCACGTTGGCCTGCGGCGGCAGGAACTGGTGCAGCTTCAGCGTCACCTCCTGCGCTGTCGCCGCGGTTCCGGAAAGCCCCGCCACCAACGCGGCAACGGCCGCGCCAGTGACAACGCTCAGAAGCGTTCTGCGATTGGTCATGTGTCTCCTCCCTGTGACCACCCCTTATTGCACTATACTGCCCTTTTGTGAATATAGTGCAACAGCGAAGTCTTTCTCCATCCACGAGGAAACACAGCGCGCGCCGATTTGTCAATTTAGTTATGATGCATAACTAGTTAATTTCGACCCTATCCAGCGCGGTCAACCAGCGGGGTTTGGCGTGCTTTATTCCGCTGCCGTGATGCTCAACCGGATGGGCTCCAACCCGTCGATTCCCCCTGTGATCACATCGCCTGCAACCACCGGGCCCACCCCGGCGGGCGTCCCGGTCATGATCAGGTCGCCCGGTTCCAGGTGATAGAATTTCGACAGGTCCATCACGATCTCGTCCAACTTCCAGATCAGCTCGCTCAGGGTGGCGTCCTGGCGAATCTCGCCATTCACCTCAAGGTAAATGCGCTGCGGCCCGATCTCGCCGAAGCCGGCCGCCTTGGTCAGCGGCGCCAGCACCGCGCCCTGTTCGACATCCTTGCCCAGGTCCCAAGGCCGCTGAATCTTGCGCGAGGCGATTTGCAGGTCGCGCCGGGTCATGTCCAGCCCGCAGCCATAGGCATAGATCGCCGCAAGCGCCTGTTCTTTCGTGGCCTGGAACACCGGGGCACCGATGGCTACAACCAGTTCCATTTCATGGTGATAATTCGCGGTGCCCGGTGGATAGGGTTGCGAGGCCCCGGTCAGAACCGCATTGGCGGCGGACTTGGTAAAATAGAACGGTGCCTCGCGATCGACCTCGAACCCCATCTCGGCGGCATGGGCGGCATAGTTGCGCCCCACGCAAAAGATCCGCCGCACCGGGTATTCGGCGCTTTCCCCCGATACCGGCAGGGTCAACGGTTGAGGCTGGTCGAACAGCAAATCGGTCATCAGGCAAATTCCTCGCAGAGTAAACAGCGCCGGGTCGGACAACCCTGACCCGGCCTTGTCCCTGAGTAGCCGGGCCGGAAGAGGCCGTAAAGATAACTCGAACGGATCAGACCCGGCCGGAACTGACCCTGATTGATCCGATGTATGCCCCCGTTTGGGTCATGTCCCGGCGCGGCATCCACAATAAAAAGAATCACAGGCGACAATCACTTTATTGCGAACGCGGCGGCGGCAAACCCCAAGGCCAAGGAAACCCGCCCAACGCGCACTATCTTAACACTAAGTTAAAAGGTGACCGGTAAAGATTACCAACCCATTGGCGATTTCCGCGGCCTTGTCGCCTGACGCTTCGGGGGAATCGCACAGCGCAGGAATTCGGCATGATCGTCGGACTCATCCTTGCCGCGACTCTGTTGGGACTGATCGCAGGCGTGCTGACCCTGCTGGGCGGCTTTTCGGTATGGATCGCTTTGGCTGTCTATGCCGGGACCGGGATGTTGACCGTTCTGCTGCTCTGTTTGCTCCCGCCAATTGCGAGACGCCTATTCGGCAACCGCCACGCCGTGCCGCTGCAAACTCCCAAATCCGATCGTGTCAGATTGAATTGGTTTGGCCGCATGATGGCCAATCTCCGCCTATGGATTCAGCATGCGCTGGGCAAGGACATGCGCGCCAGCGACCGGCCCGATGGCAATGGGTGACTTCGGCGGATGAGATCCCTATATCCCAATTGAAGTCTGGGTTTCTAATTGACCCGAAGGCCAAAACGTTAATGACACCGGAGCGGAACGGGTTTGTCGTCTGTTGCCATCGCCGCTGCCCGAAGGGCGCAATCACTTGCCATGCTATTGACGGCCTGCGTGGTGCTTGCCGTCGGCTTTGGCACCCTGTGGCCGACATTGGTGGTGCACGGGCCGGCAGGCACCGACAAAACCATCCATCTTCTGGCCTTTGCCGCAATCGTGCTGCCGACGGCGATCTTCACCCCCCGGAGGCTGTTCTGGATCATCCCGGCGGCGGCCTGCTATGGCGCCGCGATCGAGTTGATTCAACCGATGGTGGGACGCACAGCGGATCTGAATGATTTCCTTGCCGATGCCGCGGGCATTTGCATCGGCGCGGGCGCCGGTTTGCTCCTGTCGCTATTCGTGCCAAAACCCTGACGGGCAAGCCATTTTATCTGCTGGATATCCGTGCACGATTCCAGGCCCTACAGCGGAGTCGGCTCCGGCGTTCCCGAGCCACTCGGTGAACCGGTAGGATCGCCTGCCAGCGGGGGCTCCAAATGACGGCATTTGAGCCGTTGAATTCCTTTCAGATTCCTTAAAGAGGAAGATTAAAGCCACAATCCTGCCGCATTCGATCGCCAGTATCCAACTAACAATATCGCGACGCCCCAAAAGGGAGACGTAGGACGCTGCGTTTCGGCAGGCGCACCAAATACTGCGAGGCGAAGGAATGAGAATACTTGCGGTCGACGACGATCCGATCATCCTGGAGTTGCTGACAGAACTCCTGGCAACATTTGGTCAACACGAGGTCGACACAGCAGAATCGGCCAAGGAAGCCCTGGCGCGGCTCTCGGATCCCGCGGCCGGCATCTATGACTGTTTCCTGCTGGACATCCAGATGCCGGAAACCGACGGCATCGAACTCTGCGGTTTGCTGCGCCAGACCCAGGCCTATGCCCGCAGCCCGATCCTGATGATCACGGCGATGTCGGACAAGGCTTATATTGACAATGCCTTTTCCGCCGGGGCCACCGATTACGTCACCAAACCCTTCGATATCACCGAGCTGCGCTTCCGGATCAAGAACGCCGAGGCCCGCCTGACCAGCGAAGGCGGCATGGCCAAGAAGATCTTTGCCGTGTCGCGCGCCAGCGAGGCCGCGAACACACCGCAGCCGAAAGTGGCACTGAACGAGCCGGTGACGATTCTGGATGTTGACGGCGTCATCGATTATTTCGCCTTCGAAAACTACATCACCGAGCTTTCGCGCGGCTCGCTTTTCGGGTCAACGGTATTCGCCTTCACCATCCGCCGGATCGACGAGCTGTACGCGGACTCCACGCCATTCGGCTTTGAATGCTTGATCACGGACACCTCCGAAGCGATTTCGGACTGCCTGAAACCGCATCAGTTCCTGATTTCCTATGCCGGCAACGGCACCTTTATCTGCGTTGTCGAGGGCGGCTATCGCCCCGACCTGGACAAGCTGACCGATGCGATCAACCTTCAGATCCACAACATGGACCTGCATTTCTGCGATGGTCGCAAGCTGGACTTCCGCGTCTGCGCCGGCCAGTCCTTCCGCCTGATCTGGCGGGCCGGGCGCAACGCTTTGGATGCGGTGATCCAGGCCCATGCCAGCGCCGAGGACGAGGCGCAGCGGCGCGAGCGGATGAGCGATGGCTTCTGGCTGACGGAGCAGGCGGTATGACCGCACAAGCAGCTCTGATCCCCGGCCTTGAACGGATCCGGGCCAGGTTTCTCGACATGCTGGTCGACCGGCTGACCGAGATCGAAACGCTGTGCGAAGAGCCCAGCACCGCCTCGCTGCGTCAGTCCCAGCAGATCTTGCACAAGATCGCCGGCTCGGCCGGGACGCTGGGCCTGCAGGATCTGGGCGAAACGGCGCGGGTATGCGAGACCCGGATCATCGAGTTTCTCGATACCGGCAACATGGAACTGTCGCAGGTCTACCAGTCGCTGGGCGATTTCGCCGAAATCGCCGAAGACCTCCTGACCGAGGACAGCTGAGCGCTGTCCTCCCGGCCAGCCTGGCACACATTCTCTAAATTTAATGGCTCAGGCGTTTAGCGCGTCCATGATCTGATCCCCCAGGGTGATCGGATCAAAGGGTTTGACCACCACCGCAATCGCCGAAATCGCCTTCAGCTCTTCGATCTCGGCAGGCTGCGCGCGTGCCGTCATGAAGATTGCGGGCGTATCGCGAAACGCGTCCATCTTGCGCAGGGTCTCCAGCGTGGTCGGGCCGCTCATCCCCGGCATCATCACATCCAGCAACAGCACCTCGGGCATGAACTCCGGGGCCTTCTTCAATGCCTCTTCGCCTGACTCGCATTGCAGCAACTCAAACTTGCCCGACAGCTCCAGGGCCATCTTGGCAACTTCACGGATGTCCTCGTCATCCTCGACATGCATCAGACGTAGCATTTTCTGCTTACCTTCTTGGGGGCCGGGGTGGTTACCCGGCGAAACCGACCTGCTTTTCCTTGGCCGATAATTCATGGTTTACGGCGGGAAATTCAATATAGAATGTCGAGCCGACACCTTCTTCGCTGTCCAGGCCGATGGTTCCCTGCTGCTGTTCCATGATCGCGCGCGAGATGTGCAGCCCCAGGCCGGTGCTGGCCACCGCACTGTTCGTGGCTTTGGCAACCTGCGCAAAACGCTCGAAAATGCGCTTCTGCGACTCCCTGGGAATACCCGGACCGAAGTCCTGAACGCTGACGCGGATGCGGCCGGATTTGCGCTCCATCAGCACGTTGATCGTGCCTCCGGGTGGCGAGAATTTCGCGGCATTGGACAGCAGATTGGTCAACACCTGCAAGGTGCGGCCGAAGTCATAGCTGGCCACCGCCTTGGCATCGAGATCATGGGTTTTGACGGTGACATCGAACCGGTTGGCAAACTGCTCGTTGGCGGCGATGGCCTCTTCGATGACATCGACCAGCGGTTGCGCCTGCAGGTCGAACTCCATCTGACCCGCCGCGATTTTTTCGATATCGAGGATGTCGTTGATGATCATCACCAGCCGGTCGGCATTGCGATAGGCAATGCTGAGCATGTCGCGCGCTTTCTGTGGCAGGTCGCCGGCGGCATTGGACAACAGCAGCCCCATGGCGCCCTTGATCGAGGTCATCGGCGTGCGCAGCTCGTGGCTGATCGTCGACAGCAACTCGGCCTTGACCCGTTCGACTTCGGCCTGTTCCGAGGTGTCGCGCAAAACCACCAGCAGCTTGGGCTGACCCGCAAAGGTGCTGACCTTCTGTACCCGCACGTCATAATGCGTTTTGCCGATCACGTCGGGATAGTTGACGTGATCGACCTCACCACTCAGCAAAGGTGCAATGCGATCGCGAAATTGTTGCTCGTCGATCTGGCACTCACCATGCCTGACGGATTTGCACCGGTACTCGTCTTCGGACAGTCCCAGCCGCGCCATCGACGCTTCGTTCATGTACACATAGGAAAACGTCTGCGGGTCGAGGATGTAAACCTCGTCCCACAGCTTGTGCAGCGCGGCGTGCATGTCCTTTTGCTCGACATCCATCTTGGCCGCGGTGATGTCATTGCGGATCGAGATCGAGCCGGCCAGATTGCCTTGGCGGTCCAGATGCGGAATGACAGTGGCCAGCGTCCAGACCGTGCTGCCGTTCTTATGCTTCAGCCGGGTTTCACCGCTCCAGGGGCGGCCTGAGGCCAGGCCGGCGCGGATTTCCTCGAACAGTTCGACATTGTCACCGTCATAGACATGGCCCGCAGTCTTGCCGATCAGTTCGGAGGCCTCGTAACCAAGCGTGGCCAGCATCTTCTCATTGACGTGGAACATCTTGGCGTTGGTGTCAGTCAGGCAGACCATCGCGTGGTGGTTCAGGGCCGAGGCCTCTTGCAACAGCTGACGCTGGTGCGCTTCGAGTTCGTTTTCCAGCGCGCCTTTGGACCGGTGGAACAAAACCTTTGCCAGCATTGCCAGGAAAAGGCCGGTAGCGGTCAGAAGAAAGGGATAGGCAATGTCGGGAAGCTGCCAACCAGCCAGATGCGCCACGGGCGGGACGGCCAAAACCAAACCCAGTGCCATTATGGCGATCTTCAATTTAAACCGTTCCGATTTCATCGTCCGGCTGCCCTCTCCGATCAAATAATTTTACCTGCTTCTTTCTGTCAGGTTCTTGATAACGCCCAACTTTCTAAAGTCGGCGCCCAAACTGTCAATCTTCGAACCGCAGATTGGTCCGGCTATCTGCTATTTTAAGGCCGAGATCATGTCAAAAGTGAGATATTTCCCACAGTAGCGCGGGGCCTCCGGACCGGGCTTCGCCCGGATCACACACGCATGGCCATACGGCCCAGCACATGGGATTGATCCTCCAGGCTTTCGTCATGCAGCACCGTGGTAAACCAGAACACCGTTTCCACGTTTGGCACGCTGTCATAGCCGATCTTGCCACCCATCCGTTCGACCAGCTGCTTGGCAATGCTCAGCCCCAGACCGGTGCCGCCCTTCTGTCGCGTGTCGGTACCATCGGCCTGCGAGAAAGGTTTGAAAATGTTGCTGCGGAAGGAATCCGGCACGCCCTGGCCCTCATCGCGAACCAGGAATTTGACAAATTTTCCTTCCTTCTGGGCATCGATCGTCACGGTGCTGCCGGATTTCGAAAATTTGCAGGAATTGGACACCAGGTTTCCAAAAACCTGCGCGATACGGGCACGGTCGCACCAGACCAGGATGTCCTCGTCCTCGGGCACGTTCAGCTCGACCTTGATTCCCAAGCGTGAGGCATAGGGCAGGATCTGCGCCTGCGCCTCTTCCATCAGTTCACGGGCGCTTTCCTTCGAGAAGGCGAATTCCAGCCGGCCGGTCTCGATCCGCTCGAGGTCCAGAATATCGTTGACCAGTTCGATCAGCCGGTCCGAATTGGTCTGGGCGATATCCAGCAGACGGCGGCCGGAGGAACTCAACTCGGCGCCGGCGGAATCATCCAGGATCGCCAGCGCGCCCCGGATCGAGGTCAGCGGTGTGCGCAGCTCGTGGCTGACGGTCGCCACGAAGACGCTCTTCATATGTTCGACCTGCTGCTTCTCGGAAATATCGTTGACCTGCAGGATGAAGATGTCTTCGCCGGTATGCTCGTCCAGGGTCCAGGCCAGGCTCATCAGGCCCCAGCAGGTCGTGCCATCCTTGCGGCGCAGCTCGGTTTCGACCTCCAGCGCATGAATGCCGTCGGCCTTGCAGCGTTCCACCTCGGTCAGGATGTTCTTCAGATCCTCTTCGGACACGAAATCGCGGAACCGGCACTCTTCCTTCAACTCCCGCTCGGAATAGCCCAGCAGCAGGGTCAACGCGTCGTTGATCAGGATGAAATTCCCCATGTGATCGATCACCGCGTTGCCAACAGGCGCATGGGAAAAGATCAGGCGGAACCGTTCTTCGCTGTGCTTCAGCTTGATCTGCGCGCGGATTTCCTCGGTGATGTCGGCCTGGGTGCCAACCATACGCAGCGGTGCGCCCGCCCGGTCGCGTTCCACCACCACCGCGTCCGAACGCATCCAGCGCCAGCGATCACCGCTGAATTTCACCCGGTACTGGGCCACGCTGCGCTCGGTCTCGCCGCGCAGGCAGGCGGCATCCGCGGCCTGCAGCGCCGGGTAGTCCTCGGGGTGGATGCGGGACAGGAAATTGGCCTGCGTGTCGAAATCCGCATCGTCCAGTGGCACCGCCATAAGCTGCCGCCAGGTGTCCGACACCACCGATTTCCCGGTTGTAAGATCGATGTCGAACACGCCGATCTCGGCCCCTTTCATCGCCAGATCAAAGCGGCGCTCGGTCTCGGCGATCTGCGCCTTGGCACGTGCCTCCTGGCTGACATCGTGCAGGATCAGCATGCCACGCGCCTGCCCGTCTGCGGCCCGCCAGGCGCTTTTCTGGAATTCCAGGGTCAGGCGCTCCGGCGCATCGCCGTCTTTGGTCATCGGGGAAAATTCGAAGATGCCACTGTCGGCCGATGGGTCAAGCGCCGGGAAAAGCTCGGCCAGATCTCGCCCCACCACATCCGATGCGTCGCGCCCCAGCATGTCCAGCCCCGCCCGGTTGCAGCCAAGTACGGTCTGGCCCCCATCGACCAGAACGATCCCGGCGCGGGCGTTTTCGACGATGGCGCTGTTTTCCTGTTCGCTGTTGCGCAGGTCCGAGGTGACCTCGGCGACCTTGCGGTTCACATCCGCCTCGCGCCGCGTGGTATTCCGGAACAGCAGCCAGAACAGCAGGGTCAAAATCGCCCCCGCCAACAGGATGATTGCCGCGGTGAAATCTTTCTGGCTGGCGTCGAACTCTGGCGTGCTGGCCCAGTCCAGGATCCAGCGGCGTCCCATTACCTCCAGCTGCGCGGTCGCGGTGAACGCGGCGGCGGTGCGGTCGAACCCGGCCTCGGCGCTGTCATAGATCAGGCTGCGCGCGCCGGTGTCCGAGGCATCATAGGCGCGCAGGTGAAACAGGTTTGATTGCGTCGCGGTGATCCGGTCAAAGGCCTGCTCTCCGGCGAAGGCGGCAAACACCCAACCCATGAAGGACTCGCGGCGCGCCGCTGCGGTTTCGGGGGGCGGCCCGGTGCGATAGACCGGCAGCAACAAGTGAAATTCCCGCACGCCGCCTTCGGGCTGCTGCACGGGAGAAATCTGCGGCGCGCCGCTGTCACGCGAGAGTTGCGCCGCTGCGCGACAGCCGTCATGCGAGGCCATGTCGAACCCGGCCTGCAGGGTGCTGGCCTCGTATTCTTGGTAATACTTGGTGATGAACAGCTCGTCCAAGCCGGTATCGGGCCAGATTTCAAGACGGCCCGCGCCGTCGGTGCGCGCGGTTTCGAGGTAAGCGGGCAGCGCTTGCCGCGCCACCGGCGCCAGATAGCCGACACCGAGCGCCGCTGGCATGCTTTCATCCAGCCGCAATTGCGCGGCGTAGAGCGCAAAGTCGTCCTTGGTCACCTGTTCGGATGCCACGAACAGCCCGCCCAACCCGACCAGGTTCTGCCGATAGGATTTCAGGCGTGCGAGAAATGCGTCTTGGCTGTCGGTAACCAGCGCACCAAACGCCGCACGAGAGCGGTCCTCGGCCGCGTTGCGGACGGTGAAGAAGGAAAATACCGTCAAAGCCAGGCACAAGACCAACAAGCCGGTCTGCGCCGTTTTCGTTCCGAACCTCAATCTCCGCTCTTTCTTGACCGAACTCTAGATTTACCAACTATACGGCCGCGGCAGGCGGCCGCTTACGCGTGCTGAAAATCTAAACCACTTGTGGTTGCGGGGAAGATGAAACTTTCCTCCGCCCGGAATCGTTGCAAATGAGGCGCAGTGTGGCCGGACGGGCACAGGGCCCGGTTATGCAACGGCACACCGCCCGCGAGGTGCCGATAGGGGTCTCTGGTCCGGTTCAGCCACACCATAGGCGGGTGACGATGCCCTGCGCGTTGTAATCCGCATTAAGCCGTTCCGGGCGATAGTCCTGCACATAGATATCGTCGGGCCCGATGATCCGCGCCGTCGCGGGCAGCGTCAGGCGCGCCTGCGCCACCGGCTGGCCGACCAACAGCTTTTGTGACTCCTCCAAGCAGGCCTCCAGCACTTCGAACTCGGCGGCGGGGCGCTCCAACCCCTCGATCCCGCCAAAGCCGGGATTGGACTGCACCGTTTCAACCGGCTCCGGGGGCAACGTGTCATCCGGCACATCGGCACAGGCGGCGACAAGAACCAACACCGGCACCATCCACTTCACTCTTGTCACTCTGCTTTCCCCTGCGCGCAAATCACTGGCCCCTCGCTGATATCCCCGGTTGAAAACACACCGGGTTTGCCGCAGGTTCCCTGAAAATGCCCAGGAGGTAAATTCGAAAATGCGTACCCGTGCAGCCGTGGCCCTTGAGGCCGGAAAACCGCTTGAAATCATGGAGGTAAACCTCGACGGCCCGAAAGCTGGAGAGGTTCTGGTCGAAATCAAGGCGACCGGTATCTGCCACACGGATGAGTTTACGCTGTCCGGCGCCGACCCCGAAGGCCTGTTTCCGTCGATCTTGGGCCACGAGGGCGCGGGTGTCGTCCTCGAAGTCGGCGAAGGCGTCACCACCCTGAAACCGGGCGACCACGTGATCCCGCTCTACACCCCGGAATGCCGCGAATGCTATTCCTGCTTGTCCGGCAAGACCAACCTGTGCACCGCCATCCGCAACACCCAGGGCCAGGGGCTGATGCCCGATGGCACCTCGCGGTTTTCGATGCTGGATGGCACACCGATCTATCACTACATGGGCTGTTCGACCTTCGCCAACCACACGGTGATGCCCGAGATCGCGCTGGCCAAGGTGCGCGAGGACGCGCCGTTCGACAAGATCTGCTATATCGGCTGCGGCGTCACCACCGGGATCGGCGCGGTGATCAACACCGCCGGCGTCGAAATCGGCTCGACCGCGGCGGTGTTCGGCCTGGGTGGCATCGGGCTGAACGTGATCCAGGGCCTGCGCATGGCCGGGGCCGACATGATCATCGGTGTCGATCTGAACGACGACAAGGCCGAGATGGCGAAGAAATTCGGCATGACCCATTTCGTGAATCCCAAGAAGGTGGACAACACCGTCCAGGAGATCGTCAACCTGACCAAGACCGAGAAAGACCAGATCGGCGGCGTCGACTATTCCTTTGATGCCACCGGCAACGTGCAGGTGATGCGCGACGCGCTGGAATGTTCGCATCGCGGCTGGGGCGTGTCGGTGATCATCGGCGTGGCGCCGGCGGGGGCCGAGATCTCGACCCGGCCGTTCCAGCTGGTCACCGGACGGGTCTGGAAAGGCACCGCGTTTGGCGGCGCCAAGGGCCGCACCGATGTGCCAAAATTCGTCGACTGGTACATGGACGGCAAGATCGAGATCGACTCGATGATCACCCATACCCTGACACTGGACACGATCAACGAGGGCTTCGACCTGATGCACAAGGGCGAGTCGATCCGCTCGGTGGTGATCTACTGAGCCGGGCCGGGCGGACTGCCGGTCAGGCCGCCCGCCACTTGTCGAGGATATAGCGGCTGGTCATCAGGTCCAGATGCGCGCCGCCGCCATTCTTGAACAGGGTGATCTCGTCGGCGCCGCCGCGCCGGAAGGCGTCGAGCGCGTAGAAATCGGCCAGCACATCGGCGCGCTGCAGCACCCCTTCGGCCAGCGGCATTTTCAGCTCGCCGATATGGTCCAGCGTGGTGTCGAAACTGTCGACATAGACCTTCGATTTTAGCAGCGCGGCGTCATCCGCCTCGCGCATGTCGGGGCGGTAGGCACCGATCAGGTTCAGATGCTGGCCCGGGCGCAGCCACTCGCCCTTGATCACCGGCTCGGTCGACATGGTGGCGGACACGATGATGTCGGCCGCGCGCACCGCCGTTTCCAGATCCTCGGCGAGGTCCACACCCTTTGCCTCGGCCAGCGCCCGCGCCTTGCTGGTGGTGCGGTTCCACACCGCCTGTTTCGCCTGCGGAAAGCCCGCGGCAAAGGCCTCGCACAGCGAGGCGCCCACCGTTCCCGCGCCGACGATCAGGATGCGCTCGCTGTCCGCGCGGGCCAGCCGCAGCGCCCCCAGCAGGCTGTCGCCGGCGGTTTTCCACTTGGTCACCAGGTGGAAATCCACCAGCGCCTCCAGCATGCCATCCGCGTCGGAATACAGGCAGACACCGCCATTCACCATCGGCTTGCCCTTGCCCGGATTGCCGGGAAACACGGTGGCCGATTTCACCGCCAGCCCCATGCCGTCGATCCAGGCGGCGCGCGACAGCAGCGTGTCGGGGTCGCGATAGAGGAAGGTATCGCCGATTTCGGCCTTGGGCAGCTGGTGCCCCGCAGCCAGGGCCTCGGTCAGTTCCAGCCAGTTCAGCAGTGCCTCGCCTTCGGCAAAGGGGATGATCGGCAGGGTCATGCGGCCTCCTTTTCGCTCAGCAGACCCGCCGCAACCAGCCGGTTTGCCCAACCTGCGGGGCTTTCGAACAGATGGGTCTGCCAGCCGCGGCTGGCGGCCATCGCGATATTGTCGGCCCGGTCATCGGTGAACAGCAGCGCGCCGGGAGCGACGCCGCAATCCTGTTCGACCATTTCATAGATACGCGGTTCGGGTTTGATCACCCCCATATGGCCCGAGATATAGGGCCGGTCGAAATCGCGCAGAAAGGGGTAGTGCGTGGCGGCATAGTCGAAACTCTGGATGCCGAAATTGGTCAACGAGAAGACCGGCACCCCCTTTGCCTGCAGCGCCCGCATCAGCCGCACCGAGTGATCGATGACCGGGGTGGCCAGCTCGATCCAGCGGTCGTGCCACATGCGGATCTCGGCGCGCCAGTCGGGATAATCTTCGGCGGTGGCATAGATCACCTCGGTGAAATGTCCGCCGCGGTCGACCTTGTCGTTCATGCCGTGCAGATCGACCTCGGCAAACAGGGCCCGCCGGCGCGCCTCGCCGATCTCGCGGTCGTAAAACCGTTCCGGCTGCCATTCGATCAGAACATTGCCGATGTCAAAAATCACCGCCTGCGGGGTCATGCCTGCCTCTCAAATTTTGCAGGGCCAAAAAACGGGAGCGGTCCGGGAATGTAAAGAGCCGGCTGGACCTTGCCGGCCGCGCCGGATAGCCAAGGGCCAAACCTGAACAAGGACTGCACAATGGACATCCAGTCGGAAAACCGCTGCTTCGGAGGTGTGCAGGGCGTCTATACCCACGCCTCGGCCACCTGCAAATGCGACATGACCTTTGGCCTGTTCCTGCCGGAAGAGGCCAAGGACGGCCCGGTGCCCCTGCTATGGTATCTCTCCGGCCTGACCTGCACCCATGAAAACGCCATGACCAAGGCCGGGGCGCAGGCCTGGGCCGCCGAAGAAGGCATCGCGCTGGTTTTTCCCGACACTTCGCCGCGCGGCGCGGAGGTGGCCGATGACGAAGCCTATGACCTGGGCAAGGGCGCCGGCTTTTACGTCAATGCCACCCAATCGCCCTGGGCGCCGCATTTTTCCATGTGGGATTACGTGGCGACCGAACTGCCGGCGCTGCTGGGCGAGACCTTTGCACTGGACATGGAACGCCAGGCGATCACCGGCCATTCCATGGGCGGGCATGGCGCGTTGACGCTGGCCATGGGCCTGCCGGGGCGCTTCCGCTCGGTCTCGGCCTTCGCGCCGATCGCCAATCCCACCGCTTCGGACTGGGGGCGCAAGCAGCTGAGCGCCTATCTGGGCGATGATGAGACCGCCTGGGCACCGCATGACGCGACGCTGCTGATGGAAGCCAACGGCTTTGACGGCCCGATCCTCACCGATACCGGCACCGCCGACCAGTTCATCGACCTGCTGCGCCCCGAGGCGCTGGCCAACGCGGTGGCCAAACGACGGCAGCAGGCGGTGCTGCGGCTGCAGCCCGGCTATGACCACAGCTATTTCTTCGTCGCCTCCTTCATGGAGGATCATGTCCGCTTTCACGCCGATCACCTGATGGCATGACGGCACTGTTTATCGACGCCGACGCCTGCCCGGTCAAAGCCGAGGCGGAAAAGGTGGCCACCCGGCACCGGGTGAAGATGTACGTCGTCTCCAATGGCGGGTTGCGCCCCTCGCCCAACCCGCTGGTGGAAACGGTGATCGTGGCGCAGGGTGCGGATGAGGCCGACAAGTGGATCGCCGACCGCGCCGGGCCGGGCGACGTGGTGGTCACCGGAGACATCCCGTTGGCCGCCAAATGCATCGAGGCCGGGGCGCGGGTGCTGCGCCATAATGGCGAGGCCTTCACCCGGGCCAATATCGGCCAGCAGCTGGCGATGCGCGACCTGATGGCCGATCTTCGCGCCGCCAACCCGCTGGGCGCCGGCGGCGGCGGGCGCGGCTTTACCAAGGCTGACCGCTCGCGGTTCCTGGAGGCACTGGAGCGCGAGCTGCGCGCCGCGGCGCGTCAGGCCAGGTAGGCCGCCGCACCGCGTCCGGCCCAGCGCCCGGTGGCCAGGCAGGCGGTCAGAAGATAGCCGCCGGTCGGCGCCTCCCAATCCAGCATCTCGCCGGCACAGAACACGCCGGGCAAAGCCTTCAGCATCAACGCCCCGTCCAGGGCATCCTGCCTGACTCCCCCCGCCGTCGAAATCGCCTCGTCGAGCGGGCGCAGCCCGCTATGGCGCACCGGCAGCGCCTTGATCAGCGCCGCCAGCGCCGTCGCATGCTGCGGCAGCGGCCGGGCGAATTCATTCAACAGCGCAATCTGCGCCGGCGGCAGGCCCAACCGCTTGCGCAAGCGATTGGCCAGGCTCGCCTTGCCGCGCGGGGCGGCCAGGCGGTC
>NZ_PGTB01000099.1 GCF_002786325.1 Pseudooceanicola lipolyticus | reverse complement strand
CAGCGCGCGCGCCGATATCACCCCGCTGCCGGGCGACGATGCCGCGCTGCTGCGCACCGGGGGCGTCGACCAGGTGATCAGTTCGGACCACCTGCGCGCCTTCTCCGCCGATCCGGTGGTGATGACCCGGATCGCCGCGATGCATGCGCTGGGCGATATCTGGGCGATGGGCGCGGCGCCGCAGGCGGCGACCGCCACGCTGATCCTGCCGCGCCAGTCCGAGGCGTTGCAGGCGCGGATGCTGGCCGAGATCATGCAGAGCGCCCGCGCGGTGATGGACGATGCCGGCGCCGCCATTGTCGGCGGCCATACCTCGCTGGGTGACGAGCTAACCGTGGGCTTTACCGTCACCGGACTCTGCGCCCGCCCGCCGGTGACCCTGGCCGGCGGCCGAGCCGGCGATGTCCTGATTCTGACCAAGCCGCTAGGCAGCGGAGTGCTGCTGGCCGCCGAGATGCAGTTGCAGGCGCAAGGCGCTTGGGTGGCGGCGGGGCTGGCGCAGATGATGATGCCGCAGGGCACCGCCTCGGCGATCCTGTCCGGGGCCCATGCGATGACCGATGTCACCGGCTTCGGCCTGGCCGGACACCTGCTGAACATTTGCGAAGCTTCCGGCACTGGCGCGGCGCTGAACCCCGAGGCGGTGCCGCTGATGGCCGGCGCGCTGGACCTGGCCGCGGCCGGGATACGGTCAACCCTGTTTCCGCAAAACCGGGCGCAGGCGCCCTATTTACCGGAACAGCCGCGCCTCGATCTGCTGTTCGACCCGCAGACAGCGGGCGGCTTGCTGGCCGCCGTCCCCGCCGACGCGGCGGATGCACTTCTAGAGCAGCTGCGCGCGGCCGGCTATCCGGCGGCGCGGATCGGGGTGCTGACGGCGGGGCCGGCGCGGATCGCTTTGGCGAAGGATTGAGTCACCCGATCCCTCACACCAAAAACCGAAAGCAGAAGATCCCCTGCGGGGTGACATCGGCCTAGCCGCGCGTCAGCCCGTCCCGCGCCAAAATCTCGGCAATCCGCTCGGCCGCCTCGGCCAGGTCGGCCTCGGCCAGACCCGCCAGGGACACCCGCGCCGCCGCCACCGCGCCGAAGGCCCGGCGCGACTTGTCATAGGCCGGGTCGTAATGCTGTTCCATCAGCGCCCGCGTCACCCCCAGCTTGTCGCCCGCCGCGATCAGCGCGGTCCAGCCATCCACCACCGCGCCGCCGCGATGCGGGCGCAGGAAGGACAGCTTGAATGCCAGCCGGTCGCCATCGGAGAGGATGTCGTCATAGGCGCGCACCAGGTAGTGCGCGCGCGCGGCCATCGGCGCACAGATCTCGATCCGCGGCGCGTCTTTCATCGCCGCCCACAGGCTGGGCGGCAGGATGCGGTCGCCGATCTTGCTCGATTCCGCCTCGACCAGCACCGGCCGCGCCGGGTCGAACCGGCACAGTGCCCCGGCCAGCCGGCTTTCGAACCCCTTCTGGCTGGGCTGGTCGCCGACATCGCCCAGCAGCGAACCGCGGTGATTGGCGCAGTCTTCGAGATCCAGCACCTGCACCCCCTGTGCCGCCGCCCGCGCCAGGATCTCGGTTTTTGCCGTTCCGGTATAGCCGTCCAGCAGCACCAGGCGATGCGGCAGCGGCGTGTCATACAGCATCGCGTTCACCAGCCGGCGATAGCTGCGATAGCCGCCGGCGATGGTCTGCGCCCGCCAGCCGATTTCGCCCAGCATCCAGCCGAACGCACCCGAGCGTTGCCCGCCGCGCCAGCAATAGACCAGCGGACGCCAGCCGCCCTCGTGATGGCTCAGCCGCTGTTCGATATGATCGGCGGCATTGCGGAACACCAGCGCCGCGCCCAGCTTGCGGGCCAGGAACGGGCTTTGCTGCTTGTAGATGGTGCCGACGCGGGCGCGTTCGTCATTGTCCAGAACCGGCAGGCTGATCGCGCCGGGGATGTGATCCTCGGCATATTCCGCCGGGCTGCGCACATCGATCACGGTGTCGAAACCGTGATTCAGCAGGTCGGGCAACGTGGGAAAGGTCAGGGCCATGCCCCGGTCTAGCGCCCCGCACAGCCGGGGAAAAGCGGCATCCGCATCCGGGGCCTCTTCCGCGCGGGCGAGCTTCGTTTACCTCTCCACCGGGATTCCTTGCAATATGAAAGGTGAATCGCATATCATGTCCTTTACCGATGACAGCGCGACCCAAAACCAAGCGCGGCGCAGCCCGGCGCAAGAAGATCCTGGAAGCGGCCGAAGCCGTGATCGGGCGCACCGGCTTTGCCTCCTCCTCGATCGCCGCCATCACTCAAGAGGCCGACACCGCGCTGGGCACCTTCTATATCTATTTTTCCAGCAAAGAGGCGGTGTTCCGCGAACTGCTGCTGGAAATGGGCCAGCTGACCCGGCGGGCACTGACCGACTCGATCCGCGAAATGCCCAACCGGCTGGAGGCCGAGCGCGAGGGCATCCGCGCCTTCCTGGAATTTGTCGCCGCACGCCCGTCGCTGTACCGAATCGTCGAGGAGGCGCGTTATATCGATCCCGACGCCTACCGCGCCTATTTCTCCACCTTCGCCGCCGCCTATAAACAGCGGCTGGCCGCGGCCACCGCCGCCGGCGAGATTCGCGCCGGCGATCCCGAGATCCGGGCCTGGGCGTTGATGGGCATCGCCAAGACGCTGGGTGAACGCTATGTCCTGTGGGAGGACAACCCGGATATCGACCACGTCGTTGATGAAGCCTTCCGCTTTATCCGCCACGGGCTGGAGCCCTGAGCCGGGCGACGCCACGCGCCATCTTGCGCCCGCGCCCGCATCGGGCCACTTTCCTGCCATGACCACGCGTCGGAACCGGGAGGGAGTGACGGTTGTTTGACACCGTGCCGGACATGGCGGCCAGACGGGCCGAGCTGACACCCCATGCGGCGGCCTTTGCCGATCGCAGCAGCGGCCGCAGCTGGAGCTTTGCCGAGGTCAACGGCGCCGCCGACGCGATGGCGCATGGATTGCAGGCGGCGGGCCTGGCCCCCGGCGACCGGCTGGGCATCCTGTGTCACAACTGCGCAGAGTTCTTCGTTGCACTGTTCGCCTGCCAGAAAACCGGCATCATCCTCTGCCCGCTGAACTGGCGCCAGACCGCCGCCGAACTGGCCGAGACGCTGGACCAAATCGCGCCCAGCGCGCTGCTGCATGACCAGGCGCAGGCCCCGCTGGCGGCGGCACTGGCGGCGCGGCTGGACTGCCCGCTGTTCGACCTCGGGCGCGATCTGGAGCGCTGGACCGGCAACGGCGGCCCGGCCATGGCCGAGGCGATCCCGGCGCAGCGGCCCTGGTATCTGCTGTTCACCTCGGGCACCACCGGCCGGCCCAAGGCGGTGATCCAGACCGCGCGCATGGCCTGGGCCAATATGGTGAATATTGGCAGCGCGGTGTCGCTGACCCGCGCCTCGCGCACGGTGAATTTCCTGCCGCTGTTTCACACTTCGGGCATCAACCTTTACACCTTGCCGGTCTTCCTGCTGGGCGGGCATTCGGTGATCCTGCCGAAATTCGACGCCGCGGCGCTGCTGGCGCTGTTCCGCGACGGCGAGATCGACCAGTTCTTCGGGGTGCCGACGATCTACCGCGAATTCAGCCTCTCGTCCGAGATCGACCGGGTGGACTGGTCCCGCATCCGCTGTGGCTGTGGCGGCGCCGCCCTGCCCGAGCCGCTGATCCGTGCCTTTGCCGAGCGCGGCGCGCGGGTGTTGAACGGCTGCGGCATGACCGAAACCGGCCCCACCGTATTCCTGATGGACGAGGCGATGGCGCAGACCAAGATCGGCTCGGTCGGGCAGGCGCAGATCCTCACCCGCGCGCGGCTGGACGGGGTGCCCGACGGCACCCCCGGCACCGGCGAGATCCAGCTGAACGGCCCCAATATCACCCCCGGCTATTACGGCGATGCCGCCGCCACCGCCGAGCTGTTCACCTCCGATGGCTGGCTGAAATCCGGCGATGTCGGGCGGCGCGATGCGGACGGCTATATGTTCATCGTCGACCGCATCAAGGACATGTATATCAGCGGCGGTGAAAACGTTTATCCGGCCGAGGTGGAACGGGTGCTGCACGGCCATCCCGACATTCTGGAAGCGGCGGTGGTCGGCATCCCCGATTCCCGTTGGGGCGAGACCGGCGCCGCCTTCGTGATCGCGCGGCCGGGGCGCCAGCCCGACCCCGAGGCGCTGCGCCGCTGGTGCCGCGAGGGGCTGGCCGGCTACAAGGTGCCGGCGCAGGTGCATCTGGTGGCCGACCTGCCGCGCACCCCGGCGGGCAAGGTGCGCAAGCCCGCGCTGAAGGCGCTGATGCCATGCCCGTCGAGCTGAGCGCCAGCTGGCTGCCGACCCAGGCCGAGTTCGACCGCTTCGCGCAGCTGTCGGGCGATACCAACCCGATCCATGTCGACCCGGATTATGCCGCGCGGGGCGGCTTTGGCCGCACCGTCAGCCACGGCATGCTGATCTATGCCCGGCTGTGGGCGCTGCTGCACGCTGCCCATCCCGACGCGCGACAGCTTCGCCAGGCGCTGATGTTCCCGCACCCCGCCTTTGCCGGCGAGGCGCTGACGCTGTCGGTGACCGGCGAAGTGCCGGGCAGGCTGGTGCTGAGCGCGCGGCGGCAGGCGGATGGCGCCGAGGTGCTGCGCGGCGAGGCCGAGGTGGCGTGATGCGGCTTGGCCAATCCGCCGACTTGCGGCGCCGCTTTACCGCCGCCGATCTGGCTGAATTTGCCGCGCTCAGCGGTGGTGCCCCCGCATCGCATGTGCCCGAACCGCTGATCGCCGCGCTGTTCTCGCAACTGCTGGGCATGCACCTGCCGGGGCGCGGCACGCATTACCTCAAGCAGGAACTGACCTTCCATGCCCCTGCCCCGGTGAACGCCGAACTGGCGGCGCGGGTCGAAATCACCCGGCTGCGGCCGGACAGCCAGCTGGTCGATCTCTGGGCCAGCTGCAGCGATCCGGCGGGCCGGCTGATCTGCGAAGGGCGCGCGCTGGTCCAGGCGACAGAGTGGAAACCCTAGCGGCGCCGGGGGGCGGCGTTGTTGCACCGGTCCAAGCGACAAGGGCGGCGGGCCGCCAGCGCCCCGGCAGGTCAGGCCGGCAGGCTCCGCGCAAAGGCGGCGATCCGGGCGGCGAAGGCCGCCGGTTCCTCCAGATGCGGTGAATGGCCCGAGGCGTTGAACGGCGCCAGCGTCGCGCGCGGCGCCTCGGCGGCGATCCAGGCCGAGGCCGAGGCGGGATAGACCCGGCTGCGCGCGCCGAAGGCAACCAGATAGGGAATGTCGATCCGGCCAATCACCGGGCGCAGATCCATCGCCGTCATCTCCTCCCAAGCGATCAGCATCTGCGCCGGGTCATTTTCCCGCACCTGCCGCAGCGCCGCGGCGTCCGCCGCCGCGCCGTCTGCGAACATCCCGGCGGCCACGCTTTCTGCGGCGCCCTGCCAGCTGGCGCGGTACTGTTCCGTGGTGCGCGCCACATCCACCGGCATCTGGCCTTTCAACCCGTGCATCCAGCCATCCTGGTTCAGCAGTTTCGGGCTCATATCCACGGTGACCAGACCGGCCAGCGCGCCGGTGCCGCAGCGTTCGATGTACCGCCAGGCCACCGCCGCCCCCATCGACCAGCCGACCAGCAGCACCGGCGGCCGGATCACTTGCGCCAGCATCTCGGCCGCCGCATCCAGCCCCGGCGTCTGCCCGGCCGCCCTGCCATGCCCCGGCAGGTCCGGCGCAAGGCAGCGAAACTCCGGCCCCAGCCGCGCCGCGATTCCGTCGAAAGTGGCACCCCGCATCGCCCAGCCATGCAGGAACAAGACCGGCGGCGGCATCGGGATCAGCCCCGCAGGCGCAACCGCCCGACGATACCGGTCGGGAAGAAATAGACGCTGAGCACGAACAGCACGCCCAGCCACAGCAGCCAGCGGTCGGGATCCAGCAGATGCGGCAGCAGCGGGATGCCCTCGGTGGCGCCGGCCGCCACCCCCATCAGGTTCTGCAGATAGTTCTGCGCCAGCACGAAGATCGTCGCCCCGATCACCGCGCCATACATCGTGCCCATGCCGCCGATCACCACCATCAACAGGATGTCCAGCATGATCTCGAAGCTCAGCGTGGTGTCGGGTCCGACATAGCGCAGCCAGATCGCGAACAGGCTGCCCGCCAGCGCCGCCACCGAAGCCGACAGGCAGGTCGCCGCGGTGCGGTACCAGACCACGCGATAGCCGATCGACTCGGCGCGGAAATCATTCTCGCGGATCGCCTGCAGCACCCGGCCAAAGGGCGAATTCACCACCCTGAGCAGCATCAGGAACAGCGCCAGGGAACCGAAGAAAACCAGGTAGTAGTTCAGGATCTTGCCGTTGATCCGGATGCCGGCCACCTCGCCCAGCCGGAAGGCGGGGGTCAGTTCGCGCGGGATGCTGTAATTCAGCCCGTCCTCGCCGCCGGTCAGACCCGACAGCTGGCTGACCAGCACCGCCACCGCCGAGGCCACCGCCAGGGTGATCATGGCAAAGAAGATCGCCCGCACCCGCAGCGAGAACAGCCCGATCAGCAATGCCAGCAGCGCCGCCGCCACCGCGCCGGCCAGCGTGCCCACCGCCAGCGCGCCCCAGCCGCGCCCCATATGGTCCGAGGCCAGCGCCACGCCATAGGCGCCCAGGCCGAAGAACATAGTATGGGCAAAGCTGACGATGCCGGTATAGCCCAGCAGCAGGTCATAGCTGGCCACCAGCGCGATGAAGATACAGATGCGCGCCGCGGTTTCCAGCGACCGCACGCCGGGGAACAGGAACGGCGCCAGCGCCAGGCAGACCAGAATGGTCAGCAGCACCAGGGTCAGCACCAGAGAACGCGGCCGGTCGCCGGAGAGAAGATTGATCAGCATGTCATTTCGCCTTTACCACCGGCATCATGCCCTGGGGCCGCCACATCAGGATTGCCGTCATCAGCGCGATATTCGACACCAGCGCGAATTTCGGCTCGATAAAGGCGATGTAATTTTGCAGCAGGCCGACCAGCATAGCGCCGATAAACGCCCCCTCGACGGAACCGAGACCGCCGATGATCACCACGATGAAGACCAGGATCATCATCTCTTCGCCCATGCCGGCGGTGATCACCTCCTGGTAGAGGCCCCACATCACCCCGCCGAGGCCGGCCAGCGCCGAGCCGGCGATGAACACGCCGATAAAGACCAGCCGAAGGCGATAGCCCAGCGCCTCGACCATCTCGCCATTCTCGACGCCGGCACGCACGATCAGGCCGATCTTGGTGCGGCGGAACACGATGCGCATGGCGACGAACAGCACCAGGCCGATGATCACCGCCAGCAGCCGGTATTTCTCGATTGCCGCGCCGGCAAAGGTGAAGGCGCCTTTCAGCGTCTCGGGCCGCGTCAGGAAGATCTCGTCGGGCCCCCAGATCACATGGATCAGCTGTTCGATCACGATCAGCCCGCCGACGGTGACCAGGATCTGTTTCAGATGCGCGCCATAGACCGGGCGTACGATCACCCGCTCGAACGCCCAGCCCAGCAGGCCGGTGACGATCATCGCCGCGAAGACGCCCAGCATCACCGCCGCGATGTTCAGTGCCAGCGACGGCACCCCGGTCCAGCTGCCCAGCGCCAGCAGCACCGAGATGCCGACAAAGGCACCGACCGAGATAAAGGCGCCGTGGCCGAAATTGATCACGTCCATCAGGCCGAACACCAGCGTGAGGCCCGAGGCCATGATGAAGATCATCATGCCCATCGCCAGCCCCGACACCGTCAGCGTCAGCCAACTGGAGGTGGAGCCGATGGCGAAAAAACCCAGCACCACCAGCACCGGCACCAGCAGCAGCGGCGCCGAGGCCGACAGCCGGTCGCCCAGGCTGAGATTGGCGAAGGTCGGGCTGTGATCGGGAGCGGCGGTCATCGCTGCGCCTCCAGGCTCAGGCCCATCAGGCGTTCCTGCAGGGCGGCATCGGCAGACAGCTGCGCCATCTCGCCGGTCCAGGTGATGCGGCCATCCTCCATCACCGCGACGGTATCGCCCAGCGCCCGGGCGACGGGAAAATTCTGTTCCACCAGCAGGATCGACGCCCCCTGTTTCTTGAGATCGCGCAGCGCCCCGGCCATGGTCGAGATGATTGCCGGTGCCAGCCCCTTGGTCGGCTCGTCGATCAGGTAAAGCCGGCGCTCCTCCGCCATGGCACGGGCGATGGACAGCATCTGTTTCTGCCCGCCCGACAGGGTGCCGGCGGCCGAGCGCCAGAAGGTCTTGAGCGGCGGAAACACCGTGAACAGCCAGTCGAGCCGCGCCGGATCCAGCGGCCCGGATGCGGCGGCCAGCACCATGTTCTCTTCCACCGTCAGGTCGGAAAAGATGCCCATATCCTCGGGGACAAAGCCGATGCCGGCCCGCGCCCGCGCCGGGGTTGGTATGGCAGTGATCTCCTGCCCGTCGAACAGGATCCGGCCCTGCCGCGCCTGCCAATGGCCGATGATGGTGCGCAGGGTGGTTGTCTTGCCGACGCCGTTGCGGCCCAGCAGCATGGTGACCCCGCCGCGCGGCACCTGCAAGTCGACACCTTGCAGGATGTGATACTGGGCGATGTCGGTATGGACGCCCTCCAGCGCCAGGATCGGCTCAGACATCTTCCAGCTCCCGGCCCATATAGGCCTCTTGTACCACGTCCGAGGCCATCACCTGTACCGGGTCGCCATCGGCGGCCAGCGCGCCATTGTGCAGCACGATGATGCGGTCGGCCAAAGTGCGGATCACGTCCATCTTGTGTTCGACCAGCAGGATGGTGCGGTCGCGTTCCGATTTCAGCTCGGCAATCAGGTCCAGCACCACCGGCGCTTCGTCGGCACTCATCCCGGCGGTGGGTTCGTCGAACATGTAAACCCGCGGGTCCAGCGCGATCAGCATCGCCACTTCCAGCTTGCGCTGGTTGCCATGGCTGAGTTCGGAGACTTTCTTGTCCTTCAGCGTGTCCAGCCGCACCCGTTCCAGCACCGCCATCGCCCCGGTCATCAGGTCGATATGGGTATCGGCCATGCTGAACAGGCTGAAGCCCCGATTGCGATGCGCCTGCACCACCAGCCGCACGTTTTCCTGCACCGTCAGGTCGGGAAACAGGTTGGTCAGCTGAAACGCCCGCCCCAAACCCTTGTGGCAGCGGTCGGCCACCGAGTTGCGGGTGATATCCTCGCCCAGCAGCTTCACCCGCCCACTGGAGGCCGGGATCTGCCCCGAGATCAGGTTGAAATAGGTGGTTTTCCCTGCCCCGTTCGGACCGACAATCGCGGTCAGTTCGCCGGCATGGAAGGTGCTGGTCACGTTGTCGACCGCGACATGGCCGCCAAAACGCACGCTCAGCCCCTCGGTTTCAAGAACGGCCTGGGTCATGACTCTGCCTGTGGGAGATTGAAGGGGGGCGCGCGGGATTGGCCCGCGCGCCCGCAACCGCTCAGTTCCGGATCGGGATGTCCATCTCGTCCATGCCGATCTCGCGCACCAGGACCGGCACACCGTAATCCTTGCCTTCCTGCACCTCGGTGCGGAAGTGGTACATCGACTGCATCGCCTGGTGGTCCTCGGGACGGAACATCATGGTGCCCTTGGGCGTCTCGAATTCCATGCCTTCCATCGCGGTGATCAGCGCCTCGGTGTCATCGGCACCACCGGCCTTCTTGATCGCCTCGACCACGGCGATTCCGGCCGACATGCCCCCGGCGGTGAAGAAATCCGGCGGGCTGTCGAAACGCTTGAAATGTTCCTCGACCAGCCAGTCATTCACCGCGTTCTCCGGGATCTCGTAGTAGTAATAGGTCGCGCCCTCCATGCCCGGCAGTTCCTTATAGGCGGTCAGCGCCGCCAGGATGTTGCCGCCGGTAGCGATCTCGATGCCGAAACGGCTGGGATCCATGGCATTGATCTTGCCCATCGGGTTGCCGCCGCCGGCCCAGATGATGAACAGCTTTTTCTCGCCCTCGAGATCCTTCATCGCGTTGAAGATGCGCTCGGCCGCGGCGGTGAAATCGGTGGTGTCGGTCGGCACGTATTCCTCATGCGCGATGCTTGCCCCGGTGCCTTCCAGCGCCTCCCGGAACGCCGCCACGCCATCGCGGCCAAAGGCATAATCCTGCGCCAGCGTCGCCACCGTCACGCCCTCGCCGCCCAGCGCCACGGCGTTGGAAATCGCGTCCTGGGACGAGTTGCGCCCGGTGCGGAAGATATAGCGGTTCCAGTTCTCGCCGGTGATCGAATCCGCCACCGCCGGTTCGACGATCAGGATGCGTTCATATTCCTCGGCCACGGGCAGCATCGCCAGCGCCACGCCCGAGCTGACCGGCCCGACCGCGATCTGGGCGTCGTCATCGCCATAGGCCTCGGCCAAAAGCGCCTTGCCCAGGTCGGGCTTCAGCTGGGTGTCCTTCTCGATCACGACGATCGGCTCGCCGTCGATCTCCATGGTGCCGCCGGTGGCATATTCCAGGCCCATCATCAGGCCGGTATGCGACTGCGCCGCATAGGCCTCCAGCGCGCCGGTCTTGCCGTAAATATGCGCGATTCGAATCTCGGCCGAAGCGGCCTGTGCCAATAGAATTGCGGCCGCGCTGGCCGCGAATAAAGTCTTCATATCGGATGTCCTCCCTGACTTCCCGGCTACGGGCAATACCATACATGAAACATGAATCGATTTTCATGTCAATTCCCCGGCACTGAATCTGCTTGCCAAACCGGCGATTGAAACAAAAACTTCATATCAAACTGATTAACGCTCGCCCCAAGGCTCGGGCTCACCGAAGCTTCACCTGCGCGCCCGCGCATCCCGATCCATTCACACGTCCAGGAGACCGCCATGACCCACTCTCTCAGATCGCTTGCCCTGCGCGGCACCGCCCTCGCCCTCTGCTTGGCCCTTCCGGCAGGCGCGGCGCTGGCGAAATCGGATATTGTCATCGGTCTGCAACAGGAACCCACCACGCTGGATCCGACGGCGGATGCGACCGCCTCCATCGACGGGATGCTGACCCAGAATGTCTTTGAATCGCTGACCACCGTTGCCGAATCCGGCGAGGTGCTGCCGGCCCTGGCCGAAAGCTGGACGGTCTCCGAAGACGGGCTGACCTATACCTTCCAGCTGGCCCAGGATGTCACCTTCCACGACGGCACCACGTTTGATTCAAGCGACGTGCTGTTCAGCTTCAACCGCGCCATGGCCGAAGACAGCGTGAACCCCTCGAAGGGGTATTTCGCGCCGATCGCCTCGGTCACCGCGCCGGATGCCGCCACCGTGGTGATCACGCTGAAGGAAAAAGACGCGTTTTTCCTGTTCAACATGGCGCAGGGCGATGCCTCGATCATCGCCGAGGAAACCTCTGACACCAACAGCACCAATCCGGTCGGCACCGGCCCGTTCAAGTTCGACAGCTGGACGCGCGGTGACCGGCTGACCCTGGTCAAGAACCCGGATTGGCGCGATGCCGGCGACGTTGCGCTGGAACAGGTCGAGTTCCGCTTTATCGCCGATGCCGCCGCCGCCAGCGCCGCGATGCTGGCCGACGAAATCGACGCCTTTCCCGGCTTTCCCGCGCCCGAACTGCTGCCGCAATTCGAGGCCGATCCGCGCTTTGAGGTGACGGTCGGCAGCACCGAAGGCGAGGTGATTCTGGCGATGAACAACGCCAAGGCACCGTTCGACCAGATCGAGGTACGCCGCGCGGTCAGCCACGCCATCGACCGGGAAGAGATCATCGATGGCGCGATGTATGGCCAGGCCGTGCCGATCGGCAGCTTTTACCCGCCGCATGGCACCGCCTATGTCGACCTGACCGACATCTATGCCCATGACACCGACAAGGCGAAAGAGATGTTCGAAGCCGCCGGCGTCGCCGGCAGCACCATGACGCTGCGGGTGCCGCCCTTCCCCTATGCCACCCGTTCGGCCGAGATCATCCAGGCCGAGCTGGCCGAGGCCGGCATCGATGCCAAGGTGGAAAACGTCGAATGGGGCTTCTGGCTGGACGAGGTCTATAAGAAGAAGAACTACGACATGACCATCATCGCCCATACCAGCCCCAACGACATGGGCAACTTTGCCCGCGGCAAGGATTACTTCTACGGTTACGAAGATCCGGCCTTTACCGCGCTGTGGGACAATATCCGCACCGAGACCGACCCGGCCGAACGCGAAGCGCTGCTGAAGGAAGGTCAGGCCTTCCTGACCGACCAGGCGGTGCACGGCTTTCTGTTCCAATTGCCGCGGCTGAGCGTGATGAAAACCGGCGTCGAAGGTTTCTGGCAGTCCGCGCCGGTTCTGTTCCAGCCACTGGCCGGTGTCAGCGTGAACTGAGCCGCAAGGCCGACGCCGCCCGGGTCCCCATCTCGGGCGCGCGTGCCGACCGGCGGCACAGGCAGTCCGGCGTCCTGCCGGTCTGCCACCCCCCATTTCGCCCATTCCGTTTGCATCTTCCCTCCCCCGGCGGCGGGAGCGACAGGCAGGGGGCGACAGCATGCCCCAAAACCGCGTAACCTGTTCACTGCATGACCTATTTCCTCGCCCGCCGCTTCGGCAGTTTCGTTCTTACCCTCGTGGCCGTATCGATCGTGGTTTTCGCGGTGATGAACGTGCTGCCGGGAGATCCGGCGCTGACCATCCTGGGCCTTGACGCCACCGAAGATGCCCTGGCGGCGCTGCGCGACCAGCTGGGCCTGAACCAGCCGCTGTTGCAGCGTTATGGCGCCTGGGTCACCGGCGCGATGCAGGGCGATTTCGGCGTCAGCCATTCCTTCAAAGTGCCGGTTGCCGACCTGATCGCCGAACGTCTGCCGATGACCCTGTCGCTGGCGGTGGCCGGCATGGGCCTGACCGTCGTGCTGGCGCTGGTATTGGGGGTCGGCGCGGCCGCCAATCATCGCAAGGCCGGCGACTGGGGGGTGATGTTCCTCAGCCAGCTGGGCATCGCCGTGCCGGCCTTCTGGCTGGCGATCCTGCTGGTGCTGCTGTTCGCGGTGAAACTGCGCTGGTTGCCGCCCGGCGGCTTTCCCGGCTGGGACGAACCGGGGCTGGCGATCAAATCGCTGATCCTGCCCACCGTCGCGCTGGCGCTGGTGCAATCGGCGGTTCTGGCCCGGGTCACCAGGTCGTCGATCCTCGAAGTGATGCGACAGGATTACGTGCGCACCGCACGCGCCAGCGGCTTTTCACAGACCCGGGTGTTGTGGCGCCATGTCCTGCCCAATGCTTTGGTGCCGATCGTTACCATCGTCGGCATGCAATTCGCGGCGCTGGTCACCGGCACCATCGTGATCGAGAACGTGTTCTACCTGCCGGGCCTGGGGCGGCTGATCTTCCAGTCGATCGCCAACCGCGACCTGCCCACGGTGCAGGCCCTGGTGATGCTGTTCGCCGCGATCGTGGTGACGACAAATTTCATCGTCGACCTGGCCTATCTGCTGATCGACCCGCGCCTGAAGGCCCGCACATGACCCGTCTGCCCGTGAACATCGTGCTTGGCGGCGTGCTGGCGATGCTGGTGCTGGGACTGGCGGCGCTGTCGCTGGTCTGGACTCCGCATGACTTTGCCGCGCTCAACATCCGCAGCAAGCTGGGGCCGCCCGATGCCACTCATTGGCTGGGCACCGACCAGCTGGGCCGCGACGTGGTCTCGCAGCTGATGGCGGCAGCGCGCAATTCGATGAGCGTGGCGCTGGCGGCGGTGCTGCTGGGCGGCAGCATCGGCATTCTGCTGGGCCTGCTGGCCTCGGCGATGGGCGGCTGGATCGAGGATGCGGTGATGCGGCTGGCCGATCTGGGGTTTGCCTTTCCCGCGCTGCTGTTCGCGATCATGCTGGCGGCGGTGTTCGGGCCGTCGCTGACCAACGCGGTGCTGGCCATCGCCTTTATCAACATTCCGGTCTTTGCCCGCGTCACCCGTGCCTCGGCCAACCAGATCTGGACCCGCGACTATGTCACCGCCGCCCGTGCGGCCGGGATGAACCGCTCTACGATTTCGCGCGATCACATCCTGCCCAATATCGCCGCGCCGGTGATCGTGCAGGCCACCATCGAATTCGCCGTGGCCATCCTGGCCGAGGCGGCGCTGTCCTATCTCGGCCTGGGGGCGCAGCCACCGGCGCCGTCCTGGGGCCGAATGCTGGCCGAAGCGCAAACGCTGATGTACCTGGCGCCACAGCTGGCCATCTATCCCGGCCTGTGCATCGTCACCGCAGTGCTGGGCTTTGGCCTGCTGGGCGACGGGCTGCGCGATATCACCGATCCCCGCCTGGTACGGGAGCGTTAAATGTTCGAACTGGACCGCTATTCCGTCAGTTTCGGCCCTGGCACCGCCCTGCGTGCCGCCTCGTTGACCATTCGCCCCGGTGACCGGCTGGGCGTGGTCGGCGAAAGCGGCAGCGGCAAGACCATGCTGGGGCTCAGCCTGATGGGCATGGTGCCCGACGCCGCCACCCAATCCGGCACGCTGCGGGTCGACGGCAAGGACATGACCGGCGCGCCCGATATCGCCTGGCGGGCGCTGCGGGCACGCCGGGTGGCGATGATCTTCCAGGAACCGATGGCGGCGCTGAACCCGCTGCGCCGGGTGGGGGAAACGGTGGCCGAACCGCTGCGGGTGCATCTGGGCCTGGGCGCGCAGGCGGCGCGCCAGCGGGCGCTGGCGCTGTTCGAAGAGGTTGGCCTGCCGGATGCCGCGGCGCGGCTGCGCCAGTTTCCGCATGAATTGTCCGGCGGCCAGCGCCAGCGGGTGCTGATCGCGCTGGCCCTGGCCTGCGATCCCACCCTGTTGATCGCCGATGAGCCGACCACGGCGCTGGATCCCAATGTCGCGCTGCGGATCATCGATCTGCTGGTGCGGCTGGCAGAGGACCGCGGCATGGCGCTGCTGTTCATCAGCCACAACCTGGCGGCGGTGGCGCGGGCGACGCGCGATATCGCGGTCATGTATGGCGGCGACATCGTCGAGCGCGGGCCGACACAGGCGGTGCTGAACAGCCCCGCGCATCCCTATACCCGCGGGCTGCTCGCCGCGCGACCGGATCCGGCGGCGGCCTCGCGCCGCGCCGATGGCC
>NZ_PGTB01000098.1 GCF_002786325.1 Pseudooceanicola lipolyticus | reverse complement strand
CGCCGCGGCGGGCCGCCCACCTCGCTGCGCGCCTCGGCGGCGCAGATGAGCCGCTGGGCCGCGCGGCGCTTCGACATGAAACAGGTCAGCCTGGTCGATCATTCCGGCCTGGGCGACGCCTCGCGGGTGACCGCCGATGATCTGGTGACCGCGCTGATCGAGGCACGGCGGCAAGGCGCGCTGCGGCCCCTGCTGAAGGCGATCCCGATCCGCGACGCGAACGGCCGGGTGCTGCGCAACGCGCCGATCAAGGTCGATGCCAAGACCGGCACGCTGAATTTCGTCTCCGGCCTGGGCGGCTTTATGACCGCCGCCGACGGCACCGAACTGGCCTTCGCGATCTTCGCCGCCGACCGCTCGGCGCGCGCTCGGATCAGCCGCGCCGAACGCGAGGTGCCGCCCGGCGCCCGCGCCTGGAACGGCCGTGCCCGGGCGTTCCAGCAAAAGCTGATCGCACGCTGGGGCACGGTCTACGGAAGTTAGGAACCGCCGCGCGCGCTCGTCAGGTGACGTGCCGCGCCCGCGCGCCGCGTTCGATGGCGGCGGCGTGCAGCCGGTCGATATTCAGCTCGTAGCGCATCTCTTCCAGCAGCCGCAGCTCGGGCTCGTCCAGCTTGCCATCCGCCGCGCCGACATCGCAGGCCAATGCATAGGCGGTCTCGTACAGCCGCGTCGGCAGGTTTTCACGGATCAGGCCGAACAGCGCATCCAGCCCGTCCTCCTGCTCGAACAGGTCGAAGACGAATTGCGACACGGTGCGGATGCGGTCGATATCATATTCGGCAAAGACCGGCAGCATATTGACCGAGGACTGGATCTTGACCAGTTCCGCGGTGCGGATGTTCTCGTCGGAGGCGGAGACCGCCACCATCATCGCCACCAGGCAATCCTGCGGGCTGAGCGGATGAAGTTCGGTCTCGGACAAGGGCTTGGCTCCCGGCGTGTTGTGCACTTCGGGCGCAACATAGAAAGCCGCAGGCAGGGCGGCAAGGGCTGTCACCGCCCGTTGACCCGGACAGGCGGCACGCCTAAAAGGCCTGCGATCTGATCCTGGGGTAAAACCGATGCTTGACCACTCCCTGCGCGATGCCGCGATGACGTCCAAGGCCTGGCCGTTCGAAGAAGCGCGCCGGGTGCTGAAACGGTATGAAAAGGCGCCGCCGGAAAAGGGCTATGTGCTGTTTGAAACCGGTTATGGCCCCTCGGGCCTGCCGCATATCGGCACCTTCGGCGAGGTGGCGCGCACCACCATGATCAAGCGCGCCTTCGAAGAGATCTCGGACATCCCGACCAAGCTGATCTGCTTTTCCGACGATCTTGACGGCATGCGCAAGGTGCCGGGCAACGTGCCCAACCAGGAGATGCTGCGCGAACACCTGCAGGAGCCGCTGACCTCGGTGCCCGACCCGTTCGGCAAGTACGAAAGTTTCGGCCATCACAACAACGCGATGTTGCGCCGGTTCCTCGACACGTTCGGCTTCGAATACGAGTTCATCTCGGCCACCGAATTCTACCGCTCGGGCCAGTTCGACACGGTGCTGCGCCGCGCCGCCGAACGCTATGACGACATCATGAAGATCATGCTGAAATCGCTGCGCGAGGAACGTCAGCAGACCTATTCGATCTTCCTGCCGATCCACCCCGAAACCGGCCGCGTGCTTTATGTGCCGCTGAAGAATGTCGATGCCGCCAAGGGCGAGATCACCTTCGACGACGAGACCGGCAAGGAATGGACCCTGCCGGTGACCGGCGGCAATGTGAAACTGCAATGGAAGCCCGATTTCGGCGCCCGCTGGGCGGCCTTGGGCGTCGATTTCGAGATGTATGGCAAGGACCATTCGACCAACACGCCGATCTATGACGGCATCTGCCGGGTGCTGGGCGAACGCCCGCCGGAACATTTCACCTATGAGCTGTTCCTGGACGAGAACGGCCAGAAGATCTCGAAATCTTCGGGCAATGGCGTGTCGATCGACGAATGGCTGACCTATGCCAGCACCGAAAGCCTCGCCTATTTCATGTATCAGAAACCGAAAACCGCCAAGCGGATGTATTTCGACGTGATCCCCAAGGCGGTGGACGAATACCACCAGCAGCTGCGCGCCTTCCCCGGTCAGGACGAGAAGGCCCAGTTGAACAACCCGGTCTGGCACATCCATGGCGGCGAGGTGCCGGAATCGACGCTGGTGGTGCCTTTCGGCATGCTGCTGAACCTGGCCTCGGTCTCGGGCGCGCAGGACAAGGCGGCGCTCTGGGGCTTCATCAACCGCTATGCGCCCGACGCCTCGCCCGAAACCCATCCCGACCTCGACGCCGCGGCAGGGTTTTCGGTGCGCTATTTCAACGATTTCGTCAAACCGACCCGCGCCTATCGCGCCCCGACCGATCTGGAGCGCGAGGCGCTGGCCGACCTGCGCGCGCAGCTTGCCAGCTATGACGGCCCGGTCGAGGACGAGGCGCTGCAATCGGTGGTCTATGCGGTGGGGCGCGACCGTTTCGATCCGCTGCGGGGCTGGTTCACCGCGCTTTACGAAGTGCTGCTGGGCGCCTCGCAAGGCCCCCGCTTTGGCGGCTTCATCGCGCTTTATGGCGTTGATGAAACCGTGGCGCTGATCGACCAGGCGCTGGCCGGCGAACTGGCCTAGGCAGGGGGTTTACCCGCTCCCAGGCGAGGTGATCCGCCGCGGCTTGAACGCTACGTGGCTCGCGATGCAGATCGCGCTGAAGCGACGGCCGCGGCAGGATCACCCCCGCGCCACGCCCCCCGCGCCTCGGGCGCAGCGGTGAAGGTACAGATGGCGCCGGAGCCCAGCATGCCGGAATAGGCGGTCGCTCCAACCGGAAATCCGAACGGGCTCGCAACGGGTTTCGTTGGATGCGGCGCCCCCTGAGTGCGACCGCTCCCGCGACTGCGCCCGCCCGCGTCGAACGGGAACCGCCCTCCCCTCATCCGCGTTAGCCTCGCGCAAACACTCTAGTGAAGGGAGGGCGCCATGACGCTTTCGACGATCCTGATTATTATCCTGATCCTGCTGCTGATCGGCGCCTTGCCGACCTGGGGCTATTCGCGCGGCTGGGGCTATGGGCCCGCCGGCGGGCTCGGGCTGGTTCTGGTCATCATTCTGATCCTCGCCCTGCTGGGCCATATCTGACCGGAGGTCACCATGAAGGGCATCCTCGCCTGGCTGATCGGCATCCCGCTGCCGATCATCATCATCCTCTACCTGCTGGACGTTTTCTGACGCCTGCCGCGGTGGCGATCAGCCCGAATCGTTGGCGCTATCGTCCGTGAAATCAGAACCCTGGCCGGCGTCCCGGCCAGGATACCCCCCGCGCTGGCCTACCTGGTCGCTCAGACACTGGCGACCACCGCACCGCTCATCTCGCCGGTCATCCGCGTCAGGTCCTCCTTGCGGACCTTGTCGCGCACCGCCTGAATCGCCCGCGACGCGGCATCGCGGGTCTCCTGGTCGGGCCATTCCGAAATCGCCGCCACCGTGCGGTCGCTGGTGCGCACGATCTGTACCCGCTCGGCCCCCAGTTCGCGCAGCGCCGGCAGCCGCTTGGCCCGCACCGACTCCAGCGCCAGATCGAAATCCGCCCCGCTCATCAACTCCCAGGTCGTGATCGTCACATATCGCATCGCTGTTCCTCCCTTGTGCGACGTCGCGCTGCAACGAGTATAGCCCGTGGCGCGAAAAATTTCATCCTCTCATGGACTTGTCCGCCCTCCCGGCGCGGTGCCGGCCGCGCGGGAATTGCAACATGTCCCGCCACGTCACACCGCGGCGTTCTTGCACGAGCCCGCATTTCCCGACAGATTGGCGCGCAGGGACGGCAAAGGCGGCCGCTCGATCAGAGGGAGGAGACCTCATGACATTTGCCTCGCTTGAGGACAGCCTGGCGATCCAGAACGAGATGCCGTGGGAGGCGCGCGACGTGCCTGCCACGGTGTTCGAGATGCTGTCCATCACCCGGGACAAGTTCCCGCAGCGCCCGGCGGTGAGCTACCAGCTGCTCTCCGGCGCGACGGACAAATCCGAAACCCTGACCTGGGACCAGTTGCACCGAAAGATCTGCCAGGCCGCCAACCTGTTCCGATCGCTGAAGATCGGTCCAACCGACGTGGTCGCGCTGGTGCTGCCCAATACCACCGAAACCGTCATCGCCACGCTGGCCGGGTCGATCGCCGGGATCGTCAACCCGATCAACCCGCTGCTGGAGCCGGAACAGATCGCCTCGATCCTGCGCGAAACCGGCGCCAAGGTGGTGGTCACGCTGAAACCCTTCCCCAAGACCGATATCGCCCAGAAAACTGCCGAGGCGGTGCGCCACGCGCCGGCGGTGCACACGGTGCTGGAAATCGATCTCAACCGCTACCTGACCCCGCCAAAAAGCTGGATCGTGCCGCTGGTCCGGCCCAAGGTCGAGGGCAAGCACCACGCCGATATCAAGAATTTCAACCGCGAACTCGCCGCCCAGCCCGAGCAGCTGAGCTTTGACGATCCGAAGGATGACCGTATCGCCGCCTATTTCCACACCGGCGGCACCACCGGGATGCCCAAGGTGGCGCAGCACAAGTATTCCGGCATCATCTACCAAGGCTGGATCGGCCACACCCTGCTGTTCAGCGAGAAGGACAGCGTGATGTGCCCGCTGCCGCTGTTCCACGTCTTTGCCTGCCACGTGATCCTGATGGCGATGGTGAAATCCGGCGCGCATGTGGTGTTCCCGACGCCGGCGGGCTATCGCGGCGACGGCGTGTTCGACAATTTCTGGAAGCTCTGCGAACGCTGGAAAACCACCTTCGTCATCACCGTGCCCACCGCCGTTTCGGCGCTGATGCAGCGGCCGGTGAATGCCGACATCTCGACGGTCAAGAACGCCTTTTCCGGCTCGGCGCCGATGCCGCTGGAACTGTTCAACCGCTTTACCGAGGCCACCGGCATGAACATCGTCGAGGGCTATGGCCTGACCGAGGCGACCTGCCTGGTGTCGTGCAACCCGGTCGACGGCGAGAAGAAGATCGGCAGCGTCGGCGTGCCCTTCCCCTATACCGATATCCGCATCCTGCGCGCGGCCGACGGCGCGGTGATGGAATGTCCGCGCGACGAGGTCGGCGAGATCTGCGTCGCCAATCCCGGCGTTTATGGCGGCCATACCTATACCGAGACCGACAAGAACAAGGATCTCTATCACAGCATCAGCAACACCATGTATCTGCGCACCGGCGATCTGGGCCGGCTGGATACTGACGGCTATCTGTGGATCACCGGCCGCGCCAAGGATCTGATCATTCGCGGCGGCCACAATATCGACCCGGCCGAGATCGAGGAGGCGCTGCTGCGCCATCCGGCGGTGGCCTTTGCCGGCGCGGTCGGCCAGCCCGATGCCAAATCGGGCGAACTGCCCTGTGCCTTTGTCGAACTGGTCGGCGGCGCCAGTGTCACCGAGGACGAGCTGCTGGAACATTGCAAGACCCATGTGCATGAACGTGCCGCGCATCCCAAGCATCTGACCATCCTTGACGAATTGCCGAAAACCGCCGTGGGCAAGGTGTTCAAGCCGGACCTGCGCAAGATGGCGATCACCCGGATCTATGACGCTGCGCTGGAGCAGGCCCATGTGCAGGCCCGCGTTGCCACGGTGATCGACGACAAGAAACGCGGGCTGGTGGCACGGCTGGCGCGCAATGGCGCCGACGAGTCGGAGGTGCGCAAGGTGCTGGGCAATTACACCCGGCCATGGGAATGGGAGGCCTGACGGCAAAGCGCGCATGGATTATGACCGTCTGATCGACGCCGAGACCTGGGCGTTCATTCGCCGCACCGAGGCGGCCTATCCCGAGGACGCGGTCGATCTGGATATCGCCGGGCAACGGCGCGCCTATGACGCGATGTGTCGCGATTTTCACCAGCCCTATCCCGACGGGGTCACCGCCAGCGATGGCCAGGCGCAGGGCGTGCCGATACGTATCTACAGTGCCGGCGAACCCGGTATTACGGTGGTCTATTTCCACGGCGGCGGCTTTGTGGTCGGCGGGCTGGACAGCCATGACGATGTCTGTGCCGAGATCTGCGCCAGCACCGGCTATCGCGTGATCTCGGTCGACTACCGGCTGGCGCCAGAACACAAGCATCCCGCCGCCTTCGACGACGCCTGGACGGCAACACGCTGGGCGGCGGCGACCTATGAGGGCAATATCGTCCTGGTCGGCGACAGCGCCGGCGGCAACCTGGCCGCGGCGGTGGCGCATCACGCGCGCGGCCGGCTGAAGGGCATTGTCGGCCAGGTGCTGATCTATCCGGGCCTGGGCGGTGACATGACCAAAGGCTCTTATCTCGATCATGCCGAGGCGCCGATGCTGACGGCGCAGGACCTGGCGTTTTACAAATCCGTGCGGGTGGACGGCGACGAACCGCTGAACGATCCCACCTATGCGCCGCTGCGCGACCGCAACTTTTCCAAGCTGCCTCGCACGGTGATCTTCACCGCCGGCTGCGACCCGCTGCAAAGCGACGGCCCGGCCTATCGCGACAAGCTGGCGGCGGCCGGGGTGCCGGCGCATGAGATCACCGAGGCGGGGCTGGTGCACGGTTATCTCAGGGCCCGCGGCATGTCTGCCCGCGCGGCGGAAAGTTTCGAGCGAATCCTGCTGGCGATCGAGGCGCTGGGCCAGGGCATCTGGCCCTACGACTGAAGCGGCGTTGCGGTTCCTGCCACATCACCCCCTGCCCGGTTCGCCCCAGCTTCCTGTTGCAGGACCGGCACAGGCGCGGATACGCGCGAATCCAGTTTTTCCATGTCTTTCCGGCCTCTGCCGCCCGCGTGGCCTTGCCGTTCTCGGCAGGGTTCGGACCAAATGCCGCCGCAGACCACTCCTGCCTTGCCCTCGGCCGCCCATTTCGAGAGAACGGCCCCGCATTATGTCCAGACGGAGACCGCTGTGGATTCCTCCCTGCAAGATGATCTGACCGGGTATTACGACATGAAAGACGCCATCGGCCGACATCTGTCCTATTCGATCGGCAAAACGCCGGGCGCCGCCACCCTGCGGGACTGGCGCATGGCGGTGTCGCTGGCGATCCGCGACCGCATGGCCGACGCCTGGTTCGCCTCCACCCGCCGCACCTATGAGGCCGGGGCCAAGCGGGTTTATTACCTGTCGATGGAATTCCTGGTCGGCCGGCTGCTGGAAGACGGCATCGTCAACCTGCGCCTGGAAGAGCGAGTGTCGGAGGCCCTGGCCGAGCTGGGGCAAGACTATGCCGAGGTGATCGCCGACGAACCCGATGCCGCATTGGGCAATGGCGGGCTGGGCCGGCTGGCCGCCTGCTATTTGGAATCGATGTCGACGCTGGGCTGCCCAGCCTATGGCTATGGCATCCGCTATGAACACGGGCTGTTCCGGCAGCAGATCGTCGACGGCCGCCAGGTCGAACGGCCGGAAACCTGGCTGCAGCAGCCCCATGCCTGGGAGTTCGAGCGCCCGGAATCGCGTTACGAGATCGGCTTTGGCGGATCGGTGCGCGACGGCACAGTCTGGACACCGGGCGAGTCGGTCTGGGCCGAGGCCTTCGACACCCCTGTCGCCGGCTGGAACGGGCGCTGGGTCAACACGCTGCGGCTGTGGTCGGCCAAGCCGACCGAGCCCTTCGATCTGGACCGTTTCAATCGCGGCGAATATGCCGCTGCCGCCGAGAGCGAGGCGCTGGCGCGCACGATCAGCCGCGTGCTGTACCCCGACGACACCACCGAACAGGGCAAGGAGCTGCGGCTGAAGCAGGAATATTTCTTCTCTGCCGCCTCGATCCGCGACATTCTGCGCCGGTTCGAAAGCCAGTTCAGCGACCTGCGGCAGCTGCCGGAAAAGGTGGCGATCCAGCTGAACGACACCCATCCGGCAATTGCCGGGCCGGAACTGGTGCGCCTGCTCTGTGACGAAAAGGGCCTGGACTTTGACGAGGCGCTGCAGATCGCGCAGGGCACGCTGAATTACACCAACCACACGCTGTTGCCCGAAGCGCTGGAACATTGGCCCGAGGGGCTGTTCGGCCGGCTGCTGCCGCGCCACCTGGCGATTATCGACCGCATCGATCACGCCCATGCCAAGGCCAATCCGTCGCGCACCTCCTCCGTGCGCGATCACGGCCAGGTCAAGATGGGCGAGCTGTCCTTCATCATGGCGAATCGGGTGAACGGGGTATCGGCGCTTCATACCGAGCTGATGAAATCCACCGTTTTTGCCGAGCTGCACCGCCTGCATCCCGAACGGATCGTCAACCAGACCAACGGCGTCACCCCGCGCCGCTGGCTGCTGTCCTGCAATCGGCGGCTGAGCACGCTGATCGAGGAACGGCTGGGGCTGGGCTGGGTCGACGACCTGGAACAGCTGCACGACCTGGAGCCGCATCTGGACGACCCCGCCTTCCTTGACGCATATGCCGCCGCCAAGACCGCCAACAAGGCGGACCTGGCGGACTGGATGAACCGGACGCAGGAGGGCCTGACCGCCGATCCGGCGATGATGTTCGACGTGCAGATCAAGCGCATCCACGAATACAAGCGCCAGCATCTGAACATCCTGGAGACGATCGCGCTGTGGCAGGCGATGCGCGACGCCCCAAATGCCGGCTGGACCCCGCGGCTGAAGCTCTTCGCCGGCAAGGCGGCGCCGGGCTATGTCTTTGCCAAGGAGATCATCCACCTGATCAACGCGGTGGCCAAGGTGGTCAATGCCGACAAGATCACCAACAAGATGCTGCAGGTCGCCTTCCTGCCCAACTACAACGTCTCGCTGGCCGAAAAGCTGATTCCGGCGGCGGATCTGTCGGAACAGATCTCGACCGCGGGCAAGGAGGCGTCGGGCACCGGCAACATGAAATTCGCCCTGAACGGCGCGCTGACCATCGGCACGCTGGACGGGGCCAATGTCGAGATCCGCGACCGCGTCGGCGCCGAGAACTTCTTTCTCTTCGGCATGACCACCGACGAGGTCGACCAGCGCCGCGCGATCCCGGATCACGCGGCCAAGGCGGTGGAGGCCGACAGCCGGCTTGCGCGGGCGCTGGCCGCCGTGCGCGACGGCCGGTTCAGCCCCGAGGATCCCGGCCTGTTCCGCGGCATTGCCGACAATATCAGCGGACCGGACTATTTCCTCGTTGCCTCGGATTTTTCCGATTACTGGCGGGCGCAGCGCGAGGTCGACGGCGCCTTTGCCAATGCCGGCGACTGGACCCGCCGCGCCGCGCTGAACACCGCGCGCAGCGGCTGGTTCTCGTCCGACCGGGCGATCCGCGGCTATCTGGACGATATCTGGGGCGCGGAAACGCTGTTGTGACCGACAATTGCAACGGATGATTGATGGGACGGGCCTGGCACCCTAAAATCACCTTATGGGACCAGATACGCCGCCCCCTGCCGTCGCCTACGGCGACCCGGAAAAGACTGACCGGCTGGTGCGCGGTCTGTTCGACGATCCCTTTGCCCTGCTGGGGCCGCACAAGCACGGCCGGGTGCGTCACGTGGCGGCCTTCGATCCCGGCGCGCGCCGGATGTGGGCAGTGACCGCGGGCAAGCGGCATGAACTGGCCCCCGTCGAACACCGCTCCGGCCTGTTTTTTGGCAAGGTACCCGGCACCAAACCCTATCACCTGCGCGGCGAGGATGCCGGCGTCGGTGGCTGGGAGTTTGAGGATCCGTATCGTTTTGGCCCGGTGATCACCGGCTTCGACGAATACCTGATCGGCGAAGGCACCCACCGGCGGCTGTGGGAGGTGCTGGGCGCCCATGTGATCGAACATGAGGGGCAAACCGGCACCCATTTCGCGGTCTGGGCGCCCAGCGCGCTGCGGGTATCGGTGGTGGGCGAGTTCAACCACTGGGATCCGCGCCGCCATGTCATGCGCCGCCGGGGCAGCACCGGCGTATGGGAGATCTTTCTGCCCGGCATCGGTGAACAGACCCGCTACAAGTACGATATTCTCAACCGCGACGGCCGCCCGCTGCCGCAAAAGGCCGATCCGGTCGGCTTTGGTTCGGAACACCCGCCCTCGACCGCGTCGGTGGTGCGCGACCTGCGCGGCTATGGCTGGTCCGACGGCGACTGGATGGACAGCCGCGCCGGGCGCCATGCCCGCACCGCGCCGATCTCGATCTACGAGGTGCACCTGGGCTCGTGGCGGCGCAAGCCGGGCGGGCGGCCGATCTCTTACGTCGAGGCAGCAGAGGAACTGGTCGGCTATGCCGCCGATATGGGCTTTACCCATATCGAGTTGCTGCCGGTCAGCGAACATCCCTTTGACGGGTCGTGGGGCTATCAGCCCATCGGGCTGTTCGCCCCCACCATCCGGCACGGTCCCCCGAACGAGTTCCGCGACCTGGTGAATGCCGCGCACCGCGCCGGGCTGGGCGTGATCCTGGACTGGGTACCGGGCCATTTCCCGAGCGATATTCACGGGCTGTCGCGTTTTGACGGCACCGCGCTTTACGAACATGCCGACCCGCGCGAGGGGTTCCACCACGACTGGAACACGCTGATCTACAATTACGGCCGGCGCGAAGTGGCGAATTACCTGATCGCCAACGCGATCTATTGGCTGAGCGAATACCATGCCGACGGGCTGCGCGTGGATGCGGTGGCCTCGATGCTGTATCGCGACTATTCGCGCAAAGAGGGCGAATGGGTGCCGAACAAGGATGGCGGGCGCGAGAATTACGAAGCCATCGCGATGCTGCAGGGAATGAACACCGCCGCCTATGGCGACGTGCCCGGCGTTCTGACCGCGGCAGAGGAATCCACCTCTTATCCCGGCGTGTCGCAGCCGGTGCATGACGGCGGGCTGGGTTTCGGCTTCAAGTGGAACATGGGCTGGATGAACGACACGCTGTCCTATATCGGCCGCCAGCCGGTGCACCGGCGCCATCATCACAACGAGATGACCTTTGGCCTGCACTACGCCTTCTCGGAAAATTTCATCCTGCCGATCAGCCATGACGAGGTGGTGCATGGCAAGGGGTCGATGCTGGCGCGGATGCCCGGCACCGAATGGGAGAAATTTGCCAACCTGCGCGCCTATTACGGCTTCATGTGGGGCCATCCCGGCAAGAAGCTGCTGTTCATGGGGCAGGAATTCGGCCAGGCGCAGGAATGGAACCACGATGGCGAGATCGACTGGGCGGCCGCGGGCGCGCCGTTGAACGCGGGGCTGCGCCGGCTGGTGCGCGACCTGAACACGCTGTACCGCGAAAGGCCGGCGCTGCATGTCCGCGATTGCGAGGCCGAGGGGTTCCGCTGGATCGTCGGCGACGATGCCGATCAGTCGGTTTTTGCCTGGCTGCGCCACGGCCAGGCCGGCGATGCCGACGTGGCGGTGATCTGCAATTTCACCCCGGTCGAACGCGACGCCTATCGGATCGGCCTGCCCCAGGCCGGACAGTGGCGCGAGGTGCTGAACAGCGATGCCGCGCTTTACGGCGGCGGCAACCGGGGCAATCTGGGCGGGATCACCGCCCGGCCGGATCCCAGCCACGGCCTGCCCGCCAGCGCCACCCTGCGGCTGCCGCCGCTTTCCTGCCTCTACCTGGTGAAGGACTGACCCGATGCCGCGCCCGGCGCACCTGATTTTCCCTGTCGACAAGGGCCCTGCCCGGTGACGCGCGTTCTGTCCGTCACCTCGGAATATGTTCCGTTGATCAAGACCGGCGGGCTGGCCGACGTGGCGGGTGCCCTGCCCGCGGCGCTGGCGCCGCTGGGCGTCGAAATGCGCACGCTGCTGCCAGGTTATCCGGCGGTGATGGCCGCGACCCGGAATGGCACCGAGGCGGTTGCGCTGCGGTCGCTGTTCGGCGGCCCGGCGCGCATTGTCCAGTCCAGCTGCGACGGGCAGATCGTCTATGTTCTGGACGCGCCGCATCTGTTCGACCGGCCTGGCGCAATTTACAGCGGCCCGGACGGGCGCGACTGGCCCGACAACCCGAAACGTTTCGCCGCGCTGTCGCTGGCCGCCGCGCGGATCGCGGCGGACGGGCTGCTGGACTGGCAGCCCGATGTGCTGCACGCGCATGACTGGCAGGCCGGGCTCACCCCGGTCTATCTGCGCGATCTCGAGCGCACGCCGAAAACCGGAACCCTTCTGACGATCCACAACATCGCCTTCCAGGGCATCGCCGCGCCGGCGATGCTGAGCGACCTGCGCCTGCCCAAACAGGGCTTCACCATGGACGGGTTCGAGTTTTTCGGCTGGATCAGCGCGCTGAAGGCGGGGATCGTCTATTCCGACAAGATCTCGACCGTCAGCCCCACCTATGCCGGGCAGCTGCTGACCCCGGAATTCGGCATGGGGCTGGACGGGCTGTTGCGGCACCGGCGCGACGATCTGGTCGGCATCCTGAACGGCATCGACCTGGACGCCTGGAAACCGCCCTATGCCCGCCCGGTCAGCAAGAAGAAACACAAGGCCGCCCTGCGCGCCAAGCTGGGCCTGCCCGAGAGCGACGGGCCGCTTTGCGTCGTCGTCTCGCGCCTGACCCAGCAGAAGGGGCTGGACCTGCTGCTGGAGGCGCTGCCGGCACTGCTGGCCGAGGGCGGGCAGCTGGCGGTGCTGGGCAGCGGCGACAGCACGCTGGAGGCCGCGTTTCGCGCCGCGGCGGCGCGCCATGACGGCGTCGCGGTGCAGATCGGCTATGACGAGGCGCTGTCGCGCCAGCTGATCGCGGGCGGCGACGCGATCCTGGTGCCCTCCCGGTTCGAACCCTGCGGGCTGACCCAGCTGTATGGGCTGCGGTTTGGCACCGTGCCGCTGGTGGCGCTAACCGGCGGGCTGGCCGACACGGTGATCCCCGCCAACAGCGCCGCGCTGGCGGTGGGGGCGGCCACCGGGTTCCAGTTCTTCCCGGTCGACACCGAGGCGCTGATCGGCGCGCTGCGGTCACTGGTGCACGCCTATCGCACGCCCGAGATCTGGGCCAGAATGCAGCGCAATGCCATGGCCCAGCCGGTGGGCTGGGAGACCTCGGCGGCGGAATATGCCGCTCTGTATCAAACGCTTAAAAAGTAACGCATGACCCGCGATCTCAGTATCCTGGCCGGACGGCCCGCGCCGCTGGGCGCAACTGTCGATGACGACGGCGTCAATTTCGCCGTGTTTTCCGACAACGCCACCCGCATGACCCTGTGCCTGTTTTCCGAGGATGGCACGACCGAAACCCACCGGCTGGACCTGCCCGAGCGCGAGGGCGGCATCTGGCACGGCTATGTGCCGGGGCTGACCGCCGGACAGAAATACGGCTTTCGTGCCGACGGGCCCTATGCGCCCGAGCAGGGCCACCGATTCAATGCCCACAAGCTGCTTTTGGATCCCTATGCCCGCCAGATCACCGCGCATCCCACCTGGGACGATGCGCTGATGGGCTATACCGTAGGCGCGAAAGAGTTGGATCTGAGCTTTGACCGGCGCGACAGCGCGCCGTTCATGCCACGCTGCGTGGTCTGCGCGGACAGCGGCGCAGGCGCCACGCGCCTTGAAACGCCGCTGGCCGAAAGCGTGATCTACGAATGTCACGTGCGCGGCATGACCATGCAGCATCCGCGCGCCACCCGCCCCGGCACCTTCCTTGGCCTCGCCTCGGACCCGGTGCTCGAGCACCTAACAGGTCTGGGGATCACCGCGGTCGAGCTGCTGCCGGTGCAGGCGTTCCTGAATGACCGGTTTCTCGTCAACAAGGGGCTGGTGAATTACTGGGGCTATCAGACGCTGGGCTTTTTCGCGCCCGATCCGCGCTATCTGGCCGAGGGCGACATTACCGAGTTTCGCCAGATGGTTGCCCGGTTTCACGCCGCCGGGATCGAGGTGCTGCTGGACGTGGTCTATAACCACAGCTGCGAAGGCGACCAGACCGGGCCGACGCTGTCGTTCAGGGGGTTGGACAACCGCAGCTATTACCGGCTGGCCGAGGACCGGCGGTTTTATCTCAACCATACCGGCACCGGCAACACGCTGAACACCGACCACCCGATGGTGCTGCGGCTGATCCTGGACAGCCTGCGCTATTGGGTCGAGCAGATGCATGTCGACGGCTTCCGTTTCGACCTGGGCGCGACGCTGGCCCGCACCGCCAGAGGGTTCCAGCCCGACGCGGCGTTTTTCACCCTGGTGCGGCAGGATCCGGTGCTGAACCGGGTCAAGCTGATCGCCGAGCCCTGGGATATCGGGCCGGGCGGCTATCAGCTGGGCGCCTTCCCGCCGCCGTTTCTGGAGTGGAACGACAAGTTCCGCGATGGCGTGCGGCGGTACTGGAAGGGCGATGGCGGCATGGTGCCGGAACTGGCCAACCGGCTGACCGGTTCGGCGGCACAGTTCGACCATTCCGGCCGCGCCGCGACCGCGTCGGTCAACATGGTGACGGCGCATGACGGCTTCACCCTGACCGACCTGGTCTCGTATAACGAGCGCCACAACCTCGCCAATGGCGAGGAGGGGCGCGACGGGCACGCCGCCAATTTCTCGGACAATCTGGGCCACGAGGGGCCCAGCGACGATCCTGACATCATCGCCGCCCGCGCGCGGCGGCGGCGCAACCTCATGGCAACGCTGCTGCTGGCGCAGGGCACGCCGATGATCCTGGGCGGGGACGAACTGAGCCGCAGCCAGGGTGGCAACAACAACGCCTATTGCCAGGACAACCCGACCAGCTGGGTGGATTGGTCGGCGGTGGACGCGGATTTCCTGGCCTTCACGCGGCAGATGATCGCCTTTCGCAAGGCGCATCCGATCCTGCGGCAGAAACGGTTCCTGCATGCGCGCGAGCGGCTGATCGACGGGCTGGAAGACCTGTTCTGGTGGCGCCCCGACGGCGCGCCGATGCACGATGCCGACTGGCAGGATGCTGGGCTGAAGGTGCTGTGCGCCGAGATGCGCACCGCCTCGGGCACGCCGTTCTATGCCGCGCGGGAAGACGCGTTGTTCCTGGTCTTCAACACCGGCGACGCGGTGCAGGTCGCCCTGCCCGCCCGGCTGCAGGGCAATTGCTGGATCCGCCGGGTCGATACCGGCGCCGCCGAGGCATTTGCCGAAACCTTCGAAAACGGCAAGGCCCGGATCGCCGCGCAATCGGTGGCGGTATTCGTGCAGGAGAAATCCGCGTGAGCGACGCGATTGCAGCACTGGCGGCGCGGATGGGCATCCTGCCTGCCTTCTCCGATCTGAGCGGGCAGACCGTGACCACGCCGCGCGAAACCCAGCAGGCGCTGCTGGCGGCGATGGGCCTGGCGGCCGGCAGCGAGGCCGAGGCGCAGGAGGCATTGGCCGAACTGGCGGCGGCAGAAACCGGCCGGGTGCTGCGGCCCTGGTATATCTGTGCCGCCGGAGAGCGGCCGGCCATCGCCCTGCCCGAGGGCGCCGAATGGCAGGTGACGGCCGAGGATGGCACCGCGTTCG
>NZ_PGTB01000097.1 GCF_002786325.1 Pseudooceanicola lipolyticus | reverse complement strand
CTCTTTCGCATTCGTCTGCTCCTTCAAGGTTGGGCAGACTCTACATCATGATGAGGGATTTCGCGGGGGGCAGGTCACGGCCCTGTCAGCGCTCGTGCTTCCACCCACAAAGAGCCGGTCTCCCAATCCGAAAAAACACCGCCGCGCACTGTGTCCACGATGGCCTTTGCAGCGAAATCAGCCGCACAAGTGCATGGTAGGGCCATCATCTCCGCTTCAATTTCGTCGGCTGGATCAAAGAAACGGGCGTCCAGTTCGATATCGGTCATTCCCAAACGTCCAGCGCAATCGGCGGCCTTGAGGAGATGCTGATGCTGATGGAAGGGCTGGAGTATGCGGGATCGTTCGCTCGCTTTTGCCGCCGCACCTGGCAGTACCGAGACGGCGGAGCCTGCCAGAAATGTTCGCCGTTTCATTCGCTGCCCTCCAATTGGATGGCAGCATCCAGATCCTGCAAAATCACCTCTACGCGGGACAAGTAAAGCAGGAGCTCGTCAGCGATGGAGGTAAAAGTATGGCTATCAGGGCCACAAGCTGCCCCGCGCCCTGCCAAGTAAACCAACTTAAGAATGATACGTGCTCGTTGAAGCTCGACTCTAGCCTGCCGTAAATGATTGTCGGCCGAACGCAGAACCGGCGTGGAAGTGGCCGAACTCATGCTGCACCTCCTGTCAATCTTTCTGGCGCTCCGTTCTGGCCTGACGTGGCTTTCCATATAGCGAGCAGGAGTTTGTTGGGTAGAAGCTGACACTCTTCTTCGAACCGGGCGGCATTAAGTGAACTCGGGCCCTCCCAGTCCCAGAAGATAAAAACCAATGCTGCGATACCGGCCAAAGATGTTGGAGGTGTCTCAATCATGAGTTCGAGTGCTTGTTGTTCCCGAAGTTCTGCCTCGCGGCTGTCTGGATGTTCTAGATTTCCGTTCCCGGGCAACTCAGCAGCTCGCAACCAATCGGCGCGCGCAGCGAGCCAGGCGCGATAGTGGGGGAGCACCGGGTCGTCGGGTTCCGTTGCGGCGCTTACGAGTGTTGCGATAGGCGTCAGGATGGCCGGAGCAGCGCAGAGGGCGGCCCGGCGGGTCATTGGGTTGTTCATGGTTAGTCTCACAGTTCGACTTCTTAAGGCCGTGCCAGCGGCGGGCTGGCGCCGGGGTGTTAAGAACCTGCTGTGAGACAGGCACGACGTATTCCGCTTGCGCGTCTTGTGTTCCGCCGTCACCCCGACATAAGCTATCGGAGCGCGGCACCGCCAAGCGCCGTCGCAATTTCGCCGCTCCGCGCGCCAACGCGGAAAACCTTGGTCAGGTGTTGCGGCTATCACAGTCCGGGTTCTTAAGCCCACGGACATTCTGCGCCGGCGACTCCTCTGGGTCAAGGTGGTGCGATTGGAATGCTCGAAACAATTTGAGCCAAGTAGCACCTCCTATATAGGGGTGTCGCACACTCGAAATTCGTGACCGGAGTGCACTTCGAAGTCGGCTAAGCGTTGTACCGCCGGGCAAAAGACAGAGAATTGACATCCAGAGGGTACGAATTTAGGTACTCTGCTGCGGTCAGATCAGCCAAGGTGGCAAGGTGAAGCCCGTCTTCATGAAGCGAAAACGGGCTGTGCCATTCGATCGCATTGATCTTAGGCCAAAGCAGCTTCTGAATCTCATCGCGATCAGCTAACTCGCGCGCGTCGACATCTTCTAGCACCGCGATGAACTTGATGGGTACAGATGTCGTATCTGACCAACTTGCGTGTGGAACAACACGCAGCTCGCGTATCGAGCGAACGGCTTTCCCCAGCTCAGATTCGCCTTTCGAGTATTTCAAAAGGATAGCTTTACGCAGCGAAGTAACTGAATCGACAAATTCTTGTGGGAAGGCAAACCTGCCAAAATAGATTTCGAGCGCTCGAGCAAACTCGAGCTGCTGTCTCTCGTTCTGACAACCTCGTCGCTTGTTCCAAGTGGCGAGAAGCTTCTTGGATACGCTCATCGTACGAGTGAAATCTACAACTACTCCATCAGGTGACCCCGATAGAAATCCATATCGAGGCGCTTGGCCGCGCTCGATTTCTTTGATGCGCTTCGCATCGACGGCAACCAATGGGCAAACAGATACATTCGGAACGCGATCTGGTTCACGTACTACCTCGCAAGTTTGGGATATTACCGCGAAACCAACCACTTCGGAATCAAACACCGCCCCCCCATCGTCTTCACCATCATCTAGTGGTGCCGAAAGATCGCGAAATAGGAAGTCACCACAATCAAGAGAGAAATCGCCTTGCTGCCATTCAGCAAGGCGAACCAGAATTTCTTCTTCGCTCTCCGATGTCTCTTTTGGCAACGGGCACTTCCTCTATGCCTTCTTACGGCGCGCTTTCGCTCGCCTCACCTTCGGCGGATTGAGCGGCAAGATTTCTGTTTCATCCGATCCGCTCGCCAACTCGATGTCTTTCCCCCAGTGACTCGGCGCATTGAATTTCTTTGCGTCTTCCGTCAGTCCGGACCCAAAAGATGGGCGGCCCTTGCCTCGTCCAGCGAGTTCTCGAACAAGTTCGTAGTCTCCGCCACGCAACAGGTCCAGATAGGTTTGCCCTATGCGCGCGCTGTCCAATAGCAAATTGCAGTTCTGTTCCGCCGATCCTCTGTCGATGTATCTAAGGGTGGTTACCACTTGACCCAGGCGTTCGTGGTGTTCGGCCGAAACCGCATTTCCGGACGCCCAATGATACGGGGCTCGTGCGGACACGCCAAAAACTGCGGCGATCTGGGCCCACGTCAGCCCTGAAATACGGCGGATTTCATGAACCATTGCAGCCGGAGTTTGATCGTCGTGCAGTAAATGAACAGATACTCGGGTGCTTTGAGCGGTGCTGCCGTCCAGATATTCCTGTCGAAGTGCGAATGCTTGAATATCCCCGCCGAGCATTTTGATGCTCGGTGCACGCGTGAAAGGTGCTGATACTGCTGAGGTGGTTTCGTCCGCTATGTCCAGCCGACTTGACCCATGAAAGCCCGGAGCAATAAGAATCGCAGCAGCGACTGCCCCTGCAGGAAGTCGTTCAATAAACATGTTACTTGGCTCCAAAACGTTCCAAGAATTTTTCGGTCACACTCCAACGAAAGAAAGCATATGCGCGCGCTGCAACATTGTCGAGTTCGGAGCACAGCATTTGGGTGTCGAAGCTTTGGCCAGCGCAATTTGTACTGTACGAATCGACATCGAGAACCCAGCTTTTCTCGGAAACAGGCGGGGCCATCTCTGGATCGTGGCTGTACTGAGGTGGCGCCAGGCCATACCTAGCAATAATCTTCCCTTCTTTGGTCGTGCCTGTGATCTCAGTCATCGAAATATCGATGTGTTGAACGAGCCCAGATTGCAGCACATTCAGGAGCTCTGGGTGGACCAGCTCGGGCAGCGTCTCGAGGTCATCCGAGGCTTGCAGTCGGTCAACATATCTGAACCCTACTCTTTCCACCAGTGATGGGCGGATAGTCTCAAAGAGCTTTTCTAAGATGAATTCGAATCGAGCCAAGAAGTCGTTCCTGGACTCATACTTGCCAGTTTCCAAAGTGATCGCATCCGGCCCCAAGGAGACACGCAGCGCTCGACTCGCATCAAAGAACCGCCAAACAAATGTTGTGAGCTGGCGTGGCTTCAGTTCATTTCCTACTAGAACAATATCCAAGCCTTGGATCATATCGTGTTGAAAGTGCGGGTATTCGCCCCGGATCGCCTCTTGAAAATCTGCAATGTAGGTTTCTTCAGAAATTTTGGCGATTCTTGGGAACTTCACTTGCCCGAGCACACGCACCAGCGGCGCGTTGCTCAAGGGCACGCGTTCAGGAACCTCCCCGAAGAGAGGGTCGTCGCAACGATCAGCCATGTTATTCGCCCCTTTTTGAGCGGAGTATATCATATGAAGTGGAGTGTGAAGCAACGATTATCAACGCAAATCGATTGAAATTTTCTCAACGCGCAGCTCGATGGCAGAGTGCGCACTCTTGAAGCGTTGGTGTTGCAATCCAACACTTTGCTTTCAAAAAACTATAGGCGCCCGACGTGCGGCGGCGAAAATAGGGTTTGACGCCGGTACGCGCCCGCAATCATTGAAGTATCGGAGAGCCGGGACGACGCCCCCGGCTCTCCTTGCGCCACGCAGGGCGCTCACCCTGCCGCACATGCTCGCGGTTTGCCCACTCACGAGTGACGGGGTCGCTTACGGCAAAGAGAAGCCAGGGGTGCGGCCAACCCAATTGACGGCGATCATGAGCTATGCCGCCGCCAACATTTCGCTACGAGCTGCTAAACCGGACCAGTTTCACCGCCTCGGAGTTCGCGAGGCCGCCGCCAACTCTTTTGTAGGTATAAAAACGCACGTTCGGCTTGTCGGTGAAGGGATCGCGCAGCAGGCGCAGGCCGTGTCGATCGACGATCACGTAAGCGGCATGAAAGTCGCCAAAGGCGATGGACAAGCTGCCGGCATCGATATCCGGCATTTCCTCGTCCAAGACGACCGGGAAGCCCAACAGGCGGTCAGGTTGTCCCTCCACGAGGCTTGTTGACCAGATAAATGCGCCATCGGCATCCTTGAACTTGCGAACGACACTGGCCGTCTTCCGATTCATCAACCAGGACGCCTTCTGCCGATACATTGCCTTCAGAGTGTAGGTGACATCGATTAGGCAATCAGCGGGGCTGACAGAGGAGCTCGGCGTTTTCCACCCTGCGGAGACGCCAGTAGGCACATGTTCGATGACGCCCCAATCACGGGTCTCGTCGTCCTCAGCTGCTGTGCTATAGGTCAAAAGACCACGCGGCGAGCTAACACCATCGCCGTTGATGAACGCCGACCCTTCTTTTCTGGCGAAACGCTCAGCGCATTTCTCGACGACCCAACTGGCGATATCAAGCACCGCGTCATCGAGCAGTTTTTGAGTCACTTTCGGCATAGCATAGACCTCGTGAACGGGCACTGAGAGCTTGCCGAATTTTGGAGTTGTTGTGTCCGGCCGGGATTCGCGTTCATTGACCCATCCGGCCCCAACTTCGTCCAGATCGTTCAGCTCTTCGTAGGTATCGGAGGATACCGCGACGATCCGCGCAAGTTGGCGCATGGGCGAAATTTCATGAACTCGACGGTTCATGTTCGAGCCCAGGACGGGATAGACCGCGTAGCCCCCATCCGGGTCGCTGTCGGTGCTCATGCCAGCCTGTGGTGCCTGGATCAATGAGGCCATCGGCCCCTCATCGCCGTTTCGAATGAAGCTTCTGAGGGCGGATCCAACTTCACGGGCCCCGGATTCAGGTTCACTCATTGTGCCGCCTGCACCGATCTTCAACGCTGCGACACGGCGGTTGATGTCGTCGACATTGTTCGTAAGTTCCTGAACCTGTGCGTTGCTGCGGTTCCGAAAGTCGCCGAAAGCTTGGGTAAGCTCCCGAAGGATGGCCACCGGCTCTTGGGAGCCTTGGGCGTGAACGGCCACGATGCCCCTTTGTTTCATGAAAGACATTCTACGTCCCTTTCGAATTTCGCGAGCGATAAACCCGCGATGCGTGTGAAGGCGGAGACCGCCAGAGAAAGCTTTGGGAATCTTCGACGCAGCGCCAGACATGCGTTTCGCTTCGGCCTCTGGTCCGAAACCAGACAGGAGCAGCGTCGTGCGTACACCTGGACAGGTTCGGCTGAGCCGGGCCTTGCCGAAAGAAACAGCGTCGTGCGTGCTCCCCGCGGCAGGTTCAGTTGAGCGGAATTATCACGATCAACTGACACGAATAGGATGCACGCTTGCTGATTCTTGATCAAGTTGTTTTCGTCGCGGTGGAGGGCCATTTCAGCACATGCCACGGCGGGCCGTTGGCGAGACGCAAAGGTCTCGATTTGAGCGCATGACCGGAAGTTGGCGATCCGGCTCAGAAATAGCTGCCACCAGGAGAAAAATCGCCCTGCGATGGCGAAATCGAGCTTCTGAGTGCCAACAAGTATCTCGTAAATCACTGATATAAAACAATTAAATATAGATTTCGGTTGCCTGTCCTGTAGGCTGAAATATCGTGCGCCTGAAAAAACGCTCGCTCCGAGAAAAAAATCTGCGCGTGCGATTGTCCGCCGGTTGCGGGCTTGGTGACTTCTGAACTTTTGACCACCCCCCTCCGTGCCGCTGATAAGCCATCGGGCGGCGAAGGCACAGCGCAGCCCTGAGGCGCTTAAACCAATCATTAGGCTAGCCCAGCCCTTCGCAGATCACTGGCTGTGACAAGCCCTCGATCGATCATCTCGCGCGCCAATCCTGCGCTGATCGCAGATTGTGGAACATAGGCGCCTGTAATCACTTTCTCAGCCCAAAATTCGGCAGGGCTGGCGTTTGAAGGCTTTTCGGACAGTGACCCACTTTGCGTGTCGCTTCCCCGCCACCGCTGCTGCTCAAGCCAGATATCCGAATGGACAAGGTATTGCCGAGACTGAGTTCGGTTCTTCGCGCGATACCGATCGGCCGCTTGGATCAGCCTTTCAGCAGAGATGCCCTTGTTTTTCTCAGCTTCGAAGAGTTCGTGCGTGCGCTCTCGGTTTCTCGGCCTCGGATGGGCCTGCCAGAAGCGCTCAAAGTCGAGTTCGCGCGTGCGCGTTTTTTCTTTCCTTTTGGTTTTCTTATCTGTTGGTCTTCTTAAGGGACCTGAAAAACCGGCGGTCGGTTTTTCCGGCGGTCGGTTTTTCAGGCTGTCGGTGGAACCGAGAGCCGGGAATTCAGGTTGTCGGTCGGTCTGCCTATCTTGGTCGGTCGTTGGCGCAACATTGCTGCTAACCGGGGCGTTGGTTTCCGGAGCATCATTGATCAGCCAGGTCGAACCCGCGACCTTGCCTCCCTGGCCTCGCGTCGCGATCCGGCGGACATATCCTGCCTCGATTAGCTCGCGCATGATCTTCTGAAACCTATCGCGACCGACCTTTGCGATCGTCATTAGGTGATCACGATGAAATACCCAGTCATCGGCGTAGGTCATCAGGAGGGCCAGCATCCCGCGCGCGTCGATCGATAGCGTTTGGTCGCGCATCGCATCGTTCGGAATAGCAGCATATTGGCGGCTTCGTCTGCTACCTTGATGTCTCATGATGCACACTCGCGAAGTGCGCGGCGCAAGCGATCTCCCAGCAGAAAGGAGTTTGACACATTGCCTGTAAGCCATTGATCTCCCGTGAAGGGTTTGACGGGAGATTTCCTTTTAACTGATTGTTTTAAAAGAATAACGGGCTGATTGAAAATCCTCGTGTCGGTGGTTCGATTCCGCCCCCGGGCACCAATTTCCCCCGAAGACGGCAAGCCAAGACGTTGCGTTAGCGGGCCGGGGTCAGGCGCAGCAGCTGCCCGTTGCTGGCATCGGTCAGGATCATCACCGCGCCGTCGCGGGCGATGTCGACATCGCGCACCCGGCCTTCGCCTTGCAGATAGCGCGCCTCGCCGCGGACGCGGGTGCCCTCCAGTTCGAGCCGGACCAGCGCCTGGCCGGCCAGTCCTCCGATCAGGATGCTGCCCTCCCAGCCGGGAAACATGGCGCCGGAATAAAATGCCATGCCGCTGGGGGCGATCACCGGATCCCAGTAATAGATCGGCTGTTCCATCCCGTCGCGCGCGGTGAGACCGGCGCCGATGGGGCGGCCGTTATAGCCCTCGCCATAGGTGATGATGGGCCAGCCATAGTTCAGGCCGGGTTGCGGGCGGTTCAGCTCGTCACCGCCGCGCGGCCCGTGTTCCACGGTCCACAGCGCGCCGCGCGGTCCCAAGGCGGCCGACTGGATGTTGCGGTGGCCATAGGACCAGATCTCGGGCAAGCCGCCGGCGATCTCGGGGTTGCCGTCGGCCGCGCCGCCCCTCGGGTCAATGCGCAGCACCTTGCCCAGATGGGTCGAGACATCCTGCGCCAGTTGCCGGGGGCGGGGCCGCGAGCGTTCGCCGGTGGTGACAAACAGCGCGCCACGCGGGCCGAAGACCAGGCGCGCGCCGTAATGCAGGGTCGAGGGCCAGGACGGCTGCTGCTGAAAGATCACCTCGACCGCAGAGAGGGTGCTACCATCCTCCGACAGCAGCCCGGTGGCCACGGCGGTGCCGGTTTCACCATTGCCGCGCGGTTCGGCATAGCTCCACCAAACCCGGCGGGTCTGGGAGAAATCATCGCCGACCAGCACGTCCAGCAAGCCGCCCTGGCCGCGGGCATCCACCCGGGGCAGGCCCGCGATCGGGTCCGACATGCTGCCTTCGGGCGAAATCCGCCGCATCCGCCCGGGGCGCTCGGTGACCAGCCAGCTGCCGTCGGGCAGCTGGTCCATCCCCCAGGGGTGTTCCAGCCCGTCGACGATCACCTCACGGTTCAACTGCACGCCGTCGGACAGCACCGGCGCGCGGGTCTGGTTTGCGAAGGCGGGGGTCTGGCCGGCCGCGTTCGGCGCGGCGGCGTTGAAATCCTGCGCGCGGGCGGGGGAGGCGGCCCAGACCGTCAGGAGCAATGCGGCGCATATTCCGGGTGCGATCATCAGAACGTCCTTTCCCCGGTTGAACTGGGGCGATTTCACAGGACATCAACCCGGCATGTTCTGATGCCTGGTCCGCGGCCGGCCGCCGGTCAGTCGCCGCGATCCGGCTGATCGCTCGCTGGGGCGCCGGCGGCCGCCAGGGTTTTGGCGGAAACCGGGGCGGTGATCATGCCGGCCATGATGTCGGCCAGGTTGTGTTCGGCCGAGGCACGGTCCCACAGCGAGGACAGGTTGCGCCGCCCGTCCTTGCCCGATTCCATCGATGCCCCGGCCGAAAGCGCAAACAGCAGCATCAGATGCAGCCGCTGATTGATGATCTCTTTCGGCATCTCCGGCGCCAAGCGCAGGATGTGGTGGAAACACCTGCGCGTGGCGCGGTCGGCATCGGCGGTGGCCTCGAACAACAGGTCACGACGGGAGATCATCACCGATGTGAAGAACAGCAGCTGGTCCAGGTCGTTCTGCTCGTCTTTCTCGCCGCGCCGCACGATCGGCAGCAGGATTTCCGCCACCTCGCGCACGCTGGTCGGGCCGCCGCGGGCCTCGAGCGCGTCGAGCCGGCGATTGTTGTCCTGGTCCAGCACCGCGGCCACATCGGCGACGATCTCGCGGATCAGCGCGTCGCGCGAGGCAAAGTAATAGGTGATCGAGCCGTTGTTCTTCTGACCGGCGGCCGCCTGGATATCGCGGATCGATACGTTTTCCAGCCCCCGCTGTGCAAACAGGCGCAGTGCGGTCTTCTTCAAACGCCGCCGCGTCCGTTCACCTTTCCTGAGCTGGTCCTGGTCCGGTCCGGCCATCTTCGGGTTCCACTCTGCCAAACTGCGCAAGGGGCAAAGCAATAAAATAATACACCGCTTGAAAAACTGCAATCTCATGGGTAGGATCTGCGGTGATCAGGCACGTACCGGGAGGGATGCGATGCCGTTGAGGGGGACATACGGAAAGCGGATCACAAGGGACCGGTGGAGGTGGATCGCAGAACCTGCATCCAGGCCGGCCATCTCTCGGATGAATGGCGCCCGGCGGTGACCGATGCGGTCTGCCGGCGGGGTCGATTGACCGGCCCGGCGCTCCCCCGGCTTGGGGATTTGGCAAGGGAAGACGAACATGAAGATTGACGGACAAGCGGCCATTGTCACCGGCGGTGCCTCGGGGCTGGGGGGCGCCACGGTGGACCTGTTGGCCAAGGCCGGAGCAAAGGTTGCCATTTTCGACCTGAATGCCGAGCTGGGCGAGGCCAAGGCCAAGGCGGTTGGCGGCAGTTTCATCAAGGTCAACGTCACCGATGAAAGCGAGGTCGAGGCCGCGATTGCCGAGGCCGAGGGGCTGCACGGCAAGGCCCGCATCCTGGTGAACTGCGCCGGTATCGGGCCGCCGAAAAAGGTGATCGACCGCGACGGCAATGCGATCCCGCTGAAGGATTTCACCTCGGTGGTCAACGTGAACCTGTTCGGCAGCTTCAACGTGCTGTCGAAATTCGCCGCCGCGCTGCATACCGCCGATCCGCTGGGCGAAGAACGCGGTGTGGTGATCAACACCGCCTCGGTTGCGGCCTTCGACGGGCAGATCGGCCAGGCGGCCTATGCCGCCTCGAAGGGCGGCATCGTCGGGATGACGCTGCCGATCGCGCGGGAACTGGCCCGCTATGGCATCCGCGTGATGACCATCGCGCCGGGGCTGTTCCTGACGCCGCTGATGGCCAGCCTGCCGCAAGAGGCGCAGGACAGCCTCGGCCGGCAGGTGCCGTTTCCGCCGCGCCTGGGCGACCCGACGGAATTTGCCCATATGGTTGGCGCGATTGTCGAGAATATCATGCTGAACGGTGAAACCATCCGCCTGGATGGCGCTATTCGAATGGCGCCGAAATGACCCGTTCCTGCGAAGGCAGGGGCAGGTCACTGCGGGCGGTCGATATCGCGGGCCGGATACCCGCGTTCTGAACGGAAAGGACGGAACATGCAGCCTATCGTGATCGCGGGCATGGCCCGCACCCCCATGGGGGGATTTATGGGGGCGCTGTCGCGCGTTCCCGCGCCCGAACTGGGCGCAGCCGCCATCGGCGCGGCGCTGGAGCGCGCCGGTGTGGGCAAGGACAAGGTCGATCAGGTGATCGTGGGCAACGTGCTGCCCGCCGGTCTGGGCCAGGCTCCGGCACGGCAGGCGGCGCTGGGCGCGGACCTGCCGTTGGATGTGCGCTGCCAGACCGTGGGCAAGGTCTGCGGCTCGGGGATGCAGGCGCTGATGAACGCGCATGACACGCTGTCGCTGGGCTATGCCGATGTGATCGTGGCCGGCGGCATGGAAAGCATGTCGGGCGCCCCCTACCTGCTGGAGAAGGCGCGTTCGGGCTATCGCGCCGGACATGGCCGGGTGGTCGATCACATGTTCCTCGACGGGCTGGAAGACGCCTATGACAAGGGCCGCGCCATGGGCACCTTTGCCGAGGATTGCGCCGAGGCCTATCAGTTCACCCGCGCGGCGCAGGATGAATATGCGCTGCAATCGCTGGACCGCGCCAAATCGGCGATCACCTCGGGCGCGTTCAAGGGCGAAATCGCGGCGGTGGGCGCGGTCGAGACCGACGAACAGCCCGGCCGTGCCAAGCCGGAGAAGATCCCGACGCTGAAACCGGCCTTCCGCGAGGGCGGCACGGTGACGGCGGCGAATTCCTCGTCGATCTCGGATGGCGCCGCGGCGCTGGTGCTGACCCGCGCGGATCTGGCCGAAACCATGGGGCTGAACCCGGTGGCGGTGATCCGCGCCCATGCCGGCCATGCCCAGGCGCCGGCGCTGTTCACCACCGCGCCGATCCCGGCGATCCGCAAGGTGTTGGAGCGCGTCGGCTGGACCAGCGACGAGGTCGACCTGTACGAGATCAACGAGGCCTTCGCGGTGGTGGCCATGGCGGCGATCCGCGACCTCAACCTTGACCCGGAGAAGGTCAATGTGAACGGCGGCGCCTGCGCGCTGGGCCACCCGATCGGCTGTTCGGGCGCCCGCATCGTGGTGACGCTGGTCGCGGCGATGCAGGCACGCGGCGCAAGAAAGGGCGTTGCCGCGCTCTGTATCGGCGGCGGCGAGGCCACCGCCGTGGCGGTGGAACTGCTCTGAGGAGGCGGCGATGCTTCCGACCGACGACCAGGTCATGATCCAGGAGATGGCCCGGCGCTTCGCGGCCGAGAAACTGGCCCCGAAATCCGCCGAATGGGACAAGACCAAGCAGTTCCCCAAGGCGGAGATCCAGGAGCTGGGCGCGCTGGGCATGTTGGGAATGCTGGTGCCCGAGGCCTATGATGGCGCTGCGGTCGACCATGTCTCTTACGCGCTGGCGCTGGAGGAGATCGCGGCGGGCAACGGCGCGGTTTCGACCATCATGTCGGTGCACAACTCGGTGGGCTGCGCGCCGATCCTGAAATTCGGCACCGAGGAGCAGAAACAGCAATTCCTGCGCCCGATGGCGCGGGGGGAAAGCCTCGGTGCCTTCTGCCTGACCGAACCACAGGCCGGATCGGATGCCTCGGCGCTGAAGACCCGCGCGCGGCGGACCAATGCGGGCTGGGTGCTGGACGGGGTCAAGCAGTTCATCACCAATGGTCAGAACGGCGATATCGCCATCGTCTTCGCCGTCACCGATCCCGAGGCCGGCAAGAAGGGCATTTCCGCCTTTATCGTGCCGACCAAGACGCCGGGCTATCGCGTGGCCTCGATCGAGGACAAGTTGGGCCAGACCCTGTCGGACACCGCGCAGATCGCCCTGGAAGGCTGCGAGATCCCGGCAGAGAACCTGCTGGGCGACGAGGGGCAGGGCTATCGCATCGCGCTGGCCAACCTGGAAGGCGGCCGCATCGGCATCGCCTCGCAATCGGTCGGCATGGCCCGTGCGGCGATGGAGGCCGCTATCGCCTATGCCAAGGAGCGCGAGAGCATGGGCCGCAAGATTATTGACCACCAGGCGGTGGCGTTCCGGCTGGCCGATATGGCGACGCGTGTCGAAGCCGCCCGCCAGCTGGTGCTGCACGCTGCCGCCCTTCGCGATGCCGGTGCCCCGGCGCTGCAGGCGGCCTCGATGGCCAAGCTGTTTGCCTCGGAAATGGCCGAACGGGTCTGTTCCGACGCGATCCAGACCTTCGGCGGCTATGGCTATACCCGCGATTTCCCGGTGGAACGCATCTATCGCGACGTGCGGGTCTGCCAGATCTACGAAGGCACCAGCGACGTACAGCGTCTGGTCATCGCGCGCGGGCTGGCGGCCTGAGCCTGAAACTCCCACACGAGTAAGCAAGCCAAAAGCAAAACGGCCCGGAGCCTGCGCTCCGGGCCGCTTTCCAACATTTTCTGCTGCCGGTCAGTGCAGGCCGATCAGGCCCATCTGTTCCAGCTTGAGCAGCACCTGGTGGGCGCAATTGTCCACGTCGGTGCCTTCGGTCTCGACCCGCAGTTCCGGGTTTTCCGGCACGTCATAGGGGTCGGAGATGCCGGTGAATTCCTTGATCTTGCCTTCGCGGGCCAGCTTGTACAGGCCTTTGCGGTCGCGCCGTTCGCACTCCTCGATCGAGGTGGCGACATGGATCTCGATAAACGCCCCGAAGGATTCGATCTCTTCGCGCACCGCGCGGCGGGTGGTGGCATAGGGCGCGATCGGAGCACAGATGGCGATGCCGCCATTCTTGGTGATCTCCGAGGCGACATAGCCGATGCGGCGGATGTTCAGGTCGCGATGTTCTTTCGAAAAGCCCAGTTCAGAAGACAGGTTCTTCCGCACGATATCGCCATCCAGCAGCGTCACCGGGCGGCCGCCCATTTCCATCAGCTTGACCATCAGCGCGTTGGCGATGGTCGACTTGCCGGAGCCGGAGAAGCCGGTGAAGAACACGGTAAAGCCCTGCTTGGAGCGCGGCGGCTTGGTGCGGCGCAGCTCTTTCACCACTTCGGGGAACGAGAACCACTCGGGGATCTCCAGCCCCTCGGCCAGACGGCGGCGCAGTTCGGTGCCCGAAATGTTCAGCACGGTTGCGCCTTCCTCGACCTCGTCGGCGGGTTCGTACTGGGCGCGTTCCTGCACAAAGACCATGTGCTTGAAATCGACCATTTCCAGACCGATCTCGTCCTGGTGCTTGCGGAACAGCTCCTGGGCGTCATAGGGGCCATAGAAATCCTCGCCCTGGCTGTTCTTGCCGGGGCCGGCATGGTCGCGGCCGACGATGAAATGGGTGCAGCCGTGGTTCTTGCGGATCAGCCCATGCCAGACCGCCTCGCGCGGGCCGGCCATGCGCATCGCCAGGTTCAGCAGCGACATGGTGGTGGTGGCGGCCGGGTATTTGTCCAGCACCGCCTCATAGCAGCGCACGCGGGTGAAATGATCGACATCGCCGGGCTTGGTCATGCCAACCACCGGGTGGATCAGCAGGTTGGCCTGGGCCTCGCGCGCGGCGCGGAAGGTCAGTTCCTGATGCGCCCGGTGCAGCGGGTTGCGGGTTTGGAACGCCACCACGCGGCGCCAGCCCAGCTTGCGGAAATAGGCGCGCAGCTCGTTCGGGGTGTCGCGGCGGGCGCGGAAATCATAGTGCATCGGCTGCTGGATGCCGGTCACCGGGCCGCCCAGATAGACTTTGCCTGCGGTGTTATGCAGGTAGTTGACCGCCGGGTGGGCGCTGTCATCGGCGCCGAAAACCATCTCGGCCTCTTTCGACTTGTCCGGGGTCCAGCGGTCGGTCACCGTCATCGTGGCCAGGATCACGCCTTCCTGGTCGCGCAGCGCGATGTCCTCGCCGATCTCGATACCTTCGGCAAAGCTCTCCGATACATCCAGGGTGATCGGGATCGGCCACAGCGAGCCGTCGGCCAGGCGCATATTCTCGACGACGCCATTGTAATCGTCTTCGCTCAGGAACCCTTTCAGCGGGTTGAAGCCGCCATTCATCAAAAGCTCGAGGTCGCAGATCTGGCGCGGCAACAGATCGTGGCTTTTGAGATCTGCGGCTTCGACTTTCAGCTTTTGCGCGGACTCGAAGGACACGTAGAGCTCGGGGATCGGAGCCAGGTTACTAAGCATGGTCATGTGAACACTTTCGGTTTTCAAACGTCGGACGGCGGCCGGTCGCTCCCGGTCGCGCTGCGCATAGACCCAGCCGGCGCAGAAAGTCTAGGTGCAGAAGTGTTTTTTCGGGCCAAAGCGTGATTTTGCCGCGACCTGTCGCGGAAAACCGCCTTGCCGGCGCAGTCACGCCCCGTTTTGGGCGCGCTCTGGCCCGATTTCGACTAGGCCGGCACCGCCAACAGCGCGTCGATTCCGGTGGCCCGACGCAGCGCCAGCGCCCGCACCTGCGCCCGCACCCCGCGCAGATCCAGTGTGACCAGGTCCAGCGGCGCGGTCTCGATTCCCGCTGCCTCCAGCACCGCGTCCGAGATCAGCACCTCGACCCCGACCTCCTTGGTCATCGCTTCCAGCCGGCTGGCGGCATTCACCGTCTCGCCGATGATGGTGCGCGGTGCGTGGCCCGCGGCGCCGATTTCGCCCAGCACCAGCTCGCCCAGATGCACCCCGACGCCGATGCGCAACCGCGGCGCGCCTTCCTCGGTCAGCATCCGGTTGAACCGCTCGAGCGCCGCGCCGATCTGCGCCACCGCCCGCAGCGCGGCGCGGGCCGAGGCGGTTTCGTTGCCGGTTTCGAACACCGCCAGCAGCCCGTCGCCCAGGTATTTGTCGACGCTGCCGCCGGTGCCGCTGATTGCCGGCACGATGGCGTCGAAAAACCGGTTCAGCAGGAACACCACGTCATAGGGCAATTGCCCGGTGGTGCGCGCGGTAAAGCCGCGGATGTCCAGGAACAGGATCGCCAGCCGCTGTTCCTTGCCCTGGCTGGCATGGGCGCGGCTGCGCTTGCCATCGGGGCGGAACACGCGGAACACGGTCAGCGGCCCAGTCGGTCGGATGCGGCAGGCCAGCCGGGTGCCCGGCGCCGCCCCCACCGCGCGCAGGCTGCGCAGCT
>NZ_PGTB01000096.1 GCF_002786325.1 Pseudooceanicola lipolyticus | reverse complement strand
ACTGACCGTTCTCAACGCAATGATCAAAACTGGAACGGCCTACCGAGACGCCATTGTTTGAAACACAGTTGCTACTCTCCTTCAGATATGATGCGTCGCCAGCGCCTGCCCGGCCCCGATGCGCCCCGGCGGGATATCGCCGGGGCGGTTAGGCTCAGTTCGAGGCGCGCGCCTCGTCCAGCGCGGTCTGGATGGTGTCCAGCAGTTCCTGCCCCGGAATGCCCTGCCCGTCCATCTTGGCCAGCCATTCATCCTGGATGCCCGCGGTGGCGCCGCGGAACTTGGCCAGGTCGTCTTCCGAGATGGTGACCTTCTGCACGTTCTTCTCGGCCAGCACCTCTTCCCAACGGTCCAACAGCTTGTTGTAATTCTCGATATAGTGATCGATTGCCGGCTCGATCGAGCTGTGCAGCGCCTCCTTGAATTCGGGGCTCAGCGCCTCGTAGGCATCGGTATTCACCACCACCGGGCAATTCACCGTGCCGGGGTTCAGGTTCGCGGTCCACCAGGTTGCCTGGTCGATGGTGCGAAAGCTCAGATGCGCGTGCTGGGCAAAGGCGACCGTGTCGACCACCCCGGATTCCATCGCGTTATAGGCCTCGGACGCGGTCACGCTGGTCGGTACCGCGCCAACCGCCTTGAACGCCTCGCCCAGGCCGCCGGTGGCGCGCACCCGCATGCCTTCGAACTGGTCGACGCTGCCGCGCGGCTCACCGGTGCCAACGATATTATATTGCGGCATCGGCGAAGGCATCAGCAGCATCGCGTTCCAGCGCGCCAGATCCTTCTGCACCGCCGGATGCTGGTACAGCGCGGTGCTGACCGCCACCTCTTCGGGCAGGGTGTTGACCCCCAGGAAGGGCAGTTCCGCCGCGGTCAGGGTGGGGTTCTTGTCCTCGTGATAGCCGGCGCAGATCTGCGCCATCTCGAAGGCGCCGATGGAAATGCCGTCGAGGTTCTCGGTATTCTTCGACAGCCCGCCATAGCTGATATTCATGGTGAATTCGCCATTGGTCTTTTCCGACACCATCTCGGCCAGCTTCTCGATATGTTCGGTAAAGGCGCGGCGCTTGCCCCAGACCGAGACATTCCACTCCAGGGCCACGGCTTCGGCGCCAAAGCTCATGCAAATCACAGCGGCGCAGGCGCCGGTCAGTCGCTTGTTCATATGATCCTCCCGTGATGCGGCCGGTCTCTCTCGCTTTTTCCGGCCGCTTGCGGATCAGGCTAGCGCGGGTGGACCGACCTGCCAACCCCTTGGCCGGCCGCCGGCGACTCGGTGCGTTGCGCCGGGGCGAAACAATATGTCACAGGCGGCAGGCAGGATTTACGCATGTTTCGCCGCCGCCGTGACAACCGCATTGCCCCGACCGGCGGCTGCCGTTGACAAAAAACGCCTTTGTCTCAAACGGAATTTCGGGGCTTGTCCGGAGAGAATTTACAAGTCTTCGCAACTTCACAAAAAAATTTACAGACAAATCGTTTCAATACCGCCGCTTATTCCCTTATTTTCACATCGGGCTATGATCCCGCGCAGGAGGAGATGCTCGGACCGGTCCGCCCGGCCCCATCCCCGCGAAATGCAAAATACAAGTCAGAGGGAGGAGCCTCAGATGACCGAAACCGCGCTCGCCACCGCCACCTATGCCCCATCCGAAGCGACCCGCAAACATGCCCATGTCGATGCAGCGACCTATGACAAGATGTATGCCGCCTCGATCAACGATCCCGATGGTTTCTGGAGCGAACAGGCGCAGCGGGTCGACTGGATCAAGCCCTTCACCAAGGTCAAGGACGTCAATTTCGACCTCGGCAACGTGCATATCAAGTGGTTCGAGGACGGCACGCTGAACGTCGCCGCCAATTGCGTCGACCGGCACCTGGCCACCCGCGGCGACCAGACCGCGATCATCTGGGAACCCGACGATCCCAAGGACGCGGCCCGCCACATCACCTATAAGGAGCTGCACGGCCAGGTTGGCAAGATGGCCAATGTGCTGAAGGCGATGGGGGTGAAAAAGGGCGACCGGGTGGTGATTTACCTGCCGATGATCCCCGAAGCCGCCTATGCCATGCTGGCCTGTGCCCGGATCGGCGCGATTCATTCGGTGGTGTTTGCCGGCTTTTCACCCGATGCGCTGGGCGCGCGGGTCACCGGCTGTGACGCGCGTGTCGTCATCACCGCCGATACCGCGCCGCGCGGTGGCCGCGCGACCAAGCTGAAGGACAATGTGAACCAGGCGCTGCGGCACGACCTGAACGACGTGAAATGCCTGGTGGTGCGCCGCACCGGCGACCAGATCGCCTGGCGCGACGGGTTGGATTTCTGGTATCACGAAGAGGCCGACAAGGTATCGTCCGACTGCCCGCCGGAAGAGATGAATGCCGAGGATCCGCTGTTCATCCTCTACACTTCCGGCTCCACTGGCCAGCCCAAGGGCGTGGTGCACACCACCGGCGGCTATCTGGTCTATGCCGCGCTGACCCATCAGACCACCTTCGACTACCACGAAGGTGACGTCTATTGGTGCGGCGCCGATGTCGGTTGGGTCACCGGCCATACCTATATCCTCTACGGCCCGCTGGCCAATGGCGCCACCACGCTGATGTTCGAAGGGGTGCCGACCTATCCCGATGCCTCGCGGTTCTGGCAGGTGATCGACAAGCATGGTGTGAACCAGTTCTACACCGCCCCCACCGCCCTGCGCGCCCTGATGGGCCAGGGCGACGAGTTCGTCACCCAGACCAGCCGCAAATCGCTGCGCATCCTTGGCACCGTGGGCGAACCGATCAACCCCGAGGCCTGGAATTGGTATTACAAGGTGGTGGGCGACTCGCGCTGTCCCATCGTCGACACCTGGTGGCAGACCGAAACCGGCGGCCACATGATGACCCCCCTGCCCGGCGCCCATGCGCTGAAACCCGGTGCGGCGCAGAAACCGTTTTTCGGGGTCAAGCCGGTGGTGCTGGATCCGACCAGCGGACAGATCATCGAAGGCAACGGCGTCGAGGGCGTGCTGGCCATCGCCGACAGCTGGCCCGGCCAGATGCGCACCGTCTGGGGCGATCATGACAGGTTCGAAAAGACCTATTTCTCGGACTACAAGGGTTACTATTTCTCGGGCGACGGCTGCCGCCGCGACGAGGATGGCGATTACTGGATCACCGGCCGCGTCGATGACGTGATCAACGTCTCGGGCCACCGCATGGGCACCGCCGAGGTGGAATCGGCGCTGGTGGCCCATGCCAAGGTCGCCGAGGCGGCGGTGGTTGGCTATCCCCATGACATCAAGGGCCAAGGCATCTATTGCTATGTCACCCTGATGCACGGCGAAACACCTTCGGAAGAGCTGCGCAAGGAACTGCGCAACTGGGTCCGCTCGGAAATCGGCCCGATTGCCTCGCCCGACGTGATCCAGTGGGCGCCGGGCCTGCCCAAGACCCGTTCGGGCAAGATCATGCGCCGCATCCTGCGCAAGATCGCCGAGAATGATTTCGGCGCGCTGGGCGACACCTCGACCCTGGCCGATCCCTCGGTGGTCGACGACCTGATCGCCAACCGCAAGTAGGCCGGCGGTTTGGGCCAGGCCGCCTGGCCTCGCCGCGCAAACCTGTCATCCCCGCGACAGCGGGGAGCTCGCCTCGCCGGGGAGGCATACATCCCAAGGCCTTCCCGGACGGTCGGATGGTCGCCCTCTGAGAGGTTAAAAGAGGATGGGATTGACCCCCATCCTCCTTCACTCAAAACATCAAAGGGCGCGCTCAAAGGCGCGCCCTCACTGGTTAAATTCCCAAACTTCAGCCGGCTTTTTCCAGGCTGATCTCGGCGATCCCGGCGGCAAAGTTCACGCCGTCCTGGGTCGAAACGCTGAGCGGCTGCAGCGCAATGGTATCGTCCGAACCGCCGACCATCAGGTTGGCCCCGGCCCCGACGCCAACGGTGGCTTCGGCCCCGACGCCACCATATTCACCGGCCAGCGCCCCAGCCTCATAGCCATCCTCGGTGGGTGCCAGCACCACCCAGCTCATCTGGCCCTCCTCGGTCGCACCGATATCGATGCCATAGCGGTTGATCGTGCCCACATAGGTCTCTTCCTGCAGCCCCTCCTGCACCGGGTTGAAGGTACAGGTCAGCGACTTGGACGAGCCAAAGACATAGCCGCTGCCGGCACCCACGTCGCAGCTCAGATTGCCCAGCTCGACGCGGCCGGTGTCGGCCAGGGCGGCGCCGCCGGTCAGGGTGGCCGCGGACAGGGCGATGGCGGAAAGAATGGGACGGGTCAACATAACATGCTCCTTTTCTTCGACCTCTGGTTTGGTCCGGGATCGCCTGCACGCGCTTCGTGTATCGCGCCGGCATCCCGGGTGCTTCGGGTCGGATAACGCAGGGAAATTCAGAAGGTTCCGGCGCCGCCCCTGCGCTGCGCCAGACTCCGCCGATCCGCCTTTGGCGCCGCCCTTGCCCCGGCCCCGGCTCACACCGGCGCGAGGGGGCTGGCAACCCCGGGCACTCTCAGGCAGAACACGGGACAAGACCGGCGCATGAACAGCGCGCCGCACAACAAGGAGTTTGACCATGGCTGATCGCGATACCGTGCTTGCGGCGCTGAAACAGGTCGTCGACCCCGCCAGCGGCACCGATATCGTCAGCGCCGGGCTGGTGCGCGGGCTGAATGTGGAGGGCAACACCGTCCGCTTCGTGCTGGAGATCGACCCGGCCAAGGCCGAGGCGATGGAACCGGTGCGGGCCGCGGCCGAGGCGAAGGTGCGCGCGCTGGAGGGGGTCGGTACCGTCTCGGCGATGCTGACCGCCCATAGCGACAAGAAGCCCCCCGAGCTGAAGGCGAAACGCCCGGCGCCGCAGGGGCCGCAGAAAGTGCCCGGCATCGGCCATATCATCGCCGTGGCCTCGGGCAAGGGCGGCGTCGGCAAATCCACCATCGCCGCCAATCTGGCGGTGGCGCTGGCCGCCGAAGGCCGCCGCGTCGGGTTGCTGGATGCCGATGTCTACGGCCCGTCACAGCCGCGGATGCTGGGCGCCAAGGGGCGCCCGGCCTCGCCCGATGGCAAGACCATCCTGCCTCTGCAGGCGCATGGCGTCACGGTGATGTCGATGGGCTTCATGACCGAGGAAGGCCAAGCCGTGGTCTGGCGCGGCCCGATGCTGATGAGCGCGCTGCAACAGATGATGCTGCAGGTCGACTGGGGCGAGTTGGACATCCTAATCGTCGACCTGCCGCCCGGCACCGGCGACGTGCAGCTGACGCTGACGCAGAAATTCGCGATCGACGGCGCGGTGATCGTGTCGACCCCGCAGGACGTGGCGCTGCTGGACGCGCGCAAGGGGATCGACATGTTCCGGCAGATGAAGACGCCGATCCTGGGCATGATCGAGAACATGTCGACGCATATCTGTTCCAATTGCGGCCACGAGGAACATGTCTTCGGCCATGGCGGGGTGTCGGCCGAGGCGGCAAAGCTGGGTGTGCCGCTGCTGGCCGAGATTCCGCTGCACCTGGAGATCCGGCTGGCCTCGGATGGCGGCACCCCGGTGGTGACGGCGCAGCCCGACAGCCCGCAGGCCGCGGCGTTCAGAAAGGTGGCGCGGGCACTGGTGGCGCAGGGCGTGGCCTGAGCGCGCTCGCCGGCCAAGGCCCGGAGGTCGCGGATCGGCGTCCGGCAGCGCTGGCGGCTAGCCGCGACCGGTAAAATCTCCGTAACGGCCGCGCTTGAAGATCAGGCCCAGCCCGTCGCGGTGCCAGACCTGCTGCACCTCGCCGACAACGATGGAATGATCGCCGCCGGGATGCACGGCGCTGCGCCGGCACAGGAAGGCGGTCAGGCACAGGTCCAGCCGGGGCTGACCCTGGGCCGGGTGCCAGGCAATGGTCGAGAAATCGCTCCCCCGGCTGGCAAAATGCGCGGCGATCGGTTCCTGGTCCTGCGCCATCACGTGGATGATGAACTGTTCGGCCCCGGTGAACAGGTCATGCCGGCGCGAGGCACGCGCCGGGCACCACAGCACCAGCGGCGGATCGAGCGAGACCGAGGCGAAGGAATTGGCCGTCATCGCGGTGGGACCGTCCGGCGTCATCGTGGTGACGACCGTCACGCCAGTGCCGAAGCTGCCCAGGGCCTCGCGATAGGCCGCCTGGGTCTCGGGTCCGGGGGTGAATGTGGTCTCAGGCATCCGCGTCGTCCCTGTTGCGGAGGCCGGGGTGGCACGGGCGGGCGGGAAAGTCCATGCCGGACGCCACGTTGCGACGCGCCGGCGCGGAAATCGGTTCTAATTCCCACGGGCACAAGGGAAACTGGCGCCATGACACGAACGCTCTCAGATTCGCCCGGCTGGCAATATCTCCTTAGGGAATTCGACATGCTGTACCGCTATGGGTCGGCCGGGGGCAGCCGGGCGATCCGCAGCCATCGCAAGCGGGTGCGCGACCGGCTGGCGGCGATCACCGACCGCAACCCGGTGCTGGAGATGCGCGAACCGCTGACCAAGCCGGTGGTCGAGCATCTGCACCGGGCGCTGGACCTGGGCGAGGTCAATGACCTGAACGGCATGTGCCGCGCGCTGCGGCGGGTGCAGGCCGGGCTGACCTGGGAATATGGCTATGAGCGGGTGCCCAAGGCACTGGAAAAGAAATACGCCTATTGCGAGGTGATGGGCCCGCGCGGCCCGGTCATGGCCGAGGGGCTGATCCTGGGTTTCGTGCTGTTCGCGCCAAAGACGACCTATCCCCAGCACAGCCATTCCGACATCGAGGAAAGCTATGTCTCGGTCTCGGGCGCCTGGTCCGAGAACGAGACCGCGGTGTTTGCGCCGGGGTCGATGATCCTGAACCGATCGGGACAGGAGCATCGGATCACCACCGGGGAATATGACCCCTGCCTGCTGGCCTATGCCTGGATCGGTCCCGAAGAGCGGCTGAGTGCGCCGGGCATGCGGTTTTCCGCCACCCGGCGCGCCGGCCGCAGCAAAACGCCGGGCCCCTGAGGGCCCGTGTGACGCTCAGCCCAGCGCGGCTGCGGTGGTGTCCTGCATCTGGGCCGCCACCGCGTCGATCGCCAGCATGGCGTCAACCCGTTTCAGCACGCCCTTGCGCTCGTAATAGGCGATCAGCGGCGCGGTCTGGGCGTGGTAGGCCTCGAGCCGGCTGGCCACGGTTTCGGCGGTGTCATCGGCGCGGCGCTGCATCTCGGTGCCGCCGCATTTGTCGCAGACGCCGGCCACCTTGGGGGTCTTGAACTGGTCGTGATAGCCCTCGCCGCAGCCGCCGCAGGTATAGCGGCCCGAGATGCGCGCGACCATGGCGGCGTCGTCCACCTCGAGGCTGATCGCGGCGTTGATCTGCTGGCCGGTCTCGGCCAGCAGCGTGTCCAGCGCCTCGGCCTGCACCGTGGTGCGCGGGAAGCCGTCGAGGATCACCCCCTTGGCGACGTCCGGCTCGGCCAGGCGGTCGCGCAAGATGGCGATGACGATCTCGTCCGAGACCAGCTCGCCCGCTTCCATCACCGCCTTGGCCTGCTTGCCGGCCGCGGTGCCGGCGGCAACCGCGGCGCGCAACAGATCGCCGGTGGAGAGCTGGACCAGCCCGAACTTGTCCTCGAGCAGGCGGGCCTGGGTGCCCTTGCCAGCGCCCGGCGGGCCCAGCAGGATCAAAACGGCGGGTGTAACTGTGACGGCGGCGTCCATGCGCGGGTCTCCTCCAGAAATCTCGTGTCCAATCAGACAGGTGCCCCCCTTGGGGGTCTTGAGCGTGTTTAAGCCGGTCGTAACGGAAAGGTGAAGCGGCTGCCCATGTGGCAAGGTGTCTCTTTTATCCATCCGTGTCGGGATGTCCCGACCAGAACACGAGTTTAACGTACTGAAATTGTTTACCTAATACAAAATCCGGCGCGCGTATTGGCCGCAGTTCCCTCGCCTAGGTCAATGCCGGCACCGGTGGTAAAAAGCGGACCCGCTCGACGGCGCGGACGTGACCTTCGGCCCGATCCGGCCCCAAAAGAACGGGCGCGGCCCCCGCAGGAGGCCGCGCCCAGGGTTGCGCTGGTGCCGCTTAGTTCAGCGCGGCATCGGTGATGTCATGGGTCCAGGCACCCTGCGGTTCGACGGTGATCACCGGGTCCGAGCCGCCAGCCAGCAGGGTGTCGACCGTGCGCTGATAATCGGCCGGGTCCAGCGCGCCGTTCGAGCCGGCGGTCAGCTTGGCGATTTCGCCCATCATCCGTTTCTGGTGGGTTTCGGTCTGGGCGCCGGTCTCGTCATATTCCAGCACGATCTCGGCGGCCTCGTCCGGATTCTCCTCGGCATATTTCCAGCCTTTCATCGAGGCTTTGACAAAGCGCACCATCTTGTCCTTGAACGCCTCGTCCGCGAGGTTGTCTTCCAGCACATAAAGCCCGTCTTCCAGCGTGGCGACGCCCTGATCCTCGTATTTGAAAGTGACCAGATCGTCGGGGCTGATCCCGGCATCGATCACCTGCCAATACTCGTTATAGGTCATCGTCGAGATACAGGCCGCCTGTTTCTGCAGCAGCGGATCGACGTTGAAGCCCTGCTTAAGCACCTCGACGCCATCGGCGCCGCCCTCGGTCGGGATATCCAGATGCGCCATCCAGCTGAGGAACGGGTATTCATTGCCGAAGAACCAGACCCCCAGCGTGTTGCCGGGGAAATCCTCGGGGCTGGTGACATTGGATTCCTTGAGGCAGGTCAGCATCATGCCCGAGGATTTGAATGGCTGGGCGATATTGACCAGCGGCAGGCCTTTTTCGCGCGCGGCCAGCGCCGCCGGCATCCATTCGACGATGACATCGGCGCCGCCGCCGGCGATCACCTGGGTCGGCGCGATATCGGGGCCGCCGGGCTTGACCGTGACGTCGAGGTCTTCCTCTTCGTAAAAGCCCTTTTCCAGCGCCACGTAATAGCCGGCGAACTGCGCCTGGGTCACCCATTTCAGCTGCAGCGTCACCTCGTCGGCCGCCTGCGCACCGCCGGCGCCCAGGGCCGCCGCAAGCGTCGCGCCCAGCATGGTTTTCACATTGAACATTCGAGACCTCCTTGTTGTCTTCGTTGCTTTCGTTGTTGTGGTCAGCCCCGGCGCTGGGACGGGTGCCAGAAGGTCACCGCCCGTTCGATCAGCGCCACAAGGCCGTATAATACCGTCCCCGACAGCGCGGAGACGGCAATCTCTGCCCAGACCATATCGATCCCCAGGCGGCCCACCTCGGTTGAGATGCGGAACCCCATGCCGCGGGTGGGCGATCCGAAATATTCCGCCACGATGGCACCGATCAGGGCCAATGTCGCGGAAATTTTCAAGCCGTTGAAGATAAACGGCATTGCCGCGGGCAAGCGCAGCTTGACCAGGGTTTGCAGGTAGCTGGCGGAATAGGTGCGCATCAGGTCCTGCTGCATCCGCGAACTGGCCTGCAACCCGGCCAGCGTGTTCACCAGGATCGGGAAGAACACCATCACCACCACCACCGCCGCCTTGGACTGCCAGTCAAAGCCGAACCACATCACCATGATCGGGGCGATACCGACAATCGGCAGGGCGGCGACGAAATTGGCCACCGGCAGCAGCCCGCGCTTCAGGAACGGGCTGCGGTCGATCAGGATCGCCGCCGCCAGCCCGGCCAGCACCCCCAGCGCCAGCCCGGTCAGCGCGCCTTTCAGCACCGTCTGCACGAAGTCGATCCAGAGGATATCGGTGGAGGCGGCAAAGCGCGCGGCAATCGCGGTGGGTGCCGGCAGGATCGCCGGCGGGATGTCAAAGCCCTGCACCGCAAGTTGCCACAGCAGCAGCACCAGCAGCCCGAAGCCCAGCGGCAGGCCGATTTGCAGCAGGCGCGAGGGAGAGTGTCTCATGCCCGGCGCCCTCCCATCATCCGCACCGCCGCGCGCTCGATCCCGGTGACGCCCCAGATCAGCAGCGCGGCGAGGATCGCCGCCGCGAACAGCGCCGCCCACATGATCATCGGTTCGCCGAATTGCGACCCGATCAGCATCCGCGCACCCAGCCCGGCAATGGCGCCGGTGGGCAATTCGCCGACAATGGCCCCGACCAGCGCGGCGGCCACGGCGATTTTCAGCGAGGCGAAGAAATAGGGCAGCGACGCCGGCAGCCGCAATTTCCAGAAGGTCTGCGACCGGCTGGCGCCATAGGTCCGGAGCAGGTCGAGCTGCATCTGGTCGGGGCTGCGCAGCCCCTTGACCATGCTGACCAGCACCGGGAAAAAGCTGAGATAGCCGGCGATGATCGCCTTGGGCACCATCAAGCTGCCGGCGCCAAGCGCATTGGTCAGCACCACGATCATCGGCGCCAGCGCCACCACCGGGATGGTCTGCGAGATGATCGCCCAGGGCATCAGCGCCAGGTCGGCCAGCCGGCTGAGCACGATCAGCACCGCAAGCGACACGCCGACGACGATGCCCAGCAGGAAGCCGTACATCGTCGCCTCCAGCGTGATCAGGCCGTGATAGACCAGGCTGCGCCGCGAGGTGATCCGCTTGTCGAAAATGCCGTCATACAGCTCACCCGCGACCTGGTGCGGCGCCGGCAGGCGGGCGCGGTCCTGGGTCATGGTGGCGGCGATGATCTCGGTCAGGCCCGGCTCTTCCCCGGCCCGCGCCGCCTGGTCCATCACCCAGGCGCGGTTCATCAGCACCGAGCCGGCATACCAGAGCGCCAGGATCGCCGCGACCACGGTGAGGATGGCGGTGAGTGTGCTGAACCGGCTCATCGGCGGTGGTCCCCAGCATGGCGTCGGATTGCGCCGGCCCGCGGTGCTGTCGCGGATCTCCGGTCCAGCGGTGCGGTCCCGGCGCGGGGGCCGGGACGGTGCAAAAGACCCGCAGCGCTAGTCATCGCCATGCCCTGCCCGCAGCCCTTCGCGCACCCGCTGGGCGATGGCGATAAATTCCGGCGTGTCGCGAATGTCCAGCGGGCGCTCCGGCGGAAAGGGACTGTCGATCACATCGGTGATCCGGCCCGGCCGCGGCGACATCACCACGATCTTGGTCGAGAGGTAGACCGCCTCGGGGATCGAATGGGTGACGAAGCCGATGGTCTTGCCGGTGCGCGCCCAGAGCGCCAGCAGCTGTTCGTTCAGGTGGTCGCGCACGATCTCGTCCAGCGCGCCGAAAGGTTCGTCCATCAACAGGATATCGGCGTCGAAGGCCAGTGCCCGCGCGATCGACGCTCGCTGCTGCATCCCGCCCGAGAGCTGCCAGGGATATTTGCCGCCAAACCCTTCCAGATCAACCAGTTGCAGCACGTCCTTCACCCGCCGATCCTGTTCCTCGCGGGAAAAGCCCATGATCTCAAGCGGCAGCTTGATGTTCTTGGCGATGGTCCGCCAGGGATAGAGCCCGGCGGCCTGGAAGACATAGCCATAGGCGCGCGCCCGCCGCGCCTCTTCCGGGCTGACGCCGTTCACCGTGAGGCTGCCGCCGGTGGGCTGTTCCAGCGCGGCGATGCAGCGCAGGAAGGTCGTCTTGCCACAGCCCGACGGGCCGATGAACGACACGAACTCGCCCTTGCCGATGGCCAGGGACACGTCCTTCAGGGCGTGGACCGGACCATCGCTGGTTTGGAAGGTCAGGTCGAGGTTCTGGGCCTCGATCACCGGAGCAGCGGTCATATGCCTATCTCCCAAGACGCTGGTCCAGTGACTTCCATCACTTTGGCGGCCGAGCCGCGAGGAACGATAGCGCGAATACTATGTCGCCGATTGAATTCCCCCGCGACGGGCTCCTTGTTCGCCATCGATGGTGCGCCGCTGACCATAAGTGGCACCACGGCCGCCGCCAGATCACTGGTATCAAAAGCGGCGTCATGAATACTGAAGAAATGGCACATCGTCATCTCCCCGCTATGCGTTTTCTTTTGTCGAGCGCAAACGCGGACCATCGTGCAGCCCTTTCGACAACGGCCTGGTTGCCGATTGCGGCGTGATAACGGCGTACACATAAGACAGACGCGTCATTTCCCATCGTTTGGCAAAGGCCGACCCGACGATTGCATAAAGCCATCCGTCGCTCCGTTCATCGATTTGCAATAGGGTCAACCTCGCCTCTTCAAGTGTCTTGCGAAGGCTCTGAGCCAAGGCATCGATGGGTGCGTCCTGATCTAGCGCGTCCATCAGGCCGGAGCCCATCTCCTTCGGCAGCCCTTGCTGGTACGCAAAATGCAACAGGTCACTTCCACAAATTTCGACCGTATCCTTCCAGTCGCAACGGAAAAAAAGACCGGCATCTTCGAGCCTGAGCATAACCATCTCGTCATCCTCACCGCTGCGCAAACTTGCACGTTTTCCACGATCTTTCACCAACTCTCTGGCAAAAGCCGTAACGTGCGATTGCGCTCGCCTGGGCCGCAACCGTTCAATGAACTGCGTCCAAAAAGAGTTGGATGAAGGGGCTGTCATTGCTGAGCATCACACCCCCGTCGCCGGAATCCCTGTCCGCTCGACCGGGCGCGGCGCGGTCAGTTCCTTCCAGCTCGACAGCGCCTTGTTGACGGCGGTGTTGGGCTCGCGCGCAACGAATTTGCCGTGGCCTTCCTCGGTGCGGATCTCGCCGTCATGCACGGCCACCTTGCCCCGCGTCAGGGTAAAGCGCGGCAGGCCCTTCACCTGCTGGCCCTCGAAGACGTTGTAATCGATCGCCGATTGCTGGGTCTTGGCCGAGATCACCTTTTCCTTGGCCGGGTCCAACACCACGATATCGGCATCGGCGCCGACCAGGATCGCCCCCTTCTTGGGATAGCAGTTCAGGATCTTGGCGATATTGGTCGAGGTGACGGCGACAAATTCATTCGGCGTCAGCCGCCCGGTTGCCACCCCGTGGGTCCACAGCATCGGCATCCTGTCTTCCAGCCCGCCGGTGCCGTTGGGGATCTTGGTGAAATCGCCGACGCCGTAACGTTTCTGCTCGGTGGTGAAGGCGCAGTGATCGGTGGCAACCACCGAGAGCGAGCCGGCCTGCAACCCGTGCCACAGGCTTTCCTGGTGTTTCTTGTTGCGGAACGGCGGGCTCATCACCCGGCGCGCGGCATGGTCCCAGTCCTTATTGAAATATTCGCTTTCATCCAGCGTCAGGTGCTGGATCAGCGGCTCGCCCCAGACCCGCTTGCCCAGCTGGCGGGCGCGGCGGATCGCCTCGTGACTGTCCTCGCAGGAGGTGTGCACGACATAGAGCGGCACGCCGGCCATGTCGGCGATCATGATGGCGCGGTTGGTCGCCTCGCCCTCCACCTGCGGCGGGCGCGAATAGGCGTGGCCCTCGGGGCCGGTATTGCCCTCGGCCAGCAGCTTGGCCGATAGCTCGGCCACCACATCGCCGTTTTCGGCATGGACCATGGCGATGGCGCCCAGCTCGGCCAGGCGCTGGAAGCTGGCATACATTTCGTCATCATTCACCATCAGCGCGCCCTTATAGGCCATGAAATGCTTGAAGGTGTTGATGCCCTTGTCCTTCACCACGGTCGCCATCTCGTTGAAGACCTGCTCGCCCCACCAGGTGACGGCCATGTGGAAGGAATAGTCGCAATTGGCGCGGGTCGATTTGTTGTCCCACATCTGCAGCGCGTCCAGCAGCCCCTGGCCCGGGCTGGGCAGTGCGAAATCGACCACCATGGTGGTTCCGCCGGCCAGCGCTGCGCGGGTGCCGCTTTCGAAATCATCCGAGCTGTAAGTGCCCATGAAGGGCATTTCCAGATGGGTATGCGGGTCGATCCCGCCGGGCATCACGTAACAGCCGGTGGCGTCGAGCGTCTCGTCGCCCTTCAGGTCGGGTCCGATTTCGATGATGGTGCCGTTTTCGATCAGCACGTCGGCCTTGTAGGTCAGGTCGGCGGTGACGACGGTTCCGTTCTTGATGACTGTGGACATGACAAACTCCCTGTTCTTTCAGACCGAGGCATAACACCCGATCGCATTTCCATGTACGCCGATGTCGAGCGGCCCGAAGTCGCTGTCGACGCAGAGCGAGAAATATCCCGCGCTCGGCAGGTAGAAGACCCGGTAAGGCCCGCGCGGGCGGGTCACCGACCAGCAGCGCTGGGTCAGGCCGCCGGAAAAGGTGACGCTGGCCGCGCGTGGCGGCCGCAGCGCGGCGCGGAACTCGGCCAGGGTGGTGCGGGCCGGTCCGGTGCTGGTGTCGAAGGCGGCGATCTCGCCTTCGATGAGATCTTCGATCCGCTGACGGGTGGTGTCGGCGGACTCAGCCACGGGCGGCCCCCGCCTGACACGTAGCCCCGGAGTTGCTCCGGGGCTTCTCCGGCGATGTCATCGCCCGCCGGCGCGGGTCCGGGGCGTCGAGGGACGGCGGTGCCGTCATTCCACGATCTCCGCGGTTTCCAGCACCGCGTGGAACAGCACCTCGGCGCCGGCGGTGGCCCAGTCCGGCGTGATCTCTTCGGCCTCGTTATGGCTCAGCCCGTCGACGCAGGGGCACATCACCATGGTTGCCGGCGCCACCTTGGCGGCCCAGCAGGCGTCATGGCCGGCGCCGGAAATCAGGTTCATATGGCTGTAGCCCAGCCGCTCGGCGGCGCTGCGCACGTTTTCGACCAGTTCTGGGGTGAAGGTGACCGGGTCGAAATGGCCCACCGGTTCGACCGCGCAATCGACGCCGATCTCGGCGCAGATGTCGGCGGCGCGTTGCTCGATCTCGGCGCGCATGCCGTCCAGCTTGGCCTGGTCGGGCGAGCGGATGTCGACGGTGAACACCACCTTGCCGGGCAGCACATTGCGCGAATTGGGCGCGAATTGCATCTGCCCCACGCCGCCGACGGCGCCGGGCTGGGCGGCCATCGCCACCTCTTGCACCATCTCGAGGATCCGCGCCATCGCCAGCCCGGCATTGACCCGCATCGCCATCGGCGTCGAGCCGGTATGCGCCTCTTTCCCGGTCAGGGTGAATTCCAGCCACCACAGCCCCTGGCAATGGGTGACGACGCCGATCTCCTTGCCCTCGGATTCCAGGATCGGCCCCTGTTCGATATGCAACTCGTAATAGGCGTGCATCTTGCGGGCGCCGACCTCTTCCTCGCCCTTCCAGCCGATGCGTTCCAGTTCGGCGCCGAAGGTCTTGCCCTCGAGGTCGGTGCGCGCATAGGCATAGTCCAGGCTGAGTTCGCCGGCAAACACGCCCGAGGCCAGCATCGCCGGGGCAAAACGCGCGCCCTCCTCGTTGGTCCAGTTGACCACGCAGATCGGGTGTTTGGTCTTGATGCCCAGATCATTCATCGAGCGCACCGCCTCCAGCGCGCCCAGCACGCCCAGCACGCCGTCATATTTGCCGCCGGTCGGCTGGGTGTCCAGATGCGAGCCGACATAGACCGGCAGCGCCTCGGGGTCGGTGCCGGGCCGGGTCATGAACATGCTGCCCATGGTGTCGACGCCCATGGTCAAACCGGCGTCGTCGCACCAGGATTTGAACAGCGCCCGGCCCTCGGCATCGGCATCGGTCAGGGTTTGGCGGTTGTTGCCGCCCGCCACGCCGGGGCCGATCTTGGCCATTTCCATCAGGCTGTCCCAGAGACGTTCGCCATTGATCTTGAGGTTTTCGCCCGGTGCGGCCATCGGCCCCTCCTATGTCACTTCCATTCTGTCGCTGGTCATCGCCCGGCCGCGGGCCGCCCTGCCCGCCGCCCTGCCCGATTGCCCGCCGGCGCCGCGTGCTGCGGCCC
>NZ_PGTB01000095.1 GCF_002786325.1 Pseudooceanicola lipolyticus | reverse complement strand
CGGGCGCGCGGCCTCGGTTTTCGGCGCCGGCTTGGCCTTGACCTCGGCCCGCGGGGCCGGCTTGGCCTTGGCCTCGGGCTTGGCGGCGGGGGCAGGGGTGCCGGCGGTGCGGTTGGACAAGCCCAGCCGGTGCACCTTGCCGATCACCGCATTGCGCGTGACCCCGCCCAGTTCCTTGGCGATCTGACTGGCCGACTGGCCTTCGCTCCACATCTTCTTGAGCAGTTCAACACGTTCGTCGGTCCAGGACATTGCGTGCCTTTCCAGCTAAAAGGCCGCCCTTCGGCGGCCACGGTTTCGGACTTGGCGCTCCATTCTACTCACTCAGCGCCGGGAGACAAGCGCCCAGCGACGGGATCTGTTGTCACGCCCTGTGGTCGCAGCCGCGCCTCGCGCAGTGCCAGCAGCAGCGCGCCGGCCAGGATTACCCCGGCCCCCAGCGCCGACACCCAGTCGGGGATCACCCGGAACACGATAAAATCGTACAGCGCGGCAAACACCAGGGTGGCATACATGAAGGGCGCGGCAAAGCTGGCATCGGCCCGCGAGATGCCGTTGATAAAGGCAGTCTGGGCGCAGGCCATCAGCATCCCCAGCGCTGCCAGCGCCGCCCATTGCGGCCCGGTGGGGCTTTGCCAGACCGGGCCCACCGCCAGGCTGGCGATAGCCAGACCCAGCAGGTTGTTGATGAAGAGGATCTGCAGCAGCGGCTCGCGACCGGCCAGTTTCTTGATGAAAATCGTCTCCAGCCCCATTGCCGCGGCCGCGCCCAGCGCCAGCAGCGCGGCGGGCTGGAAGGCATCCGGCGTCGGCCGGATCAGGATCATCGCGCCCAGCAAGGCGATCGCCGCCGCGCGCCAGCGCACCGGCCCGACCTTTTCGCCCAACAACGGGATCGACAGCAGCATCGCCCAGACCGGGTTCAGAAAGGTGATCGCGGTGGCATCCGACAGCGGGATGAAGGCCGCAGCGGCGAACATCAGCGTCACGCCGACCCAGCCGAAAAAGCTGCGGCCGAATTGCAGCGCCCAATGCGGCCGTTGCAGGCGTGGACGCAGCACCAGCACAACGCTGGAAAACACGATGAACGCAAAGGCAAAACGCCCGTGGCTGATCTGCAACGGATGCAGGGGCGGCCCCAGCGAGTCGGTGCCCAGCATCTTGGCCAGCAGAGTGGTCGCCGCGATAAACGCGGTGGCGATCAACATCAGCAGCGCGGCCAGCGCCGGATTCTGGGCCTTGGGGGTGAACATGCCCTGCTATGACCCGGCGCGCGCAGCGCCGCAAGCCCGATGTGCGCCCGGTGCGCAGGCCGCCGCCGCCGGTGTGAAACCTGCTTTGGGGCAACCGGCGGATCCGGAATATGCTGCACCCGGCGGGGAACCCAAGGAGGACGCCATGCACAGGGCCAAGCCTCGCCATTTTGACGGCGGCTGCCATTGCGGCGCGATCTCGCTCTCCTGCTTCACCGCAATCGCTCCGGCGGCGCTGACGCCGCGGCATTTTCCGACTTCCCTTTTGCACCGGCCGGCGCTATGACCCGCGGCCATGAGCATTTCGTTCCGCCACAGCACGCTCCGACGCCGACGCTGATTGCGCCGGCCCGTGGCCGTTTGCTCGCCCGCGCCGGGCTCCTGGCGCCCCCCGCTTCTTAACAATTGACGCAACCGCCTGTCATGGGGCAACCATGAAGGCTCTTTCACCCCTGAGAGGATGTTCCGATGATCCCATCCGTCCTGCCGACCTATTCCCGTGCGCCGCTTTCCTTCGTCAAGGGCGAGGGGTCCTGGCTGATCGAGGCGGATGGCCGACGCTTTCTCGACCTGGGCTCGGGCATCGCGGTGAACGCGCTGGGCCATGCCCATCCCGCCCTGGTCGCGGCGCTGAGCGAACAGGCCAATGCGCTGTGGCACACCTCGAACCTGTACCAGATCCCGAACCAGCAGGCGCTGGCGGACAAGCTGGTGGAACACAGCTTTGCCGATACGGTGTTCTTCACCAATTCCGGCACCGAGTCCTGCGAACTGGCGGTGAAGATGGCGCGCAAATACTGGTACGAAAAGGGCCAGCCCGACCGCACCGACATCCTCACCTTCGACGGCGCCTTCCACGGCCGCTCCTCGGCCGGCATCGCCGCCGCCGGGTCGGAAAAGATGGTCAAGGGCTTCGGCCCGATCCTGCAGGGCTTCGTGCATCTGCCCTGGGCCGATCTCGACGCGGTGCGGGCGGCGCTGAGCGAGACTACCGCGGCGGTGCTGATCGAGCCGGTACAGGGCGAGGGCGGCATCCGGACGCTGCCCGACAGCTTTCTGAAAGACCTGCGTGCGTTGTGCGACGAAACCGGCACGCTGCTGATTCTGGACGAGGTGCAATGCGGCATCGGCCGCACCGGGCGCCTCTTCGCCCATGAATGGGCCGGCATCACCCCCGATATCATGATGGTGGCCAAGGGCATCGGCGGCGGCTTCCCGCTGGGCGCGGTGCTGGCCACCGAGGCGGCGGCCGCCGGCATGACGGTGGGCACCCATGGTTCGACCTATGGCGGCAACCCGCTGGGCTGCGCGGTGGGCTGCGCGGTGATCGACATCGTGATGGCGCCGGGCTTTCTCGACGGGGTCAACCGCAAGGCCGGGCTGCTGCGGCAAAAGCTGGAAGGGCTGGTGGCGGCGCATCCCGAGATTTTCGAGGCGGTGCGCGGCCAGGGCCTGATGCTGGGGCTGAAATGCAAGGTGGCCGCGGCCGATCTGGTCAAGGCCGGCTATGACAACCTGGTGATCACCGTGCCGGCGGCTGACAACGTGATCCGCATGCTGCCGCCGCTGACAATCACCGAAGAGGACATCTCCGAGGCGGTCGCCCGCCTGGAAGCCACCGCCACCCAGGTCGCTGCGGCCTGATTACTTCTCTGTGCAACTACTCCCGGGGGTCGCCATTGACACGCCATTGCTCCGAGTGGCAATCGCGACAGGCCGGCAGCCCCCGGCACATCCGAAAGACACGAAGCGTTTCGACATGAACCATTTCCTCGACATCCATAAGACCGACGCGACCGACCTGCGCAACATCATCGACAACGCGGCGGCGATGAAACAGGCCCGCAACGGCCGGCCCAAGGGCGCGCCCGATGACGACCAGCCGCTGGCCGGCCACATGGTGGCGCTGATCTTCGAAAAACCCTCGACCCGCACCCGCGTTTCCTTCGATGTCGGCGTGCGCCAGATGGGCGGGCAGACCATGGTGCTGTCGGGCAGCGACATGCAACTCGGCCATGGCGAGACCATCGCCGATACCGCCCGGGTGATGAGCCGCTATGTCGACCTGATCATGATCCGCACCTTCGATGAATCCGTGCTGACCGAGATGGCGGAATATGCCAGCGTGCCGGTGATCAACGGGCTGACCGACCGCACCCATCCCTGCCAGATCATGGCCGATGTAATGACCTTCGAGGAACATCGCGGCCCGATCGCCGGCAAAAAGGTGGTGTGGACCGGCGATGGCAACAATGTCTGCGCCTCCTTCCTGCACGCGGCGGGGCAGTTCGGCTTCGACCTCACCTTCACCGGCCCGGCGCAGCTGGACCCGGAAGAGGAATTCATCGGCTTCGCCCGTTCGAAGGGCTCGCAGGTGGTGATCGAACGCGACGCGGGCAAAGCGGTGGCCGGTGCCGACCTGGTGGTCGCCGACACCTGGGTGTCGATGCATGACGCGCAAAGCTCGCGCGAACGCCGCCACAACCTGCTGCGCCCCTACCAGGTGAACGAACGGCTGATGGCGCAGGCGAAGCCCGACGCGCTGTTCATGCACTGCCTGCCTGCGCATCGCGAAGAGGAAGTCACCAGCGAGGTGATGGACGGTCCGAATTCGGTGATCTTCGACGAGGCCGAAAACCGGCTGCACGCGCAAAAGGCGATCATGCGCTGGTGCCTCGGGGTCTGATCCGTCCCGCATTGCGGCCCCGGACCTGATCCGGGGCCTTGTCGCGTAGGGGCCGGAAAACGCCTCAGCCCAGCCCCGGCATCCCGGCCTGGCCCAGCAGGCGCAGGGCGTTCTCTTTCAGGATCAGCGGCCGCACCTCGTCGCGGAACTCGGCCTTGTCAAAAGCGTTCAGCCATTTCTCCGGCGCGATCATCGGCCAGTCCGAGCCGAACAGCATCTTGTGTTTCAGCATCGTGTTGGCATAGCGCACCAGGATCGGTGGGAAATATTTCGGCGACCAGCCAGACAGGTCGATATAGACGTTGGGCTTGTGCTGCGCCACGCTCAGTGCCTCTTCCTGCCAGGGAAAGGACGGGTGCGCCAGGATGATCGGCATGTCGGGAAAGTCCACCGCCACGTCATCGATATACATCGGGTTGGAATATTTCAGCCGCATGCCGTTGCCCCCCGGCATCCCGGATCCCACCCCGGTCTGCCCGGTATGGAACAGCGCCGGCTTGCCGGTTTCGGCGATCGCCTCGTAAAGCGGATAGGCCATGCGGTCATTGGGGTAAAACCCCTGCATCGTCGGGTGGAACTTGAAGCCCTGCACGCCGTGGTTCTCGACCAGGTCGCGCGCCTCGCGCGCGCCCAGCTTGCCCTTGGCCGGGTCGATCGAGGCAAAGGGGATCAGGATGTCGTCATTCCGGGCGCAGAGATCGGCCACCTCGTAATTGGAATAGCGGCGAAAGCCGGTCTCGCGCTCGGAATCGACCGGGAAGATCACCGCGGCGATATTGTGCTCGCGGTAATGCGCCGCGGTTTCCGGGATCGTCGGCGGATGCGTCCAGGGGGCGCCGAAATACTTCGCCATGGTGGATTGCAGCTCGTCATAGCCATCGTCGGTATGGCAGCCGCAGGGTTCCTCGGCATGGGTGTGGAAATCGATCGCACGGACCTTGTCGAAATCAACCATTCTCTGTCCTCACACCCGGATCAGCGCCGGGTCGTCATTGTCGTAAAGCCGCTCCAGCAGGTCGGCGCGGCGGGTGATGATCTTGCGCACGTTCAGGCTGCCCTTGTCGGTCACCTCCTGATCTTTCAGCGAGGGCGGCTCGGCCAGGATCAGCGCGCGGGTGATGCGCTTGGCCGAGCCGGTGGCGCGTTGGGCCAGGCCGCGCAGCACGGTTTCGATCTCGGCCATCAGCGCGGCGTCGGTCACCGCCCCGCCGGCATCGGCCCCGCCGCGAACCTGGCCGGGCTTGGGGAAGATCAGCAGCCCGACCTCGCCACGGTCATGGCCGCAGATCACCAGGTCCTGCACATGCGCCTTCAGCGCGTCCAGCGTCTCCAGCCGCAGCGTGCCGGCCTGCACCCAGGTGCCGGTGTTCAGCTTGAAATCCTCCGACACCCGCCCGTCGAAGACCAGCCCGCGCGCCGGGTCGCCGGGATCGAGAAAGCGCACCGCATCGCCGGTGATCAGATACCCCTCGTCATCGAAGGTCTCGGCGGTTTTGGCCGGGTCGCCCCAATAGCCGGGCATGATATTGGGCCCCTTCACGCGCAATTCACAGCGCATCTCGTCATCGGGGATCAGCTTGATATCGCAACCGGGCAGCGGCACGCCGATCACCCCCGAGCGGCCGATCGGTTCATGCACCATCAGCGTCGCCGGCGCGGTTTCGGTCATCCCCCAGGACGAGTTCATCAGCGGCAGGCGCCCGCGCACCTCCATCGCCATCTCTTCCAGCCGCGCCCACACCGCCTGCGGTAGCGAGGCACCGGCATAGAACAGCAGGTCGAGATCGCCGAAAAACGCCTCGCGCAGGGCAAGGTCCTGCTCCATCGCCTGCACCAGCATGGCGTAGCCGACCGGCACGTTGAAGCTCAGCGTGCCGGGCTTGTCGCGGATATTGTCCAGCGTGGTGCCGATCAGCGCCGGGGTCGGCTTGCCGTGATCGACCCGCAGCGTGCCGCCATTGGCCAGCATCATGTTGACGTTATGCGAGCCGCCGAAAACGTGGTTCCAGGGCAGCCAGTCGGTGATGCGCGGCGGGCGTTCCTTCAGCAGCGGCAAAGCCGAGGCGATCTGCGCCTGGTTGGCGCACAGCATCCGCTGCGTGGTCAGCACCCCCTTGGGGTCCGAGCTGGAGCCCGAAGTGAACAGCACCTTGGCCAGCGTGTCGGGCCCGACCTCGGCATGGGCCGCCTCCAGGTCGACGCCGCCGTCGCCTTTCAGCAGCTCGGCAAAGGCGGTCACCTGGCGCGGCGCGCCCTCGGTCACGGCGGCAACCAGGTCAACGGCGTCCAGCTGCGGCAGCTTCAGCGCGGCGGCATAGCGCCCGGCATCATCGACAAAGGCCATCGCCGGCTTGATCTTGTCCAGCACATAGATCAGCCGGCCATGTGCCTCCTCGATCAGCGAATATTGCTCGGCCAGCGGCACGGTGGGGATGCCGACATATTGCGCCGCCAGCGATAGCAGCGCGTGGTCGACCCCGTTGCCCGACAGGATGACAATCGGGGTCTCGGCGCCCATGCCGCGCGCCAGCAGCGACGCAGCAATCGCGCGCACCATGCCCAGCACCTCGCCATAGCCATGTTCGCGCCAGCCGGCGCCGGCGCGTTCGGCCAGGAACACGCGCGACGGCGCCTCTTCGGCCCAGCGATGCAGCCAGATCCCGGTATGGGGCACCACATCGCCCAGTTCATAGCCCGAGGCGAGCCGGATGGTGCCGTCGTCGCTCTGGCGCGACACCACCTTGTGGGGGCGCACGGTCACGGATTCCTGATGTGCTGTGGTCACTCGTCCTCTCCTCCTCAAGAGCGAAGTCTGCCGCAACTCAACCGGCGCTGCCGTCGGGCTCTCCTCCCCGTTCGACAGAGCCCAGATAGTCGCACAGCGCCGCACGCTGCGCCGGGCTCAGCCCCGCCTGCAGCCGCGCCTCGCGCGTTTCGATATCCTTTGCGATATGCTCGAACAGCCGCCGCCCGCGCAGGGTGGCGACCAGCGCATAGGTGCGCCGATCCCCCTCGACGCTGTTGCGGCTGATCAGCTCGCGGTTTTCCAGCGTGTCGACGATCACCACCACGCTGGAGCGCTCGATCGACAGCGCATTGGCCAGCGCGGTCTGAGTCAGGCCCGGAGTCTCGATGATGATGCCCAGGGCGGAAAACGCGGTCAACCGCAGGTCATGCGGCGCCAGCGCCGCCATCACCTCGGCCTCGATCACCAGATAGGCACGCTTCATGCAATAGCCGGTGAAGCGGCGCAGCAGCGTGTCGCCGGGGGTAGCGCTGCGCGCCGGGCGGGTCTGCGGACGTCGCGCCATCGCTCAGCGGAACACCGGGCTGCGCTTTTCCAGAAAGGCCTTCAGCCCTTCCTCGGCATCCGGCGTGGTCTGGGTCAGCGCCGCGCACAGGCTTTCGGTGAACAGCCCGTCGCGGCTGGACATGTCGGAAATCCGGCTCAGCGCCTGCACCATCACGTAATTCGACAGCGGCGCGTTCGAGGCGATCTTGGCGGCCAGTTCCTCGGCCAGCGGCATTCCTTCGCCATCGCCCACCGCGTAATGCGCCAGACCCAGCTGCCGGCCGTCCTCGGCGCCGTATTTGCGCCCGGTCAGCATCATCTCGACCATCCGGTCAGCACCGATGATCCGGCCCACATTCACCGTCGCGCCGCCGCCCACGAAGATGCCGCGCCGGCCCTCGGGCAGCTGGAAGATCACCGAGGGTTCGGCAATCCGCACATGGGTCGCGGTGGCCAGTTCCAGCCCGCCGCCAATCACCGCGCCGGTCATCACCGATACCGTGATCAGCCCGCCAAAACGGATCCGCTCCATCACCGCGTGCCAGTTGCGCGAATGGCGCATGGTGCCCTCGGCGTCCCGGGCGACATGTTCGCTCAGGTCGAGACCGGAACAGAAATGCCCGCCATCGCCCGACAGGATGACCACCCGCACCCCATCGGGCGGGGCGGAATAGAAGGCGTCGATCTCGGCCAGCAGCCCGTCGCACATGGCGTTGCGCTTGTGCGGCCGGTTCATCGTCAGCCGGGCAATCGGCCCGTCGGCGGCAATATCGAGATAATCTTTGCTGACTTGCATGGTTCAGGCTCGTGTCGGTTGCGGTCTGCGGGCGGGGCAGGGGACGGGCATGCGATGGCATTCCCGCCAAGACCAGGCGCGGTTCAATGCCGAATGGCGCATTTTCTGCTTCCTCCCCCTGACATGACGGCAGCATCGCGCCGCTGCGAAAAATGTTCGGTGACCGAACAGTTATCACACCTTGCAATCTGTGCCTACTGGAATCTGCACGCCGCCTTGCCGGCCTATTCCGCCGCGCCCTGCTGCGTGGTCAGCGCCTGCATCGCCTCGGCCGCGATCTGGAAGGAGCGCAGCCGCGCAGCATGATCGTGGATCTGGCCGTTGAAGATGATCTCCTCCGGGGCATAGCGCGCGATCAGCGCGGCGATGCCGTTGCGCACCGCGGCGGGGCCGCCCTGCACGGTGACGCTCAGCGCCTGGTCGACCATGGCCATCATCTGCGGACCGATCAGCGTTTCGACATTCGCAACCGGGCGCGGCAGCGGGCCGGGCTGGCCGCTGCGCAGCCGGGCAAACCCCAGTTGCATCGAACTGCGGATAAACGCCCCGGTGGCGTCGTCCTCGGCGCCGAACACGTTCACCGCCAGCATGAAATACGGCTTGTCCAGCACCGCCGAGGGCCGGAAATGCTCGCGATAGATCTGCACCGCCTGATCCAGCGCGGCCGGCGCGAAATGCGACGCAAAGGCATAGGGCAGGCCCAGCTGCGCTGCCAATTGGGCGCCATACAGGCTGGAGCCCAGAATATAGACCGGCACCTTGGTGCCCGCGCCCGGAATCGCGCGCACCGGCTGCTGCGGCGCCGGATCGCCGAGAAACCCCATCAGTTCCACCACGTCGCGGGGGAAATTGTCTTCCACCGCCATATTGCGCCGCAGCGCATAGGCGGTGGTGCCATCGGTGCCCGGCGCGCGGCCCAATCCCAGGTCGATCCGGTCGCCATGAATCGTGGCCAGGGTGCCGAACTGCTCGGCAATCACCAGAGGCGCATGGTTGGGCAGCATCACACCGCCAGCGCCCACCCGGATGGTCCGGGTGCCGGCGGCGACATGGCCGATGACAATCGAGGTGGCGGCGCTGGCGATGCCGGGCATGTTGTGATGCTCGGCCAGCCAAAAGCGGGTGAATCCCCAGCGCTCGCCATGCTGGGCCAGGTCCAGCGTGTTGGCCAGCGACTGCGCCGCGGTGCTGCCTTCGCAGATCGGGGAAAGATCGAGGATCGAGTAGCGGGTCATGTGGTACTCCTTGTTGCGCAGACCCTAGCAGCCCGGGCAGCGACAGGAAGGGGCCGATGCAGGTTTCACTGTCAAGTGCCGGTCCGGGGCCGCTTCACCGAAAGTTAAACCTTTGGCGTCAGGGTGAGCGCGACACGGCTATTCACTCTGCTTCGGACGGATCCTGACATGTTTATCTTCCCCGTGCCGGCCCCGCCGGCCGCTGTTTTCTGCCGACTGCATGCTGCGCCTGAGGTGGCAGGTAGGGCAGAATGATGCCCGGCATCGGGGTCTGAACCGGGCCGGGGGAGGCAGGGCGGTGTCGGACCTCCCTGGACCGGGCCAGCTGATTTTCCGTCTTTGGAAAACCGCCGGCGCGTTGGCTGCTCCGACCGGGCGGGCCGAAGCCGAATGGCAGATTTCTGGACCATGGCGGGCCACGCGCCCGGCATCAGCAAAACGAGAAGGCGGACCGCGAGGTATCACGACCCATGGCAGCGACGAAACCCGACGGCGGCATCACCCCCATTCCGCGGCCCGCGCGCAGCGCCACAGATGTCCCCCGTTCTGAGGGAAACACCGCCATGCGTGACCCCATCGTCCTTGCCGAAAAACCCGGCTCCGCCGCCGCCAATGCCCTGGCCGCCGCCCTGCGTGCCCGGCTTGGCCAGCCGGTCGGCCTGGATGGCCGCCATGTGCGCGGCCTCGGCGGGCGCTGCGCGCAGATCCTGCTGGCGGCGGTGCGGCGCTGGCGGGCGGACGGGCAGGAGATCGACATTCTCGCCTCGGAACAGATGCGCGGCGACCTGATGCGCATGGGGCTGGCGGATGAGATCCTCGGGCGGGGCCGCGACGCATGACGCTTCGGATCCTCGCCATCGACGATTCGCGCACCATCCGCGAGATGTTGCGCCAAAGCCTGACCCAGGGCGGGTTCGTGGTGCATGTCGCCGAAGATGGCGTCGACGGGTTGGAAAAATTGCCCCGGGTGGCGCCGGACCTGGTGATCACCGACCTCAACATGCCGCGCCTGGACGGATTCGGGGTGATCGAGGCGATCCGCACCAGAGAGGATTTTGCCGGCCTGCCGATCCTGGTGCTGACCACCGAAAGCGCCCCGGCTCTACGCGATCACGCCCGCAGCAGCGGCGCCACCGGCTGGATCGTCAAACCCTTCGAAGACAGCCGGCTGATCGGCGCGATCCGCCGCGTCACCATGATATGAGGGCCGGATGAGCCACGCGAACGACATCCGCAACACGTTTTTCCAAGAATGCGACGATCTGCTGGAAGCGCTGGAAGACGGGCTCGGCCAGATCGACGCGGGCCTCGGCTCCGGCGCGGTCGAGGACGACACCGTGAACGCGGTGTTCCGCGCGGTACATTCGATCAAGGGCGGCGCCGCCGCCTTTGGGCTCGACCAGTTGGTGACCTTTGCCCACGGGTTCGAAAATGTGCTGGACGCCATGCGCGCCCGCACCCTGCCGCCCGATGCCGCTGTGATCCGGCTGTGTTTTCGCGCCACCGATCACCTTGCCGACCTGGTCCGGGCCGGGCGCGACAACGTCAATCTCGAACCATCCGCCGGCGCCGCGCTGGCGGATCAGCTGGCGGCGCTGGTTGCCGGCCCGGACACCGCGCTGGCGGAGGAGCCCGGCTTTGTGCCTCTTGCGATCGGCCTTGACCTGCCCGCCGGAAGCCCGGAACCGCCTGGCCGTTTTACCATCCGCTTCACCCCGACCTCCGCGCTCTATGCCAGCGGCAATGATCCGGCGCTGCTGTTGCGCGCAGTGGCCGAGCTGGGGGAACTGACCAGCACCGTGGAGGACAGCGCGCTGCCGCCGTTGGAGGAACTGGTCCCGGAGGCCAGCTATCTTGGCTGGACGCTGATGCTGGAAACCTTCGAAGGCGAACCGGCAATCCGAGAGGTGTTCGAATTCGTCGAAGGGCTGTGCCAGCTCGAGATCAGCCGCGATCCGCCGCCCGCCACCGCCGCACCGAACCGCGCGCCGCTGGCCGGCCCGATGCCGCCGCACCCGTCACCGCCCGCCGCTGCTGCGGCATCGCCGAGGCCCCGGGCGACGGTGCGGGTCAATCTCGAACAGGTTGACCGGTTGATCAATTTGGTCGGCGAATTGGTGATCAACCAGGCTGTGCTGGCGCAATGCGTCGATGAGGCCGGGCTGCATGATCGCGGCGACCTGGCAACCCGCCTGGACGAGTTCCGCAACCTTGCCCGCGACATCCAGGACAGCGTGATGGCGATCCGCGCCCAGCCGGTCAAACCGTTGTTTCAGCGCATGGCCCGGATCCTGCGCGAGGCGTCGGATCTGGCGGGCAAACCGGTGCGGCTGATGACCGAGGGCGACAGCACCGAGATCGACAAGACCCTCATCGAGCGGCTGGTCGATCCGCTGACCCATATGATCCGCAACGCCGTCGATCACGGGCTGGAAACGCCGGCGGCACGGCGCGCAACCGGCAAGCCCGAGATCGGTCAGGTCACCCTGTCGGCGGCGCATCGGTCGGGCCGGGTGGTGATCGAGGTCGCCGATGACGGCGCCGGCATCAACCGGCCACGGGTGTTCCGGATGGCCGCCGAAAAGGGGCTGATCGCCCCCGATACGGTGCTGAACGAGGCCGAGATCGACAACTTGCTGTTCCTGCCGGGATTTTCCACCGCGCCCAAGGTCAGCGACCTGTCGGGCCGCGGCGTTGGCATGGACGTGGTGCGCAGCGCCATCGAGAAGCTGGGCGGCCGAGTCAGTCTCCGGTCGCGGCCCGGGCACGGCACCACCCTGTCGATCAGCCTGCCGCTGACCCTGGCGGTGCTGGATGGCATGGTGGTGGAGGTTGCCGGGCAGACCATGGTGGTGCCGCTCTCGGCCATCGTCGAAACCCTGCGGCCGCGCGCCGGCGCGCTGCATCCGCTGGGCCGCGACAATCAGGTGGTTTCGGTGCGCAACCGGCTGGTGCCGATCATCGATCTGGGCGTGGTCTTCGGCCAGCGCCGCGTTCCGGCGCCGGTGGCCGATATGGTGCTGCTGCTGGTCGAGGCCGGGGAGGGCGGCAACTGGGCGCTGGCGGTGGACCGGATCTTTGACCAGCGGCAGGTGGTGATCAAGGGGCTGGAGGCCAATTGCGGCCCTGTGCCCGGGGTCGCCGCCGCCACCATTCTGGGCGACGGCAATATCGCGCTGATCATCGACCCCGAAGACATTGCCCGCCGCGCCGCCCCGGCCGTCGCCCGTGGCGCGCGGTCGACGCTGGAGGAGGCAGAGCCGTGACCGAGCCCGCGACCGCGAAATCAGAGCTGCGCGAATTGTTGACCTTTCGCGCGGGCGCGCAGGATTTCTGCATCGACATCATGATGGTGCGCGAAATCCGCGGCTGGACCCCGGCGACGCGATTGCCGCATGCGCCGCCCTTTGTGCTCGGGGTGATCAACCTGCACGGTGCAGTGGTGCCGGTTGTCGACCTGGCGTCACGGCTGGGTCTGCCCCCGGCGGAACCCGACGCCCGGCTTGTGATCGTGATCGCGGTGATCGGCGCCCAGACCGTCGGCTTCCTGGTCAACGCGGTCTCTGACATCATCGGCATCCGGCCCTCGCAGGTGCAGCCGACCCCCGACGTGACATCGGCGGCAGCCGGCGCCTTTATCGAAGGCGTGATCGTCACCGAGGACCGCATGCTCAGGGTGATCGACATCCAGAGGGTCCTGCCGAAAACGGCCGAACCCGCGGAGGCCGGATGACCGCGCCCTGGACCAAAGGCACCACCAACCGCGCCGACCTGTCGCGGCGGGTGCAGCAGAGGGTGACCCCGGCCATCTGTGCCAAGGCGGTGCCGCGGGGTGCCGCGGTGCAAGCCGGCGACAATCGGGCGCTGCGGCCCAGGCAGACGGCGCTGATCCGGGTCCGTTATGTGAAGTTTGCCGAAGCCGCGCCGCGGCGCGATCCGTTTGCCGCCACCTTCTGCTGCAAGGTGATAGGCCCCATGGCCGAAGCCACCCAGCAGCGTGTCGGGGCGGCGCCGGTCGCGGGCAGGCTGCCCGGCGGCCATCGGTTCAACGGTCGGTCCGCGCGATCCGGCCCGGCCCTAGGTAACCAGATCGACCTGGCCGGCCAGCACCCCTTTCGCCGCACCTGACCCCGGAGCCCAAGAAGGATCACCCCCATGGCCCTGCGAGATTCCCTGTCCATCCTGGTGGTTGACGACATGTCGACCAGTCGCAGCCTGATCATTATGGCGCTGGAAGAGATCGGGCTGAAAAAAGTCGATTTCGCCAAGGATGGCCGCACCGCGCTGCAGACGCTGGCGGCGCGGCCGGCGCATCTGGTGATCTCGGATTACCACATGCCCGAGATGGACGGGCTGCATCTGCTGCAGGCGCTGCGCAGCAACCGGGCGACCCAGCGCATTGGTTTCATCCTGGTCAGCGGTCGGGTCGACCAGAAGATCCTCGCCACCGGCAAGCAGCTGGGTATGAACAATTTTATCCAGAAGCCGTTCACCACGCCGCAAATGCGCAAGTGCATCCAATCGGTCACCGGCCCGCTCTAGCCGATGCCGCCGCTGCCGCCCGTCGCGCCGCAATTGCTGGGCCTAACGCTGCACCGCCTTGCCGCGGAACTGCGGGCGCTGCAGGCCGAGGCGCGGGCGGTGGATGCGGCGATCGGCCAGGCCCTGCTGGACGGCGCGCCGGCTCCCGGCGCGACGCTGGCCAGCCTGCAGCGCATCGACCTGATCGTGCAGAGCCTGGGCGCGCTGGGGGCTTACCTGGCCGCATTGCCGGCGCAACTGCCCGCCGATCCGCAGATCGACATCAACGCCCCGCTGGGCTGGATTCCCCTGCGCGACCTGGCACGCCGGCTGTCGGGTGGCTGCCGCCGGCCAGTGATCGACGCGCAGGGCGAGATCTGCGGCGAGGTCGACCTGTTCTGACCGGGCACCGCCCCCCGGGCGATGGCGCCGGTGGCCCGGACGGGAACTGATGAGTCATCAAAGAGAAGAAGGGGCGCGCGCCGCTCAGGCAAAAGGATCGTCCGGATAGCGCACCTGCGCCAGGTACAGCCCCTGCGGCGGGCAGACCGGGCCGCAGGCGGCGCGGTTGCGGGCCTCCAGCGCGGCGTGCACCCGGTCCGGTGCCCAGGCCCCGGCGCCGACCCGCTCCAGCGTTCCGACAAAACTGCGCACCTGGTTGTGCAGGAAGGAGCGGGCGCGCAGGTGAAAATGGATCTCGGGGCCCGACAGGCCCTCGGCCGGCGCGATGCGCAGCTCGTCCAGGGTTTTCACCGGGCTGGCGGCCTGGCAGATCGACGACCGGAAGGTGGTGAAATCGTGCCGCCCGACCAGGAATTTTGCGGCGGCGCACATCGCCTCGATGTCCAGCGCCTGCGGCACCTGCCAGACCCGGCCGGCATCATGGGTGGCCGGCGCGCGGCGCTGCAGCAGGCGGAACAGGTATTGCCGTTCCACCGCCGAAAACCGCGCATGCCAGTCGTCGGCAACCCGGGCGCAGGCGGTGATCGCCACCGGGGCGGGTTTCAGGTGGTGGTTCAGCGCCTCGGACAGGCGGAACGGATCCCAGTCCTTGACCATGTCGCAATGGGCCACCTGGCTCAGCGCATGTACCCCGGCATCGGTGCGCCCGGCGGCGGCGATGGTATGGGCGCGCGGTTCCAGCCGCGCCAGCGCCGCTTCGATCGCGCCCTGAACCGAGGGCTGATCGGCCTGGCGCTGCCACCCGGCGAAGGGGGCGCCGATATATTCGACCCTGAGAGCATAGCGCGGCATGGCGGCGCTGGTAGCGCGCCGCGCCGATGCCGGCAAGGGGCCGGGGCTGGTATCGCGCCGCCCGGGGCCCTATCTTGCACCGCAAGGCAGATACGACAGGGCAGAAACTTGGTCATCTCGACACTTGCCGACGGGCTGATCCGCGGCGCCGACAGGCTGGGCGACGCGGTTTCGGGCCGCCTGTTCGAGCCGGTGATCCGGCTGGGCGTCACCGGGTTGGCGCGCTCGGGCAAGACCGTGTTCATCACCTCGCTGGTTGCCAACCTGATCGACCGGGGGCGGATGGCCGGGCTGGCCGCGGCGCAGGAGGGGCGGATCAGCGCCGCCTACCTGCAGCCCCAGCCCGACGACACCGTGCCGCGATTCGACTATGAAACCCATATCGCCGCGCTGACCGGGGCCGAGCCGCACTGGCCCGACAGCACCCGGGCGATCTCGGAACTGCGCCTGTCGCTCAGGGTGCGGCCCACCGGGCTGCTGGCCGGGCTGCAGGGGCCGCGGGTGCTGCACCTGGATATCGTCGACTATCCCGGCGAATGGCTGCTCGACCTGACCCTGCTGGAGAAAAGCTATGCCGAGTGGTCGGCCGAGACCCTGGCGCGGATTTCCGGGCGCGGAGAGGCGGCGGAATTCCTGGCCCTGGCGCAGGCCGAGGCGGCAGACGCCGAACTGGCCGAACCGCGGGCGCAGGCGCTGGCGGCGGCCTTCACCGCCTATCTCGTCGCCGCGCGCG
>NZ_PGTB01000094.1 GCF_002786325.1 Pseudooceanicola lipolyticus | reverse complement strand
CGGCCCCGTCCAGCCGCCGCAGCATCAGCGCCGTGACCTGCGCCGCCACCTCCATCTGCGCCGATCCCGGCACGCCCAGCGTCACCAGCCCTGCCCCGATCCTGAGCGCCCCCCGCGCCGCCAATCGCGCCGCGCCGGTATGGCCGGCGCCGCCAGAGAGGATCAGGGCGTGACCGTGGGTGTATTTGTGGGAGGAAGTGAATTTCCCAAGCATTCCCAATTGGGGCTTTGAAAGGCGCGCTGTTTCAGGACTCAGCTCATCCTTCAGCCCGATATCCACAACCTTGATCTTGTTGCAGCCATGAGTGCCACCATAGTTGCCGCAGGCTTCACTCATGTAGTGTCCAACCTTAGGGGCATGGAAGGTCACAGTCAGATGTGTCGGCAATGCTCCCATATGCTTGCCGCTATCGCTGCACATGCCGCTGGGGACATCGACAGCGACGTAACGGGTTGCTCCTTTCATGTGAGCGTAATGCGACAGGGGTTCGGGCATCAACCCTTGCCACATCAGATCGGTGTCATCCGGCATCGGCCGAGCCAGGCCGGTCCCGAAAAGCGCATCCACGACCAGTTGAAAATCGGGATGCTGTTCGTGATCATCCTCGACGCGATCCTTGATTGCCTGATCATCCCACGGGAACACCTCCCCCAACGCCCCCCACCGCTCGTAATTCACCCGCGCATCCGGCGGCAGCCGCTCCGGGTTGCCGTAGAGATACACCTCCACCTCCCAGCCCCGCTCCTTCAGCAGCCGCGCCACCACGAAGCCGTCGCCGCCATTGTTGCCCGGCCCGCACAGGACGACGGCGCGGTAGGAGCCCTTGGAAAGCTCTGGCCATTCCTCGAAAACCGCCTCGACGACGCCGCGCCCGGCGCGTTCCATCAGTTCCAGCCCAGTGACCTCGCCGCTGGCAATGGCGGCCTGCTCGATGGCCCGCATCTGTGCCGCGGTCAGCAATTCGCTCATTCCGAAGGCCCCGTATTCCAATCCCGCCTAAATTGTGATCATATCGCACAAAATAAAGGCACCTCCGGACATTCCATGTCCGGTCTGTTACCGCCGAAACCCTATCCGATTGTGGCGGGTGATGAGAAGTGTTCTCACCCCAACGAACACCGATTGCGAGGAGGCTCACATGAAGAAGATCGAAGCGATCATCAAACCGTTCAAGCTCGACGAGGTGAAAGAGGCGCTTCAGGATGTGGGTGTCCAGGGCCTCAGCGTGATCGAGGTGAAGGGCTTCGGCCGCCAGAAAGGCCATACCGAGCTCTATCGCGGCGCCGAATATGTCGTTGATTTCCTCCCCAAGGTGAAGGTCGAGGTCGTACTGGACGATGACCTGGTCGAGGCGGCCATCGAGGCGATCATCGGGGCTGCAAAAACCGACAAGATCGGCGACGGCAAGATTTTTGTCACATCCGTCGAACAGTGCATCCGCATCCGCACCGGCGAGACCGGCTCGGACGCGCTCTGAGTTGATAGAAAATTCCAAAAAAGGGGGATCCCAAGGAATGAGCAAGGACGCAGTTCTCAAACTGATCAAGGACGAGGACGTCGAATATGTCGACATCCGTTTCACCGACCCGCGCGGCAAGCTGCAGCACGTGACGGTTCTGGCCGATCAGGTTGACGAGGATTTTCTGGAAGAGGGCTTCATGTTCGACGGCTCGTCGATCGCCGGCTGGAAATCGATCGAAGCCTCGGACATGAAACTGATGCCGGACACCGAAAGTGTCTATCTCGATCCGTTCTACGCCGAAAAAACCGCCTGCATCCATTGCTCGGTTGTCGAGCCGGATACCGGTGAGCCTTACGAACGCGACCCGCGCGGCACCGCGCAAAAGGCCGAAGCCTACCTGATTTCCTCCGGTGTGGGCGATGTCGCCTATATGGGCCCCGAGGCCGAGTTCTTCCTGTTTGACAACGTCAAATACTCCACCAGCATCAACAAGGTATCCTACGAAGTTGATGCAACGGACGCCTCGTGGAACACCGATACCGACTACGAGATGGGCAACATGGGCCACCGGCCCGGCGTCAAGGGCGGCTATTTCCCGGTCAACCCGGTGGACGAGGCACAGGACCTGCGTTCGGAAATGCTCTCGACCATGAAGCGCCTGGGCATGAAGGTCGACAAGCACCACCACGAAGTGGCCTCGTGCCAGCACGAGCTGGGCCTGATCTTCGGACCGGTCACCAAGCAGGCCGACGAACTGCAGAAATACAAATACGTGATCCACAACGTGGCACACGCCTATGGCAAGTCGGCCACCTTCATGCCCAAGCCGATTGCCGGCGACAACGGCACCGGCATGCATGTCAACATGTCGATCTGGAAGGACGGCAAGCCGCTCTTCGCCGGCGACAAATACGCCGACCTCAGCCAGGAGGCGCTGTATTACATCGGCGGCATCCTGAAACACGCCAAGGCGCTGAACGCCTTCACCAACCCCGGCACCAACAGCTACAAGCGGCTGATCCCGGGCTTCGAAGCTCCGGTGCTGCGCGCCTACTCGGCCCGCAACCGCTCGGGCTGCGTGCGGATCCCGTGGTCGGAATCGCCGAAAGCCAAGCGCGTCGAGGCCCGCTTCCCCGATCCGTCGGCCAACCCCTACCTGGCCTTCGCGGCGCTGCTGATGGCCGGTATCGACGGCATCATCAACAAGATCGATCCGGGCGAAGCCATGGACAAGAACCTCTATGACCTGCCCGCCGAAGAACTGGCCGGCATCCCGACGGTCTGCGGTTCGCTGCGCGAAGCGCTGGAAGAGCTGGAAGCCGACATGGACTTCCTGCTGGCCGGCGACGTGTTCACCAAGGACCAGATCGAAGGCTATATCGAGCTCAAGATGGAAGAGATCGAAACCTACGAGCACACGCCGCACCCGGTGGAATACAAGATGTACTACAGCTGCTGATCGGCAGCCTGTTTGCAAAAATGAAAAGGGCGCCCGCTGCGGCGCCCTTTTTGATTCCAGAGTTTTGCCATCATTCCTGCACAGTGCCGTCGGTATTCCATGCGACCCCGCAGGGGACGCCCCCCCGCCGGAGATTGGGATTCATGGCCGACAGAACCGATTTTTCCACGCGCATCGCCCGGATCGAGGCCCGCGCCAGCGGCAAGCTGCCGCCGATGCCGGTGATCGCGCCGATGGTGGGCGAGGAATGGAACATCCAGGCCAAGCCGCGCCGCCGGTTGCGCCGCCTGCTCCTGCCGCTGGCGCTGCTGGCCGTATGCGGTGTCTATTCCGACCGGCTGATCGCGCTGCTGCCGCAGGCGGTGCTGGAGCAGTCGGAATTTTTGTCGGGGATTGCCGCGGCGGGCAGCACGGGGCCGGCGACCGCGAAGTCAGGTCTTTAGGGTCGACTTGGCGAAGGCCTGAATCCAAGGGGAGGATGGTGGGTGATAAGAGATTTGAACTCCTGACATCTTCGATGTGAACGAAGCGCTCTACCACTGAGCTAATCACCCGTGAGCCGGGGTATTAGCGTCACTCGCCGGCTACTGCAAGGGGGTCTTGGCCGGTTTGTGCCGCAAAGCTGCGCGCAGGGGGTTTGGCGCGGCTTGCAGCGCGCCCGGCGATGTCCAGAATGCCGATATGTCTCATCGCGACGCCGCCTCCGACGTTATTGCGCTCTACCAGGCGCATGTGGCGGCCTTTGCGCACCGGCGGAGCCAAGGTCTGATCGAACGCGACTGGCTGGCGGCATTCCTGCAGGCGCTGCCACCGGGCGGGCGGGACATACTGGACCTGGGCTGCGGCACCGGTGAGCCGATGGCCCGGCACCTGATCGGCCGCGGCTGCCGCCTCACCGGCGTCGATGGCGCCAGCGCGATGATCGCGCGGGCGCAGGCGCGGTTCCCGGAGCAGCGCTGGATCACCGCGGATATGCGCGCCCTGCCCGCTCTGGGCCGCTTTCACGGGCTGATCGCCTGGCACAGCCTGTTCCACCTGCCCCCGCACGACCAGCGCCCGATCTTCGCGACCTTCCAGCGCCTGGCCCATCCGGGCACGGTGCTGATGTTCACCACCGGCCCCGCGCAGGGCGAGACCATCGGCGCGTTCGCGGGCCAGCCGCTCTATCATGCCAGTCTCGACAGCAGGGCGTATCGCGCGCTGCTGTCGGCCAACGGCTTCGAAGTGCTGCGCCATGTGGTGGAGGATGCGGGCTGCGGTGGGGCAACGGTGTGGCTGGCCCGGCAGGGCGGCGGCACCCTGCCCTAAAGAAAGCGGGCGGAGGCTTGGCCCCCGCCCGGTATCGCGTCTTGTCAGGTGGTCCGGCTTAGTGCGCCGTGGCCGCGGCCGCCTTCTGCTCGGCCGTCAGCGCGGCCTTGGCGGCGGCCGCCTCTTCTTCGGCGGCCTCGTCCCATTCGATCGGTTCGGGCACGCTGACCAGGGCCAGTTTCAGAACTTCCGACACATGGCTGACCGGGATGATCTCCAGCCCCTCTTTCACGTTATCGGGGATCTCGGGCAGGTCCTTTTCGTTCTCCTGCGGAATCAGCACCGTCTTGATGCCGCCGCGCAGCGCCGCGAGCAGTTTCTCCTTCAGCCCGCCGATGGCCAGCGCATTGCCGCGCAGCGTGACTTCGCCGGTCATGGCGATGTCCTTGCGCACCGGGATCTGCGTCAGCACCGAGACGATGGAGGTCACCATGGCCAGGCCCGCCGACGGCCCGTCCTTGGGCGTGGCGCCTTCGGGCACGTGAACGTGAATGTCCCAGCGGTCAAAGCGCGGCGGCTTGATGCCGATCTTGGGCCCGATCGAACGGACATAGGACGATGCCGCCTCGATCGATTCCTTCATCACGTCGCCCAGCTTGCCGGTGGTCTTCATCCGGCCCTTGCCCGGCAGACGCAGCGCCTCGATCGACAGCAACTCGCCGCCGACGCTGGTATAGGCCAGCCCGGTGACCACGCCGATCTGATCTTCCTTCTCGGCCAGGCCATAGCGGAACTTCGGCACGCCCAGCAGATCGTCCAGGTTGTCCGGCGTCACGCTGACCTCTTCGACCTCTTTCTTGACGATCTTGGTCAGCGCCTTGCGCGCCACCTTGGCGATCTCGCGCTCCAGGTTCCGCACCCCGGCTTCGCGGGTATAGGTGCGGATGATCTCGGTCAGCGCCGGGTCGGTCAGTTCGAACTCCTTGGCCTTCAGGCCGTGGTTCTTGACCTGTTTCGGGATCAGGTGCTGCTTGGCGATCTCGCGCTTTTCATCCTCGGTATAGCCGGCCAGCGGAATGATCTCCATCCGGTCCAGCAGCGGCCCAGGCATGTTGTAGCTGTTCGAGGTGGTCAGGAACATCACGTTGGACAGGTCGTATTCCACCTCGAGATAGTGGTCCACGAAGGTGTTGTTCTGTTCCGGATCCAGCACTTCCAACATCGCCGAGGCCGGGTCGCCGCGGAAATCCTGGCCCATCTTGTCGATCTCGTCGAGCAGGATCAGCGGGTTGGTCGTCTTGGCCTTTTTCAGCGCCTGGATGATCTTGCCCGGCATCGAACCGATATAGGTGCGCCGGTGGCCGCGGATCTCGGATTCGTCGCGCACCCCGCCCAGCGAGATACGGATGAATTCGCGCCCGGTGGCCTTGGCAACCGATTTGCCCAGCGAGGTCTTGCCGACGCCCGGAGGGCCGACCAGGCACATGATCGGGCCTTTCATCTTCTTGCTGCGCTGCTGCACCGCCAGGTATTCGACAATCCGCTCCTTGACCTTCTCAAGGCCGTAATGGTCGTTGTCCAGAACATCCTGGGCGCGGCCCAGGTCCTTCTTGACCCGGCTCTTGGTGCCCCACGGAATCGACAGCATCCAGTCGAGGTAATTGCGCACCACGGTGGCCTCGGCGCTCATCGGCGACATGGACTTCAGCTTTTTCAGCTCGCCCTCGGCCTTTTCGCGGGCCTCTTTCGACAGGTCGGTCTCGGCGATCTTCGCCTCAAGCTCGGCAACCTCGTTGGATTCTTCGCCGTCGCCCAGCTCCTTCTGAATGGCCTTCATCTGCTCATTCAGGTAATACTCGCGCTGGGTCTTCTCCATCTGCGACTTGACGCGGGTCTTGATCTTCTTCTCGACCTGCAGAACGCTCATCTCGCCCTGCATCAGGCCATAGACCTTTTCCAGCCGCTCGCTCACGCTGAGCGTTTCCAGCAGCTCCTGCTTGCGGTCCACCTCGATACCCAGGTGGCCGGCGACCAGGTCGGCCAGCTTGGCCGGATCGGTGCTGTCGCTGACGGCGGCCAGCGCCTCTTCGGGGATGTTCTTGCGCACCTTGGCATAACGGGCGAATTCATCGGCCACCGTGCGCAGCAGCGCTTCGGTCGTGGCCATGTCGCCCGGCATCTCGGTCAGGTATTCCGCCCGCGCCTCGAAAAACTCCTCATTGTCGAGGAAATCGGTGATCCGCACCCGCGCCTGCCCCTCGACCAGCACCTTGACGGTACCATCGGGCAGTTTCAGCAGTTGCAGCACGTTGGCCAGCACGCCGGCGCGATAGATCCCATCGGTGGTCGGGTCGTCGACCGACGGGTCGACCTGGCTGGACAGCAGGATTTGCTTGTCGTCGGCCATCACTTCTTCAAGCGCCCGGACCGATTTCTCCCGCCCCACGAACAGCGGCACGATCATGTGGGGGAAGACCACGATATCGCGCAGCGGCAGGACCGGATAGGAGGAGTTCAAAGGTTCTTGCATGCTCTTTCCTTACGTATTGGCAAGATGGCTCTGGCCCCTTTGTCGGCAGCTCTTGACCATCTCCGCACCTGGAAGGTTAAGGTGGGTCTCGGCCCACCGGTTTTCAACCTCACCCTTGCTCGGCTGCGTGGCAGCATGACCTCCCGCACCGGCGAGGGCAAGTCACGAATTGGCTCAGGGTTGCTGAAAATACACCGGCCGCCGCGTCGGGCGGCACGGCCGGCCCGCCCCGGTCAGGGCGGGACCGGGCATTGCAAAGGCTCAGGCCGCGGCCTCGTCGGCCAGGTTGGGATAATCGGTATAGCCCTCGCGCCCGCCGCCGTAATAGGTCTTGCTGTCGCCCTGGTTCAGCGGCGCGTCGCGGCGCAGCCGTTCGGCCAGGTCCGGATTGGCGATATAGGGTCGGCCATAGGCAACCATGTCGGCGCGGCCCGAGGCGACCGCCTCCAGCGCCAGGTCGCGGTCATAGCCGTTATTGGCCATATAGGGCCCGTCGAACAGCTTGCGCAGGGCATCGATGCTGTGCCCTTCGGCCAGGTCGCGCGAGCCGCCGGTGGCGCCCTCGACCATGTGCAGATAGGCCAGGCCAAAGCGGTTCAGCGCCCGCACCACATAGTCGAAAGTCTCTTGCGGGTTGGCGTCGCTGATGGCGTTGGCGGGCGAGAACGGCGACAGGCGCAGGCCGACGCGGCCGCCCTCCCAGGCGCCGGACACCGCCGCCATCACCTCCAGCAGCAGCCGCGCACGATTTTCGACGCTGCCGCCATAGGCATCCTCGCGGAGATTGGTGCCGGTCTTCAGGAACTGGTCCAGCAGATAACCGTTGGCGCCATGCACCTCGACCCCGTCAAAACCGGCCTCGCGCGCCATCAGCGTGGCAGTGACGTAATCGGCAATGATGCGCGGCAGCTCGTCACGCTCGAGCGCGCGCGGCGGCGAGGTTTCCTCGAACCCGTTCAGGGTGAAGGTCTTCGATCGCGCCGGGATCGCCGAGGGCGCCACCGGCTGCGCGCCGCCCGGTTGCAGCGACACATGGCTGATCCGGCCGACATGCCACAGCTGCACCACGATCCGGCCGCCCTCGGCATGTACCGCGTCGGTCACCCGTTTCCAGGCCGCCGCCTGCGCCTGGGTATAGATCCCCGGCGTGGCGAGATAGCCCTTGCCCTCGGGGCTGATCTGCGTCGCCTCGGTGATGATCAGTCCGGCGCCGGCGCGCTGGCGGTAATAATCGACATGCATCTCGCCGACCTCGCCGGTGTCATTGTCGGCCCGGTTCCGGGTCAGCGGCGCCATCACGATGCGGTTCTTCATGTCGATCGCGCCGGCGGTAAAGGGGGTGAACAGAGCGTCGCTCATCAGGCGGTCCTTCCGTTAGCGGTGCAGGTTGGACTGTGCACTTATGCTGCCGCCGCGCCGCGGCAAGGGGTCACATGGCGACTTACAAGTCGTCCGCCGGTAAGATCAGAATGGGGTGAGTGCTCTCGCCTTCCAATCGCGCGAGATAAGCAGGACCATCTACGCCTAGATCAATCAAACGCTCAGTGACATCAGGCACCGAAGCAAAGCGATAACGCAATTCCGAAAAATCAACCGTGAGTTGATCCAACTGGGTTATATTGCCTTGTAGCTTTTCCAAGAGAATATCGTAGGGCATACTCATCGAAAGTGTATGAACCTTTTGATATTGACTGCGCGCAGCAGCCCGAGCGTTGTCCATTTCATCCAGCGCATACAGAGCCCTGATTTGCGCGCTACCGCAAAGCGAAAGTCCTGAAAGCAGGGTCTTCAACAACTCAGGTGAAGGCTCTTCGTCTTTGAGCGTCTCTTCGGTTCCCGCCATTAGTCGGTCAAACGCATAGTGTAGCCGCTCTTCGGCTGATCTTGTAACGTCATCAGCATCGCGCCGTTGCGCGCTACCCGCCAGGCGTTCAAGTGCCGTTTTGACCTCGGTCAGCGTTTTGCGAATATCCAAATCTCGAATTTGCTGTGGGAGTTTTCCAACAGTTTCCTCAATTCGGCCGAGCCGTTGGTTGACCACATTCAAGCGCCGAAGCACGAGAGCCGTCCCTGCCGCAGAAACGCCTATACCCGCTACAGATGACGCGATATTGACCAACTGCAGCGACTGCAAAAACTGAAAGGACTGTTGCAAAGCATTAAGTTGGTTGATGATCTTAGCGTTCTGGACCAAACCGAGAATATTGCTTGCGCCACTTGGCTCAACCGAGAGTCCAACATCCAAGATTCGCTGAAGCATGCCGGTTTCCTGAACATGCGCCACGATCCTGCCAGTCTCCACATCTTTGAGGATCGCGCCATAGCGCTTGACAGTCCCCAATGCCTGTTCAACTAGAAATTCGTTTGGAACGCGGAACGGTATCGTATCAATCAACAGTTCAACTCCTCCAGCCGCCGGCTCAACAGCTGATCAAGTTCTGCAAATAGCGCCCCCTTGAGCGAACCGATCTCGGGTTTGGACTTGTTCCCCAGCACGCGATTGCGAAGTCCGGTATGAACAAGCATCCGGTAGTTTTCTCTCAACCTGGCGCTCGCCCAACCGCGGACGCTCGGACCGTATCCCAAAGCGACAGCGCCGGCCCCGACAATCGCCGCGGGAACGACTGCAATCGAGGCGGTGGGAAACAACACGCCTGTTGTAACAACAAGACCGCCGACGAAGGGCAGTGCAGCAATAGGCGCGACGCTGAAGGCCACCGCCACTCCGGTTGTCATAAACTCGCCCGCCGTCCAGCCGACACTCTGCTCTTCGGTGGGTTCAAGAACTGAAGACTCAAAGGACTCTTCAATTTGAGAAGAAAAACGCTTGAATTCCTTTTCGATCCACTCTTTTGCGATTGGCTCGATCTGAGAGGTATTGAAGCTTTTGCGCAGTACGAAGGCGCGCATCGGCATCTCGTCGATTATTGTATTGATCTTGATCAGAAGTAGAGGAAAGCGTTCCTCAAGTTCACGGGCAACCCGAAGTCGTTCGCCACTCCACCAATCAACGGCCTGAGCACAAGACAATTCTTTGGCCATCAACTTCCCCAACTTCTAATTAAGCAAATTCACAATCCGAATTTGCCCATTCAAGATAGCTGAGGCAAGTCTCCTTCCGCGCGCCCGGCATGGAAATCAGCCTCCCAGGCGGCGAAGCGTCCTTCTGCGATGGCCGCGCGCATGCCGGCCATAAGCTCCTGATAGTAATGCAGGTTGTGCCAGGTCAGCAGCATCGAGCTGATAATCTCCTGCGACCGGAACACATGGTGCAGATAGGCGCGCGAATAGCTGCGGCAGGCCGGGCAGCTGCAGTCCTCGTCCAGCGGGCGCGGATCGTCCTGATGACGGGCGTTCTTGATGTTCAGCACGCCGCGCCGGGTGAAGACCTGCCCGGTGCGCCCCGAGCGCGAGGGCAGCACGCAATCCATCATGTCGATGCCGCGCTTGACCGCGCCGACGATGTCGTCGGGCTTGCCCACCCCCATCAGGTAACGCGGGCGGTCGGCCGGCAGCATGTCGGGAGCATAATCCAGCACCCCGAACATCGCCTCCTGCCCCTCGCCCACGGCAAGCCCGCCGACGGCATAGCCGTCAAAGCCGATTTCCCTGAGTTTCTCGGCGCTTTCGGCGCGCAGCTCTTGCGTCACGCCGCCCTGCTGGATGCCGAACAGCGCATGGCCGGGCCGGTCGCCGAAGGCATCTTTCGACCGCGCCGCCCAGCGCATCGACAGCCGCATGCTTTCGGCCACCCGGTCCTGGGTTGCCGGCAGCGCCGGGCATTCGTCGAAACACATCACGATGTCCGAGCCCAGCAGCCGCTGAATCTCCATCGACCGTTCCGGGGTCAGCATGTGTTTCGAGCCGTCGATATGGCTTTTGAAACTCACGCCCTCCTCGGTCAGCTTGCGCAGGGCCGCCAGGCTCATCACCTGGAACCCGCCGGAATCGGTCAGGATCGGCTTGTCCCAGTTCATGAAGCGGTGCAGCCCGCCCAGCCGGTCGATCCGCTCGGCGGTGGGGCGCAGCATCAGGTGATAGGTGTTGCCCAGCAGGATGTCGGCGCCGGTGGCCGCCACGCTTTCGGGCAGCATCGCCTTGACCGTCGCGGCGGTGCCCACCGGCATGAAGGCCGGCGTGCGGATCTCGCCGCGCGGGGTCGAGATCACCCCGGTGCGCGCCGCGCCGTCGGTGGCGGCCAGCTGAAAGGAAAAACGTGCGCTCATGCCCGCGCTTCTGACCGTTACCGGCTGAAAGCGCAAGATCCCCGGCCTGGCGCGCGGTGCAAATACCCTTCGCCAATCGCCGCGGGCTATGGCAAAACGCGGGCCAGGCGGGGCCGGATTGGCCCGAATGCTGCCCAAGTTTTCTGCAAGGAATTCCCGAAACCCATTGCAACCGAGTTAGATCGCCATGACCGAAAACGACATTCTGGACCTTCTGGCAGGCAACCTGGCCTATCTGCTGGGCGCGGCGCTGCTGATCCTGGTCATTCTCAAGGGCGTGCGCATCGTGCCGCAATCGGAAAAACACGTGGTGGAACGGTTCGGGCGGCTGCATTCGGTGCTGGGGCCGGGCATCAACTTTGTCGTGCCCTTCCTCGACGTGGTGAAACACAAGATCTCGATCCTGGAACGTCAGCTGCCCACCGCCAGCCAGGATGCGATCACCCGCGACAACGTGCTGGTGCAGGTCGATACCTCGGTGTTCTACCGCATCACCCAGCCGGAAAAGACCGTCTATCGCATCCGCGATGTCGATGCCGCCATCGCCACCACGGTGGCCGGGATCGTGCGCGCCGAGATCGGCAAGATGGATCTGGACGACGTGCAGTCGAACCGGGCGCAGCTGATCTCGACCATCAAGACCAGCGTCGAGGATGCGGTGGACAATTGGGGCATCGAAGTCACCCGCGCCGAGATCCTGGACGTCAATCTCGACCAGGCGACCCGCGACGCGATGTTGCAGCAGCTGAATGCCGAGCGTGCCCGCCGCGCCCAGGTGACCGAGGCCGAGGGCAAGAAACGCGCGGTCGAACTGCAAGCCGATGCCGAGCTCTACGCCGCCGAACAGATCGCCAAGGCACGCCGCATCCAGGCCGATGCCGAAGCCTATGCCACCGGCGTCGTCGCCAAGGCGATCGCCGAAAACGGTCTGGAGGCGGCGCAGTACCAGGTGGCGCTGAAACAGGTCGAGGCGCTGAACGCATTGGGCAACGGCGCCGGCAAGCAGACCATCGTGCTGCCCGCCAATGCGCTGGAGGCCTTCGGTGACGCCTTCAAGCTGCTGAAGGGAGGCAAGGCATGATGTTCTGGACCATCTGGTGGGTCTGGCTGTGTGCCGCGCTGGTGCTGGGCATCCTCGAGGTGCTGGTCCCGGGCTTTGTCTTCCTGGGTTTTGCCATCGGCGCGCTGGCGGTGGCGTTGCTGCTGTTGAATTTCGGGCTGGCGCTGTCCCTGTCCGTTCTGCTGCTGCTGTTTGCGGCGCTGTCGCTGGTGGCCTGGCTGGTGCTGCGCCGCTTTTTCGCCGCCCCGCGCGGGCAGGTGAAATATTTCGACAAGGATATCAACGACTAGCTTACCCCGGCGCCCTTGCCGTGCCGGCGCGTCACCTGCGGCCGATGCGGCCCCGGATCGGGGCCCCGGGCTGCGGCGCGCTGGAACGTCGCCCCCTCTGGACGCTTGGCCCCGGTTTTCCTATATAATCACTCAGGAACGACACGAGGTCCCGATGTCCCAAGCCCCCGAACCGCTGGAAGGTGCGCCGCTGATTGCGCCGTCGACCACCGATCACCCGCTCTACGACCAGGTCGTCGAAGCGTGCCGAACGGTCTATGACCCCGAAATCCCGGTGAATATCTACGAATTGGGGCTGGTCTATACCATCGATATCAGTTCCGAGAACGACGTGAAGATCATCATGTCGCTGACCGCGCCGGGCTGTCCGGTTGCCGGCGAAATGCCGGGCTGGCTGGCCGAGGCGATCGAGCCGATCCCCGGCGTGCGCCATGTCGATGTCGACCTGACCTGGGAACCGCCCTGGGGCATGGAGATGATGAGCGACGAGGCGCGACTGGAACTGGGCTTTATGTAAGCGCAGCCTCTTTCGGTAGCACTCCTTAAAACGCAACCAAAAATGGTTGCAAAATTCGAATCGCACCCTATACTGGATGCGATGAAACCGGATACGCCTATCGCTGTTCTGACGGGTGACCTTGTCGCCTCGACCGCGCTGAGCCGCGATCAGATATCCGTGGCCTTCAGCGCCTTGCGGGACTGCGCCGAACTGCAGGCCCGATGGCAGGGCGCGCCGCTGCATTTCACGCGCCACCGCGGCGATGGCTGGCAGGTGGTGCTGGCACAGCCGAAATATGCGCTGCGCTCGGCCCTGGCCTTCCGCGCCGCGCTCAGAGCGAAAAGCGGCACGCTCGACACCTATATCGGTGCCGCCGAAGGGCAACGGCCCGCCACCCTGCACCCCGATTTGAATTACGAAACCGAGGCGGTGTTCGTCGCCTCCGGCACCGCGTTGGACTGGGCAAAAAGCAACGAGGACGCGGTGAGGATGGAATTCAACCCCCATGGCCCGCTGAACGCCGCCTTCATCCTGGCCGACCGGATCTCGCGCGATTGGACCCAGCCGCAGGCGGCGGCAATCGCTCCCTTCCTGGCACCGGTGCATGTTCCCACCGCGACGGATGTTGCTGACCGTCTTGGCAAATCCCGCCAGGCGGTGTCCAAGGCGCTGGACGCCGCGCGCTATCCGGCGCTGCTGCAGGCTTTGACCAGCCTGGAGACCGGTCGAGAGACAGAACACGCAGGTCAAGATGCTTGAAACCGCCACCGCCCTGCTGCTGGCCCATGCAGCTACCGACTTTCTCTTCAAAACCAATGGCCTGCCAGCATCCCGGCCGCCTGCGGCAACGCTCATCCTGCACGCGGTGATCGTGCTTGTCGCCAGCCAGGCCGCGATTGGGCGGGTCGATGCCTGGGAGCCGCTGGCCATTGCTGCCGCCTCTCTTGCCATCAACACCGTCACCGCCTTTGCCATGCCCGCACGGCTATGGGCCTTCCTGCTCGACCAGGCAGCGCATGTGGCCACCCTGCTGGCCGTAGCGTTCCTGTCGCCTGGCCTGTTTGCCGGCGGGCTTTGGGCCGGGTTGGACGGGCTGCCCGCCGTTATGGCGCTGGGGGCCGGCGGCATCATCGCCACAGCCGCAGGCGGCCAGGCGGTGGCGCTTTTGGTGGATCCCTGGGACAAGAGCATGCTGCCCGAAGGCTTGCCCAATGGCGGTCGCCTGATCGGCCTGCTGGAGCGCAGCATCATCTATCTGCTGATCATCGTCGGCCAGCCGGCCGGCATCGGGTTCCTGATCGCCGCCAAATCGGTGCTGCGCTTCGAAACCGCCTCAAAGGATCAGCGCGCCGGCGAATATGTCATTGTCGGCACATTGGCCTCGTTCGGTTGGGCCATGGTTGCCGGATGGGCCACCCTGGCGCTTGTTTCCCACCTGCCCCCCATTGGAATCCTGCCGCAATCCCCCTAGATTGAGAGCAGAATGCGTAACAGGATCTGACCGATGTTCTCCATTCCCGGCAAACAGGCCGTCACCATAACCCCCGCTGCGGCAAAGCAGATCGCCCGGCTGATGGCGCGCGACGGCCATTCCGGCCTGCGCATTGGCGTCAAAAAGGGCGGCTGTGCCGGCATGGAATATACCATGGATTATGTCGACCAGACCGATCCGATGGACGAGGTGGTCGAACAGGACGGCGCGCGGGTGATGATTGCACCGATGGCGCAGATGTTCCTGTTCGGGACCGAGATCGATTACCAGGTCTCGCTGCTGGAATCCGGCTTCAAGTTCCGCAATCCCAACGTGGTTGATGCCTGCGGCTGCGGGGAATCGATCAAGTTCGACGAAAAGCTCTCGGCCGGCGAATGAGCGTCAGCGAGGGCGAGATCGCCTTCGCCCTCGAATTGTTCAGCGGGCTGGGGGACGTCACCCTCAGACGCATGTTCGGCGGATTGTGCCTTTATCGCGACGGCACCGTCTTTGCCCTGCTGCTCAGCGACGGCACCCTGTTCCTGAAAGGCGCCGGCAGGTTCCGCGACCGGATCGAGGCCGAAGGATGGGAGCGTTGGGTGCATACCCGCAAGACCGGCAAGGCGGTGGCCATGCCCTATTGGCGCCTGCCCGAGGCGGCGCTGGAAGACCCCGACGAGGCCTGCACCCTGGCCCGCGCGGCGCTGGACTGCCTGTAATCCGGCGGAGCCAAAGCAAAAAAGCGGTTCCCGACCGTCGATAAAAGGCGCTGAATCCGCCAAATTGTTTACGCTAGGTCACCCCCGTGACCACCGCGCCCGCACTAAAAATCATGTTTCCCCAAACGCTTAAACTTTAAGCGGCGATGTTTTTATTGAGCGCGCTTCCCCGCCTTGCTAGCCTGACCGCATAATATCGTGGTGGGGTGAAGAAGTGCCACGAGATATTTGATGGGTTGTGATTTCGGGGGGACGGATTTGAAACGCGATTGTTATTCATGCGCGCCGGCTGGGCCGGGCGCAGGCGCCGGGATTTATAGCGGAGCGCCATGAGAAATGCCCCGCACCACTGGACTGCAATCCAACTTTTCCTGGCGATCGCCTGTGCCGTTTTTATCGGGTCGGCGCCGATGACCGCGAAGGCCCAGCAGGCGCACAGCTTGGCGGCGCAGCTGCTGCCGCTGGCCGACGGTTGGGCGCCAACCGAAGATCTCTACTGGCTCGGCGATGACCAGATCGGACTGGTGGCGGCCCGCCGCGGGGCCGAGGGGCCGGACCTTGGCTTTCTGCGCATCACGCCGGACGGTGCGCAGGAGGTGGCGCTCTCCCTGATGGATGAAAGCCATTGCCGCCGCCCGGATGGCAGCTTTCTGTTCCGCGGCCAGGATGGCGTCACCGCCTGGCCTTCGGGCGCCGTGGCAACGCAGGACGAACTCAGCGCCTGTCTCGGCGCCTTCAGTGCCGCCAATGACCGGTTCGAGCCGCGCTTTGGCCGGCAGGAGGCGCTGGGGCGGGCCGGCGATCTGTGGGCCGGTGTCGCCGGGCGCGGCGCGGACGGCGCCGAACTGCTGCTTTATACCGAAACGGAAACGCTGGGCCGCTGGCCGGTCGCGCTGCCGCTGTGGCAGGACACGGTGATTGTCGACCCCCTGCCCGA
>NZ_PGTB01000093.1 GCF_002786325.1 Pseudooceanicola lipolyticus | reverse complement strand
GTCTTCCCGTGGTCAACATGCCCGATCGTGCCGATGTTCACATGCGGTTTCGTCCGTTCGAATTTTGCCTTTGCCATCTCTCTGGTTCCCTTTTGATTTCTTCGGATCGCCTCCCGGACCTGATCCGGGACCTCTCCGTCGTGTTTCCGGGCCCCGGGGGAGCCCCGGGGCGCTTTGCTGCGTTAGGCGTATTTCGCCTGGATCTCGTCGCTGATGTTCTGCGGCACCGGATCGTAGTGATCGAACTGCATGGTGAACTGGGCACGGCCCGAAGACATCGACCGCAGCGTGTTGATATAGCCGAACATATTGGCCAGCGGCACCATCGCGTTGATGGCGATGGCATTGCCACGCTGCTCTTGCCCGGTGACCTGGCCGCGGCGGCTGGTCAGGTCGCCGATGATGCCGCCGGTGTAATCTTCCGGGGTCACCACCTCGACCTTCATGATCGGTTCCAGCAGCTTGGCGCCGGCCTTCTTCATGCCTTCGCGCATGCACATCCGCGAGGCGATCTCGAAGGCCAGGACCGAGGAGTCGACGTCATGGAACTTACCGTCGATCAGCGCCACCTTGAAGTCGATCACCGGGAAGCCGGCCAGCGGGCCGCTGTCCATCACCGACTTGATGCCTTTTTCGACGCCGGGGATATATTCCTTCGGCACCGAACCACCGACGATACGGGATTCGAAGGAATAACCTTCGCCCGGCTCTGTCGGCGAGATGATCAGCTTGACCTCGGCGAACTGACCCGAACCACCCGACTGTTTCTTGTGGGTGTAGGTATGTTCGATCTCGTGACCGATGGTCTCGCGATAGGCCACCTGGGGCGCACCGATATTGGCTTCGACCTTGAATTCGCGCTTCAGGCGGTCGACCAGGATGTCGAGGTGAAGTTCGCCCATGCCCTTCATGATGGTCTGGCCCGATTCAATATCGGTCTCGACACGGAAGGAGGGGTCTTCTGCGGCCAGGCGCTGCAGGCCCTGGCTCATCTTCTCCTGGTCGGCCTTGGTCTTGGGCTCGACGGCGATTTCGATCACCGGATCGGGGAAGGTCATGGTTTCCAGAACCACCGGTTCCTTGTCCGAACACAGCGTGTCACCGGTGGTGGTGTCCTTCAGACCCGCCAGCGCGATGATGTCGCCCGCGAAGGCCTCTTCGATTTCCTCGCGGTTGTTCGAGTGCATCATCATCATCCGGCCGATGCGCTCTTTCTTGCCCTTGGTCGAGTTCAGGATCGAGTCGCCCTTCTTCATCGTCCCCGAGTAGATCCGGGTGAAGGTCAGCGATCCGACGAAGGGGTCGTTCATGATCTTGAAGGCCAGGCCGGCAAACGGCATGCCGTCATCGGCGCGGCGCGCGATGTTGCGGACTTCTTCCTCGTCGCCCGGCTTGAAGCCCATGTAATCGACCACGTCCAACGGGCTGGGCAGGAAGTCGACCACGGCGTTCAGCAGCGGCTGCACACCCTTGTTCTTGAAGGCCGAACCACACAGAACCGGCACGAAGGACAGCGACAGCGTGCCCTTGCGGATCAGCTTGCGCAGGGTCGGCACGTCGGGCTCTTCGCCTTCCAGGTAAGCCATCATCGCGTCGTCGTCCATTTCGACGGCGTTCTCGATCAGCTTGCCGCGCCATTCGTCGGCGGCGTCCTTCAGCTCGTCACGGATCGGCTGACGCACCCAGGAGGCGCCCAGGTCTTCACCCTTCCACACCCATTCTTCCATGGTGATCAGGTCGATCATGCCTTCCAGGGCATTTTCCGCGCCGATCGGAATCTGGATCGGGGCCGGGATGGCACCGGTGCGGTCTGCGATCATGTTGACGCAGTTGAAGAAATCGGCACCGATCTTGTCCATCTTGTTGACGAAGACGATGCGCGGAACCTTGTACCGGTCAGCCTGGCGCCACACGGTTTCAGTCTGCGGTTCGACACCCGCGTTGGCATCGAGAACACAGATTGCACCGTCGAGCACCGCCAGCGAACGCTCGACCTCGATGGTGAAGTCGACGTGGCCGGGCGTGTCGATGATGTTCATCCGGTACTTGGTGTCCGAAGTCCCTTCTTTCGTCGGGTCTTCCTGCCACTGCCAGAAGGTGGTCGTGGCGGCCGAGGTGATGGTGATGCCCCGTTCTTGTTCCTGCTCCATCCAGTCCATCGTCGCGGCGCCGTCATGCACCTCGCCGATGTTGTGCGACTTGCCGGTATAGAACAGGATACGCTCAGAGCAGGTGGTTTTGCCTGCATCGATGTGCGCCATGATCCCGAAGTTGCGGTAGCGTTGGAGCGGATATTCGCGTGCCATTGGGGCGGTTCCTCGAAAGAGTAGTGTCAGTTACCAGCGGTAATGCGAGAAGGCCTTGTTGGCCTCGGCCATCTTGTGGGTGTCTTCCCGCTTTTTCACGGCCGAGCCGCGCGACTGGACGGCGTCCAGCAGTTCGCCTGCCAGGCGTTCTTCCATGGTGTTTTCGTTGCGGGCGCGCGAGGCGTTGATCAGCCAGCGGATGGCCAGGGCCTGACGGCGCTCGGGGCGCACTTCGACGGGCACCTGATAGGTTGCGCCACCGACCCGGCGCGAGCGCACCTCGACCGAAGGCTGGATGTTGTCCAGCGCCTCGTGGAACACTTCCACCGGCGCGCGCTTGACCTTGGATTCGACACGGTCCAGCGCGTTATAGACGATCTTTTCCGCAACCGACTTCTTGCCGTCGGTCATCAGGTTGTTCATGAATTTGGTGAGAACCACATCGCCATATTTGGCGTCGGGCAGCACTTCGCGTTTTTCTGCGGCGTGACGACGAGACATTGTAAGCTCCTAGTTTATTGGCCGTTCGAGCAGACGGACGCAATGACGCGGCAGGTACCCGCACCGTCGCGGGCCTCACATTCGGCAACTGCGCGCGCGTGCGATGCAGCAGCCGAGCTGAAGCCCCAGCTCACCCCGGTTTGATTCATTGATTTGGACATTTCCGACGCGGCGAGGGTCCCACGGGAATCCTCAAGCCACACACCCACCTGACAGTTGCGCCCGCCGGCTGCCTTGCAGAAGTCGATCGCGGCCTTTTCGGCCCCGGCGCGGCTGCCGTATTTCCACGAGCGGCCGTACTTGTTCGACTTGATGCCGTAGGCAATCGCGCCACAGGACTCGGCCGCGGCCAGTTCCGGCACGGCAGTCAGCGATTGCGCAGATATCAGGAGGGGACGGATCATTTCGGGCGCTTCGCACCATATTTCGAGCGGCGCTGTTTACGGTCCTTGACGCCCTGCGTGTCAAGCACGCCGCGCAGGATGTGATAGCGCACACCGGGAAGGTCTTTTACCCGGCCGCCGCGGATCAGGACCACCGAGTGTTCCTGCAGGTTGTGGCTTTCACCGGGGATATAGCTGATCACCTCGTAGCCATTGGTCAGGCGCACCTTGGCAACCTTCCGCATGGCCGAGTTCGGTTTCTTCGGCGTTGTCGTATAGACGCGGGTGCACACGCCGCGCTTCTGGGGGCACTGCTCCAGATGCATGGACTTGGAGCGTTTCACTTTCGGCTGCCGCGGCTTGCGGATCAGCTGCTGGATCGTTGGCATTCCGGTCTCTTTCCCGTCTCAACACATGTGTCATGCACGCCACCGCGTGCGGTTCATAATTCTCGCGCGCGATGCGCGTCCGCAAAGCGCAAAAACCGCCTTCGTCCCCATCTCAGGAACGACGCGGTGGGCATTCAGAGGATCGGGCCGCTTGCCGGCCGGATCGTGACCACTTCAGTACTGAAATCGGCGCGTGGGAACCCCCGGTGGCCGAGATAGCGGGCGTATAGGGGGAGTCGCGCGCCCTGTCAACAGCCCGCGGCACTTGCTGCGCCGCGTCATCACCCAAACACGGCCTACCGACCCGCCTGCCCCGCCAACTGTCGGAGTCTGCGGGATTCTCTGCCCGTCAGGGATGGCGCGTCGCCTCGGCGGCAAGACCGTCTTCGCCGACGACGGCACGTTCGCGATAAAGCGTGAACAGCCCCGAGGCCACGACGATACCCGCCCCCGCCAGGGTCAGCGTATCGGGCCAGTCTCCGAAAACGAACCAGCCCAGGCCCAGCGCCCAGACCAGGCCGGTATAACGGAACGGCGCGGTGAACGACACCTCGCCCGACCGCATCACCAGGATGCTGAACAGGTATCCGCCCATGACCAACACCGCCGCCAGCGCGATCAGCCCGGCCAGCGGCCAGGTGATCGGCTGCCAGTCGTCGCCCAGCGAGCCGATGGCGGCAAAGGCGAATACCGTCAGGCTGGCGATCAGCGTCACCGTAAGCGAGGACACATTGGCCGACATGCGCCGCGTCGCCAGATCGCGCACGGTGACGCATACCATCGCCGCCAGGGCATAGATGGCGTGGAGGCTGAACCCCTCCGGTCCCGGCCGCACAATCAGGATCATGCCGAGAAAGCCGCAGAGGATCGCCGCCATCCGGCGCCAGCCGACCTGTTCACCAAACAGCAGAAACGCCCCCAGCGTCACCGTCAGCGGCAGCATCTGAAGCACCGCGGTGACATTGGCCAACGGCAGGTGAAATAGCGCCGTCAGAAAGAAATAAGTGGCCGCCGCCTCGGCCACGCAGCGCAGTGCCACCAGCGCCCAGTCGCCGCCCGACATCCGCAGGTGGATCGCCCCCATCGACCGGGCAAGTATATAGATCAGGATGCAGGCCAGCGCGCCGCGCAGGGTAATGATCTGGAACAGCGGCAGTGCGTCGCCCATCACCTTGACGCAGGCGTCGTTGATGGTGAAGGCTGCCATGCTCAGCATCATCAGCAGCGCGGCGCGGGTGTTCGCAGTCATCGGTCAAAGCGCCTTCAAATCGTCGATCCCCAGGTCGAAATGCTGGCGCAGCTCGGCCTCGATCTGGTCGGACGACAGTTTGTGCGTCAGGCCCATCGTCGTCGGGTTCGACTTGTTGTCGCCATGGATGGTGCGGATGAATCCGGGCACGGTGATATCGGAATAGGTATTGTAGTGCTGGGCGAACTTGCGGTGCACATAGCGGTACGGGTTGGTGTTGTGATCGGCCGCGGCCAGCAGCGCCACGCCGGCCGACAGCGGCGCCCGTTCGCAGGTGTCAAAGACCTCGCGCGATCCATCGTCGCCAAATCGGACGTAAAAGCCGCGGTTATTGGCGATGACCGTCGGCGGCGGCGTGTCGTGCAACTTCAGAAGACCGCCGGCCAAGGCCTTGGTACGGCGGATGAAATTCCGGTCCACCGCATCGTCGTCGTCGAGCCGGAACATCAGCCGGTGACCGGCCCCGTCCAGCGGCACGGCATTATAGGCCGCGCGCAGCATCTGGTAATGTTTTCCGGTGCCCATCGGATGCAGGACAATATGGGGATATGGCGCCAGCAGCGCGTCCAGCCGGCGCAGATAGGGCTCGGGCATGTCCTCGGAGGCGGCGATGATCAGTGTGAAATCCGGATCGGTCTGTGCGGCCAGCGACCGCAGGCAGAGGCGCTCGAACAGACGAAACCGCAGCTCCATCCGCTCTGGCGCGAACAGGTGCGCGGCCAGCGCATCAAGGCTGTCAAACCGCTCGGAATAATAGGTCGAGGTCAACACCGAAAAGCGGACCAGTCCGATGGTTTTCAGTCGATCTGTCACGGAATCGCCTCCTCGCGCATCCGTCCACAAAACCCCGGTTCGCGGCGATTGAAAAGCGGCCCGGACAAAGAAAAACCCCCGCGCCAAATGGCGCGGGGGCTGTCAGCTTTTTGGCGCGAAGCTTAGTCGCGGCTTTCCGGCGTATCCACCATCAGCGTGTCGAACTCGTCGCCACCGATGATGTCGTCCTCGGTCGGCGCCATCAGCGCGGCGGCGGCCTCGGCTTCGTCGCGGCGGGCTTCGATCACCACGTTGTCGCGATCCTGCGCAATGCGGCGCACCCGCTGCGTCGCCCCGCCGGTGCCGGCCGGGATCAGCCGGCCGACGATGACGTTTTCCTTCAGGCCCACCAGCTTGTCTTTCTTGCCCTGCACCGAAGCCTCGGTGAGAACGCGGGTGGTTTCCTGGAAGGACGCCGCCGAGATGAAGCTGCGGGTCTGCAGCGACGCCTTGGTGATGCCCAGCAGGATCGGTTCGCCCTGTGCCGCGCGGCCGCCCTTGGCGATCGCCTTTTCATTGGCGGCGTCGAACTCCTGCTTGTCGACATGTTCGCCCTTCAGCAGCGTGGTGTCGCCCGAATCCGAGATCTCCCACTTCTGCAGCATCTGGCGCACGATGACCTCGATGTGCTTGTCGTTGATCTTCACGCCCTGCAGGCGATAGACCTCTTGCACCTCGTTGATCATGTAGTCCGCCAGCGCCTCGACCCCCATGATGGCCAGGATGTCGTGCGGTGCCGGGTTGCCGTCCATGATGAAATCGCCCTTCTGGACATAGTCACCTTCCTGAACCGGAATGTGCTTGCCCTTGGGCACCATGTATTCGACGGGCTCCATCGTCTCATCCGCCGGTTCGATGCTGATCCGGCGCTTGTTCTTGTAGTCGCGGCCATAGCGCACGTAGCCGTCGACCTCGGCGATGATGGCGTGGTCCTTCGGACGGCGTGCCTCGAACAGTTCGGCCACCCGCGGCAGACCACCGGTGATGTCCTTGGTCTTGGCGCCCTCGCGCGGGATCCGCGCCACCACGTCGCCGGCCTTGATCTCCTGGCCGTCTTCGCAGCTGAGGATCGCGTCCACCGACATCGGATAGGTCACCGGGTTGCCGTTTTCATTGCGCACCGGCTCGCCATCTTCACCCACCAGGATGATTTCCGGCTTCAGCTCGTTGCCCTTGGGCGCGGTCCGCCAATCCACCACGATCTTCTGGGTCATGCCGGTGGCCTCGTCGGTGTCGTCGCGCACGGCGATCCCCGACACCAAGTCGACGAATTTCGCCGTCCCCGACTTTTCGGCAATGATCGGCAGGGTATAGGGATCCCATTCGAACAGCTTGTGGCCGCGCTGTACCTTGTCGCCCTCGGCAACAAACAGCTTGGTGCCGTAACCAACCTTGTGGCTGGCCCGTTCGCCACCGTCCTCGTCCTGGATGATCAGCTTCATATTGCGGCCCATCACCAGGCTTTCGCCGTTGGCGTTCTGCAGGATCTGGGCGTTCTCGAAGGCGATGGTGCCAGGCTGGCTGGCCTCCAGGAAGGACTGCTGGCCACCCTGCGCCACGCCGCCGATGTGGAAGGTCCGCATCGTCAGCTGGGTGCCGGGTTCACCGATCGACTGCGCCGCGATGATGCCGACGGCTTCGCCGGTATTCACCATGGTGCCGCGGGCCAGGTCACGGCCATAGCACATCGCACAGACGCCTTCCTCGGCCTCGCAGGTCAGCGGGCTGCGGATCCGCGCGGATTGCACCCCGGCCTCCTCGATGGCATCGGCCATCCGCTCGTCGATCAGCTGACCGCGCGACACCAGCACCTCGTCCGAGCCGGGGCGCAGGATATCGTCGGCGGCAACGCGGCCGAGGATCCGTTCGCCCAGGGTCGCCACGACCTCGCCATCGTTGACGGCGGCTTCGCTGGTGATCGCGTTGTCGGTGCCGCAATCGAGCATGCGCACGATGCAGTCCTGCGCCACGTCGACCAGGCGACGGGTCAGGTAACCCGAGTTCGCGGTTTTCAAGGCGGTGTCCGACAGACCCTTGCGGGCACCGTGGGTGGAGTTGAAATACTCCAGCACGGTCAGACCTTCCTTGAAGTTCGAGATGATCGGCGTCTCGATGATGTCGCCGTTCGGCTTCGCCATCAGGCCGCGCATCCCGCCCAGCTGCTTCATCTGCGTGACCGAGCCCCGCGCCCCGGAATGGGCCATCATGTAAACGCTGTTCGGCTCCATCTCGGCGCCGTTCTCGTCCCGCTGCACGGCCGAGATCGCGTTCATCATCGCATCGGTGACGCGGTCGTTACATTTCGACCAGGCATCGACAACCTTGTTGTATTTCTCACCCTGGGTGATCAGGCCGTCCATATATTGCTGTTCGAAATCCTTCACCTGCTCGCGGGTGTCCTCCACGATCGGCCACTTGTCTTCGGGGATCAGCATGTCGTCCTTGCCGAAGGAAATCCCGGCGGCAAAAGCCTCTTTGAAGCCCAGCGACATGATCTGGTCGCAGAAGATCACCGACTCTTTCTGCCCGCAATAGCGGTAGACGGTGTCGATCACCTGCTGCACTTCCTTCTTGCGCAGCAGCCGGTTGACCAGGTCGAACGGCGCCTTGGCATTCAGCGGCAGCAGCGCGCCCAGCCGCACCCGGCCCGGCGTGGTTTCATAGCGCTTGGCGATCTCGTTGCCTTCGTCGTCGATCTGGGTGATCCGCGCGGTGATCTTCGAGTGCAGATGCACCTCGCCGGCGTTCAGCGCGTGCTGCACCTCTTCGATCGAGCCGAAGACCATGCCTTCGCCCTTCATGCCCTCGCGCTGCAACGTGACATAATAAAGGCCCAGGATCATGTCCTGCGACGGCACGATGATCGGCGCGCCATTGGCCGGCGACAGCACGTTGTTGGTCGACATCATCAGCACGCGGGCTTCCAGCTGGGCCTCCAGGCTCAGCGGCACGTGCACGGCCATCTGGTCGCCGTCGAAATCGGCGTTGAAGGCCGAGCAGACCAGCGGGTGCAGCTGGATCGCCTTGCCCTCGATCAGCGTGGGTTCGAACGCCTGGATGCCCAGGCGGTGCAGCGTCGGTGCGCGGTTCAGCATCACCGGATGTTCGCGGATCACCTCGTCGAGGATGTCCCAGACCTCGGGGCGCTCTTTCTCGACCAGCTTCTTCGCCTGCTTCACGGTGCTGGACAGGCCCTTGGCCTCCAGCCGCGAATAGATGAACGGCTTGAACAGCTCCAGCGCCATCTTCTTGGGCAAGCCGCACTGGTGCAGCTTCAGTTCCGGTCCGGTCACGATCACCGAACGGCCCGAGAAGTCGACCCGCTTGCCCAGCAGGTTCTGGCGGAACCGGCCCTGCTTGCCTTTCAGCATGTCAGACAGCGATTTCAGCGGCCGCTTGTTGGCGCCGGTGATCACCCGGCCGCGGCGGCCGTTGTCGAACAGCGCATCGACCGATTCCTGCAGCATCCGCTTTTCGTTGCGCACGATGATATCGGGCGCGCGCAGCTCGATCAGCCGCTTCAGGCGGTTGTTCCGGTTGATCACCCGGCGGTAGAGGTCGTTCAGGTCCGAGGTGGCAAAGCGGCCGCCATCCAGCGGCACCAGCGGCCGCAGTTCCGGCGGGATCACCGGGATCACGGTCATCACCATCCATTCCGGGCGGTTGCCGGATTCAAGGAAGCTCTCGACCACTTTCAGCCGCTTGATGATTTTCTTCGGCTTCAGCTCGCCGGTGGCTTCGGCCAGGTCGGCGCGCAGCTGTTCGGCCTCGGCCTCCAGGTCGATATTGGCCAGCATCTTGCGGATCGCCTCGGCGCCGATATCGGCCTCGAACGCGTCGGCGCCAAAGGCGTCCTGCGCGTCCATGAACTCTTCCTCGGACATCATCTGACCGTAGGTGAGGTCGGTCAGGCCGGGTTCGATCACCACGTAATTCTCGAAATAGAGCACCCGCTCAAGATCGCGCAGCGTCATGTCCAGCATCAGGCCGATGCGGGAGGGCAGCGATTTCAGGAACCAGATATGGGCAACCGGCGCGGCCAGTTCGATATGGCCCATGCGTTCGCGGCGCACCTTCTGCAGCGTCACCTCGACGCCGCATTTCTCGCAGACGACGCCGCGATACTTCATGCGCTTGTATTTGCCGCACAGGCATTCGTAATCCTTGATCGGCCCGAAGATACGGGCGCAGAACAGCCCGTCACGCTCGGGCTTGAAGGTCCGGTAGTTGATGGTCTCGGGCTTCTTGATCTCGCCGTAGGACCACGACAGGATCCGCTCGGGGCTGGCCAGCGAGACCTTGATCTCGTCGAAGACTTTCGGCGGGGTCAGCGGGTTGAACGGGTTGTTTGTCAGTTCCTGGTTCATTTTCAAATCCTTGAAGTCTGGCGGAAGGCGGTGGAAGGGGGCCAAATCTTTCCACGAAAGATTTGGCAAAAGTTTCTAGGAAACTTTTGCCGCCCCTCTATTCCTCCTCCGCATCCAGGAGTTCCATGTTGAGGCCCAGACCCCGGACCTCTTTGACGAGCACGTTGAACGATTCCGGCACCCCGGCTTCGAAATTGTCCTCGCCCTTGACGATGCTCTCGTAGACCTTGGTACGGCCGGCCACGTCGTCCGACTTCACCGTCAGCATCTCCTGCAGGGTATAGGCGGCGCCATAGGCTTCCAGCGCCCAGACCTCCATTTCCCCGAACCGCTGACCGCCGAACTGCGCCTTGCCGCCCAGCGGCTGCTGGGTGACCAGCGAGTAGGGGCCTGTGGACCGCGCGTGGATCTTGTCGTCCACCAGGTGGTGCAGCTTCAGCAGGTACTTGATGCCCACGGTCACCGGGCGGGCGAACTGCTCGCCGGTGCGGCCGTCATAGAGGACCGACTGCCCCGACGTGTCGAAGCCGGCGCGCGCCAGCGCGTCGTTGACATCGGCCTCCTTGGCGCCGTCGAAGACCGGCGTGGCAATCGGCACGCCGCGGGCGACGTTTTCGGCCGCCTCGACTAGGTCGGACTCTTCCATCGACGAGATGCCCTCGTCATAGACATCCTCGCCATAGGCGTGGCGCATCGCGTCGCGCACCGGGGTCAGGTCGCCCGAGCGGCGGTAATCACCCAGCGCATCGTCGATCTTCAGCCCCAGGCCGCGTGCGGCCCAGCCCATATGGGTTTCGAGGATCTGGCCCACGTTCATCCGCGACGGCACGCCCAGCGGGTTGAGGCAGATATCCACCGGAGTCCCGTCGGCGAGGAACGGCATGTCCTCCATCGGGACCACGCGGCTGACCACACCCTTGTTGCCGTGACGGCCGGCCATCTTGTCGCCCGGCTGCAGCTTGCGCTTCACCGCGACGAAGACCTTGACCATCTTCATCACGCCCGGCGGCAGGTCGTCGCCACGGCGGACCTTTTCAACCTTGTCCTCGAAGCGGGCGTCGAGCGCGCGTTTCTGTGCCTCGTACTGCTCGTTCAGGGCCTCGACGATCTGGGCATCGGCCTCTTCGCCAAGCGCGAGTTGCCACCACTGGCCGCGCGACAGCGTTTCCAGCAGATCCTCGGTGATCTCGGAGCCGGCGCGCACGCCCTTGGGCCCTTTCACCGCGGTCTTGCCGAGGATCAGGGTTTTCAGGCGGGCATAGATGTTGCGGTCGAGGATCGCCAATTCGTCGTCGCGGTCCCGCGCCAGACGTTCGACTTCCTCGCGCTCGATCTGCAGCGCGCGCTCGTCCTTCTCCACCCCGTGGCGGTTAAAGACGCGCACCTCGACGACGGTGCCGTAATCGCCCGGCTTGACCCGCAGCGAGGTGTCGCGCACGTCGCTGGCCTTTTCCCCGAAGATGGCGCGCAGGAGTTTTTCCTCCGGCGTCATCGGGCTTTCGCCTTTCGGGGTGATCTTGCCGACCAGGATATCGCCCGGCTCCACATCGGCGCCGATATAGACGATGCCGGCCTCGTCGAGGTTGCGCAGGGCTTCCTCGCCGACATTGGGGATGTCGCGAGTGATCTCTTCGGGCCCCAGCTTGGTGTCGCGGGCCGCGACCTCGAATTCCTCGATATGGATCGAGGTGAACACGTCATCGCGGGCGATGCGTTCCGAGATCAGGATCGAGTCCTCGTAGTTATAGCCGTTCCAGGGCATGAAGGCGACGACCACGTTCTTGCCCAACGCCAGTTCACCCAGATCGGTCGAGGGACCATCGGCGACAACCTCGCCCTTAGCGACGGTCTGCCCCACCTTCACCAGCGGACGCTGGTTGATACAGGTGTTCTGGTTCGAACGCTGGAACTTGCGCATCCGGTAGATGTCGACGCCCGGATCGCCCACTTCCAGATCCTCGGTGGCGCGCACCACGATCCGCTGCGCATCGACCTGGTCGATCACCCCGGCGCGGCGCGCCATGATGGCGGCGCCGGAATCGCGGGCCACGACCTCTTCGATGCCGGTGCCGACCAGCGGCGCCTCGGCGCGCAGCAGCGGCACCGCCTGGCGTTGCATGTTCGAGCCCATCAGCGCGCGGTTGGCGTCGTCGTTTTCCAGGAACGGGATCAGCGAGGCGGCAACCGAAACCAGCTGTTTCGGCGACACGTCGATCAGATCGACGCTTTCGCGCGGTGCCAGCGTATAGTCACCGGCCTGGCGGGTGTTCACCATCTCGTTGATGAAATGTCCGTTGCCATCCAGCGTCGCGTTGGCCTGGGCCACGGTGTGGCGCATTTCCTCGGTGGCGGACATGTAATGCACTTCATCCGTCACCTGCGCGTCTTTCACCACGCGATAGGGCGTTTCGATAAAGCCGTATTTGTTCACCCGGGCGAAGGTTGCCAGCGAGTTGATCAGGCCGATGTTCGGGCCTTCCGGCGTTTCGATCGGGCACATCCGGCCATAATGGGTCGGGTGCACGTCGCGCACCTCGAACCCGGCGCGTTCGCGAGTCAGACCACCAGGCCCGAGCGCCGAGAGGCGGCGCTTGTGGGTGACTTCCGACAGCGGGTTGGTCTGGTCCATGAACTGCGACAGCTGCGACGAACCGAAGAATTCGCGCACCGCGGCGGCCGCCGGCTTGGCGTTGATCAGATCCTGCGGCATCACCGTGTCGATCTCGACGCTGGACATGCGCTCTTTGATCGCGCGCTCCATCCGCAGCAGGCCGACGCGGTACTGGTTTTCCATCAGCTCGCCAACCGAGCGCACCCGGCGGTTGCCGAGGTGGTCGATATCGTCGATCTCGCCCTTGCCGTCGCGCAGCTCGACCAGCGCCTTGATACAGGCGACAATGTCCTCGCGGCGCAGGGTGCGCTGCGAATCCGCGGCGTCCAGCGCCAGGCGCATGTTCATCTTGACCCGGCCCACGGCAGAGAGGTCATAGCGCTCGCTGTCGAAGAACAGGGTGTCGAACAGCGCCGAGGCGGCCTCGACCGTGGGCGGCTCGCCCGGACGCATGACGCGGTAGATGTCCATGAGCGCGGTTTCCCGGTTCATGTTCTTGTCGGTCGCCATGGTGTTGCGCATGTAGGGGCCGACATTGACGTTGTCGATGTCCAGCACCGGGATCTCGGTGACACCGGCATCCAGCAGTTCTTTGGCGGTGCCGCCGACAAGATCGCCGTCCTTGTCGTATTCCAGCGTCAGTTCGTCACCGGCCTCGACATAGATCGCGCCGGTTTCCTCGTTGATAATGTCCTTCGCCACGAACTTGCCGTTGATGTGGTCGAACGGCACCAGCAGGTCGGTCACCTTGCCTTCGTCGATCAGTTTCTTGACTGCGCGCGGGGTGATCTTCTTGCCGGCCTCGGCGATCACCTCGCCGGTATCGGCATCGACCAGGTCGAACGGCGGGCGGGTGCCGCGCACGCGCTCGGGGAAGAACTTGGTGACCCAGCCCTTGCCCTTCTGATAGCTGTAGCTGAGCGTCTCATAGTAAGCATCCATGATGCTTTCCTGATCCAGCCCCAGCGCATAGAGCAGCGTGGTCACCGGCAGCTTGCGGCGGCGGTCGATGCGGGCAAAGACGATATCCTTGGCATCGAATTCGAAGTCCAGCCAGGACCCGCGATAGGGAATGATCCGGCAGGCAAACAGCAGCTTGCCCGAGGAATGGGTCTTGCCCTTGTCATGGTCGAAGAACACGCCGGGGGAGCGGTGCATCTGGGACACGATGACGCGTTCGGTGCCGTTGACGATAAAGGTGCCGTTGGGCGTCATCAGGGGCATGTCGCCCATGAACACGTCCTGTTCCTTGATGTCCTTCACCGACTTGGCCCCGGTATCCTCGTCGACATCGAACACGATCAGACGCAGCGTCACCTTCAGCGGCGCCGAATAGGTCATATCGCGCTGCTGGCATTCCTCGACGTCGTATTTCGGCTTTTCCAGCTCGTATTTCACGAATTCCAGCACGCTGGTTTCGTTGAAATCCTTGATCGGGAAAACCGACTGGAACACGCCCATGATGCCTTCGCCGTCAGTCGGGTCGGGCTGGTCGCCGGAATTGAGGAACAGATCGTAGGAAGATTTCTGAACCTCGATCAGGTTCGGCATCTCCAGTACTTCACGGATCTTGCCATAATATTTGCGAAGACGTTTCTGGCCAAGGAAGGATTGCGCCATGTCAGGTGTCACCTTTCACGTTTCTCACCGGTCAGGACTGCCGCCGGGCACTGGCATCCTGGCCCTTCGAGATGGGCGGTTAGGATCAATCCATGGCAGCCGCCCCGACTGGCTGCCTTCCCGATCCCGCGAACCGCGCCTGAGAAAACGCCCCGTCACAAGGGCCCTTTCTAAGACGTGTTCGGCTGGACCCGGATTCCCCGGGCCCAGCCAGAATTTTCAAGCGCAAGACAGCACCCCGCCGCGCATCGGCGGGAGCAGTTCTTGCACCGGACTTAGGCGAGTTCGACCTCGGCGCCAGCTGCTTCCAGCTTGCCTTTGATCTCTTCCGCTTCGTCTTTGCCAACGCCTTCTTTGATCTTGCCGCCAGCTTCGACCAGTTCCTTGGCTTCTTTCAGGCCCAGGCCGGTGATCGAGCGCACTTCCTTGATCACGTTGATCTTGGAGGCGCCGGCGTTTTTCAGAACGACGTCGAATTCGGTCTTTTCTTCCTCAGCTGCGCCACCGGCGTCGCCACCGGCCGGGCCGGCCATCATCACTGCGCCGCCAGCTGCGGGCTCGATGCCGTATTCGTCTTTGAGGATGGTTTTCAGTTCTTGTGCTTCCAGCAGGGTCAGACCAACGATCTCTTCTGCCAGTTTCTTCAGATCAGCCATTTGTCAGCTCTTTCCGTTTCTATAGATGGGGTCCAACGCGGTTCGGTCAACCATGCGCCGGTCATTACAGTGCTCAGGCGGCCGCCTTGTCCTCGATCGTGGACAAGATGGACGCGATGTTCGAAGCAGGTGCGCCAATGGCCCCGGCGATGTTGGCGGCAGGCGCGCCGATACAGCCGACGATCGAAGCGATAAGCTCCTCGCGCGACGGCATGTTCGACACGGCCGTGACACCAGCACGGTCCAGAGCGTTCTCACCCATTGCACCGCCCAGAATGACGAATTTGTCATTCTTCTTGGCGAAGTCCTCGGCAACCTTGGCCGCAGCCACGGGATCCTCGGAATAGGTCAGAACGGTCATGCCCGAGAGGAGGTCACCGATGCTTTCGCAGGGCTTTCCTTCCAGGGCGATCTTGGCGAGCCTGTTCTTGGCAACACGCACGGACCCGCCCGCTTCGCGTGCTTGCGCGCGCAGGTCCTGCATCTCAGCAACTGTAAGGCCGGTGTAGTGGGCAACCACAACCACGCCAGAGCTTTCGAAGATCTGGCCGAGTTCCTCGACCACTTTCTCTTTCTGGGCTCTATCCACAGTTTCACTCCAATTGGGGAGGGTCAGACCCTCCGGCTCAGTTCCGCCGGCACACTCAGGTCCCGGCTTTCGGGTCCTAACGGGTCCGTCCAATCTCGCCCCGGGGCGCCTGGAAAGAGCAACCCGAAGAAATCTGGTCTTTTCCCGTCTCAGGCAGGAATTATGGCCCATCATCTTGGCAGGCCACCCACCGTCTCGGACGAATCATCAGGCCGCAACCCGGACGGGTAACGACCTGACAAGTGCGCTGCATAGACCGACTGGATGAGAATGTGAAGAGCGATTCCGCACGACCGGTTGACTTACGTCAACAGGAGCGCGCTGGACGCCATGTTTATTGCATCTATACTGCCGTGAACCGCCGCGCGCGCCAAGAAAAATCTGTGTAAAAGGCCGCAGACCCGATGTCTCCCCGTTCCGACCGCCGCCGCTCCGGCGCCGGGGCCAAGCGCCCCGCCACCCCTGCCGACCTGGCCGCGCGCGCCGCCAAGG
>NZ_PGTB01000092.1 GCF_002786325.1 Pseudooceanicola lipolyticus | reverse complement strand
GCCGACACCCGGCTGCCGCCGCCCCGGCCCTCGCGCAGCGTCCAGGGCCCCAGCCTGTGATAGGCCGCGGCCGGCCAGGTGCCGTCGATGGTCGCGAACCAGTCCGGCGCGGCGGTGCTCACAGGCCAAGCTCGCTGCGCAATTCGGCCAAAGCGGCGTCGATCCGCCCCCGGTCGGTGCCGCGAAACACCACATTCGCGCCAAAGGCACCATCTAGCTGAAACGGATAGCAACCGATGCTCAGATCGTCATAGCGGCCGGCAATCAGCCCCAGCGGCCCGGCGATTTCGCCCTCGGGCCGGTCGACGCGGATGGAGTCCGACAGCAAGGCCGCGCCCCCGGTCAGCGAGGGCAGCACGCTGGCAACCATCGCCTCGAAAATCGCCGGCACGCCAGCCATCACATGCACGTTGCCCAAGGTGAACCCCGGCGCGGTCGATACCGGATTGTCGATCAGCACCGCCCCCTCGGGAATCCGCGCCATGCGCAGCCGCGCCGCGTTCAGCTCGGTGCCGGTGCGGGCATAATGCGCCTCCAGCAGCGCCCGCGCGTCGGCGCGCACATCGATGGGCACGTCAAAGGCGGCCGCGACGCTGTCGGCGGTGATATCATCATGGGTGGGGCCGATGCCGCCCGAGGTGAACACATGGTCATAGGCCTGCGACAGCGCCTGCACCGCCGCCATGATGGCCGCGCGGTCATCGCTGACCATCCGCGCCTCTTTCAGGTCGATCCCGCGGGCGGTCAGCTCGCCCGCCAGGTGATGCATGTTGGAATCGCGCGTGCGGCCCGAGAGGATCTCGTCTCCGATCACAAGCATCGCGGCGGTCGGGTTGGTCATCTCGTCTCGCTCCCTTGCATGGTCCTGACCGCCGGTATAGGGCGCGGCCCATGCGCTTTCAAACCCCTCTCGCACCGGCCCGGCTGATCCGTCGTTACAAGCGGTTCCTGGCGGATTGCCGGCTGGAGGACGGGCGCGAGGTGACCGCCCATTGCGCCAATCCCGGCTCGATGCTGGGGCTGGCCGAACCGGGGACGAAGATCTGGCTGGAACCGAACGACGACCCGAAGAAAAAGCTGAAATGGGGCTGGCGGCTGGTCGATCACGAAAACGGCCATTTCACCGGGGTCGACACCTCGGTGCCCAACCGCGCGCTGAAAGCCGCGCTCGAGGCCGGCGAGGTGCCGGAACTGGCCGCCTACCGCACCATCCGGCCCGAGGTGAAATACGGTCGCAACAGCCGCATCGACTTCCTGCTGCAGCAGGACGGCCTGCCCGATGCCTGGGTCGAGGTGAAATCGGTCACCCTGTCCCGCCAGCCAGGCCTGGCCGAGTTCCCCGACAGCGTCACCGCGCGCGGGGCCAAACATCTGGGCGAACTGGCCGAGATGGCGCAATCCGGACACCGCGCGGTGATGTTCTACCTGGTCCAGCGCACCGATTGTGCGACCTTCACAATTGCGCGCGATCTGGACCCGGCCTATGGCGTTGCATTTGACAAGGCACGTCAAATGGGTGTCGAATTGTTATGTTATGGCACCCGTATCACCCCGGATGACATCACCCTCGGGCCAGGCCTTTGCCTGTGACTCGGCGTCCTCTGGTTCTTCCTGCCCATGCATACTATTATTTTGAGCGATATGATGGAGCATTTTGTGAATAACGAACTTCGGGGTCGTCTGACCAAGGACGGCATTCGGATCTATGACCGGCCGGATTTCGCCGGCATGCATGCCGCCGGCGAACTGGCGGCCCGCATCCTGGATGACATCGCCGCCCATGTCTTCGTGGGTCAGACCACGGACGAGATCGACCGAATCATCACCGACCTGGTCGACCAGGCCGGCGCCAAATCGGCGACGATCGGCTATAAGGGCTATCAGCACGCCAGCTGTATCTCGGTCAATCACGTGGTCTGCCACGGCATCCCCGGCCCGAAAAAGCTGAAAGACGGCGATATCCTGAACATCGACGTCACCGTGATCGTCGATGGCTGGTACGGCGATACCAGCCGCATGTACGTGGCCGGCAAACTGCCGCGCAAGGCCGAGCGGCTGATCGAGGTCACCCATGACGCGCTGATGCGCGGCATCGAGATGGTGAAACCCGGCAATACCTTTGGTGACATCGGCCATGCCATCCAGAGCTATGTCGAGGCGCAACGGATGAGCGTGGTGCGCGATTTCTGCGGTCATGGGCTGGGCCGGGTGTTCCACGCCCCGCCCAACGTGCTGCATTACGGGCGGCCCGGCACCGGCGCGGTGCTGGAAGAGGGCATGTTCTTTACCATCGAACCGATGGTCAATCTGGGCCGGCCCGAAACCAAGACCCTGGCCGATGACTGGACCGCAGTGACCCGCGACAAGTCGCTGTCGGCGCAGTTCGAACATTCGGTGGGCGTCACCGCCGGCGGCTGCGAGATCTTCACCCTGTCGCCGGGCGGGAAATTCTACCCGACCTGGTCCGAATAGGGCCGCCGCCTCACCGCTCGCGGTCGCTGTCCCGCAGCAACGCCAACAGCAGCGTTTCGCCGCGCCAGGGCAGCACCGCATCGTGGATCAGCACCGGCGGCCGATAGCGCCTAGGCTCGGGGCCGGTGGTGTCCCGGGCCTCTTCGCCGCCGGTCCAGACCGCCGCAAGAGGGGGATTCGCTGTGCTCATGCCCCCGATGGTAGGGGAAGCGGTGCCGTGATGCACCCCCTCAGCCGGTCTTCCACATCAGCGTGATATGGGTGTCGCCGTATCTGCGGGTGTCGTGCAGTTCGAAACCCGGCGGCGGCGCCTGCGGCGTACTGTCTTCCCAGACCACCAGCGCGCCTTCGGCGATCCAGCCCCCCGCCAGCGCCGCCGCCACCGCCGCCTGCCCCAGCCCGGTGCCATAAGGTGGGTCAAGGAAGACCAGCGTAAATGGCGCCTCGGCGCAGGCACCCAGCCGCGTCGCATCGGCGCGCAACAACCGCGCCTCGGTGCTGCTGCGGGTCAGTTCGATATTCTTGCTGATCAGCCCGGCGCCGACGCGGCCGTTTTCTACCAGCACCGCCCGCTCGGCACCGCGCGAGAGCGCTTCCAGCCCCAGCGCGCCGGTGCCGGCAAACAGGTCCAGCACCCGCGCCCCGGCGATCACATCCAGATGGGTGAGGATCGAAAACAGGCTTTCGCGCACCCGGTCCGGCGTCGGGCGCAGATGCGCGCCGGGGTCGCCTTTGCCCACCCCGGCCAGCCGCAGGCCCCGGAACCGTCCCGCAACGATCCTCACGGTTTCAGCAGCGCCTTCAGATCGGCCGCCGGGTCGCCCACCACCGCCGGATCGGCGCTGCGCCCGGCCTCGATCAGCCGCTTGCCGATCATGTAGGCGCGCGGATCGTTCATCGCGTCCACCGCCAGCAGATCGTCGCCCCGATAATACCAGAACGACACCGTCGGCCCGTCGCCCTGCCGCGTCACGATGCGATCATAGCCGGTGTTCAGCCCGGCGATCTGCAACTTGACGTCATACTGGTCCGACCAGAACCAGGGCTTGGGCACGTAATCCTTGCCGGCGCCCAGCAGATTGCCGGCCACGCATTCGGCCTGGTCGATGGCGTTGGGCACGCTTTCCAGCCGCAGTCGCCGACCGCGATGCGGAAACGAGGTACAGTCGCCCGCCGCCCAGATATGCGGGTCCGAGGTGCGCCCCAGCCCGTCAACCTTGATGCCGTTGTCAATCTCCAGCCCCGCCGCCTCGGCCAGCGCGGTTGCCGGCGCGATGCCCACGCCGACGACGACGAAATCGACCTCCAGCGCGCTGCCATCGGACAGCACCGCACCGTTCACCCGTGTCTCGCCCAGCAGCCGCTCCAGCCCGACGCCTTCGCGGATATCCACCCCATGCCCGCCATGAAGCGCGCGGAAGTAATCCGAGGTTTCCGGGGCCGCGACCCGCTGCAGGATGCGGTCGGCCATTTCCACCAGCGTCACCTGCACGCCGCGCTTGGCCGCCACCGCCGCCGCCTCCAGGCCGATATAGCCGCCGCCGACAATCAGCGCCCGCTTGCCCGCGGTCACATGGGCCGCCATCGCATCCACATCGGCCAGGCTGCGCACCACGAAGACGCCGTCCAGATCGCCGCCAATTGCCGCCGGCAGGCGCCGCGGTTCCGAGCCGGTGGTCAGCACCAGATCGTCATACCGCAGCATCTCGTCGCCCAGCGTCACGGTCCGTTCTGCCGGGTCGATCGCCGTCACCTCCTGCCCCAGGCGCAAGGTAACACCCTGTTCGGAATAGAAACTTTCCGGCCGCAGATACAGCCGCTCCAGCGCCATCTCGCCCAGCAGATAGCCCTTGGACAGCGGCGGGCGCTGATAGGGCGGCACCGGTTCGGCACCGATCAGGGTGAGCTCGCCGTCGAAGCCGTCCTTGCGCAGCTTCGCCACCAACGACGCGCCCGCCTGCCCCGCCCCCACAACGACGATATGCCCCATTTCTCACCCCGTCTTCTATTCGTCCGCTTGAGAAAGCACTCTATATCCTGCAAGACTGCAACCGGAAATCCAGACACGGGGAAAGACGATGACGATATCAGCCGGAGACACGCTGCCGGACGCAACGCTGATCGAGCTTGGCGCCGACGGGCCGAAACCCACTTCGGTCGCCGACAAGGTCAAGGGCCGCAAGGTGGTGATTTTCGCCGTGCCCGGCGCCTTCACCTCGACCTGCACCAGCGCCCATGTGCCCAGCTTCATCCGCACCAAGGACAAGTTCGACGCCAAGGGTGTCGACGAGATCATCTGCGTCTCGGTCAACGACCCCTTCGTGATGGGCGCCTGGGGGGAATCGACCGGCGCCGCCGCGGCCGGCATCACCATGCTGGGCGATCCGCACAGCGCCTTCACCAAGGCCATCGGCATGGAGTTCGACGCGCCGCCGGTCGGGCTGATGGGCCGCTCCAAACGCTACGCGATGCTGGTCGAAGACGGCGTGGTCAAGGTGTTGCATGCCGAAGAATCCCCCGGCGAATGCGGCATCTCGGCCGGCGAAGGCCTGCTCGAAGCGATCTAAGCTCGGTTCCGGGCTGCCACCTTACCCGGCAGCCCGGACATCCGCCCGCGCCGCGGCGCCCGGATATGACCCAGCAACCAGTTCGGGCCGGCCAACAGCGGCTTTAACAGCGGGTTGCGGTTAACATCCGCCTTCAGCTTTTCAACCTGCATCACGTTGTCGATCCGCCGGTCCAGGAACTCCCAGGTCGCGGTGTGGCCGTCGCTTTCGTCGCCCAGCCAGTAGAGCAGCGTGGCGGAATAGACCGCCGCCAGCGTCGCCCGCTTGGTGTACCAGTTGTAATCCTCTGCAGTGTCGCCCAGCGTGGTCCAGATCAAATCGCAGGTGTCCCAGACCGCGCGCGCCCCGTCGGCGGCGTGCTGCGGCAGCGAAAACAGCGTGGTGCCCCGGCGCACCAGCTCGCGGTCCGGCACCGCCTCGAGCCGATAGCGCACCGCCGCGGCGATCTTGTCGCGCAACCGCAGGCTGTCCAGACCGGTCTCGTTCAGCCGCTTGACCATCGCCGCATCGCCGCGGGCGTGAAACGCCAGCGCCAGGTCGACCGCGCCGCGCGGGTACAGCGCGCGCGCCAGCGCCGGTGCCACCGCGCAATCGGCAATGGCCGCGCGGAAGGTGGTGTCGCTCCAGCCATCGAATGGCACATGTTCCAGGGCCGCATCCAACAGCCGTTCGCCGATCTCGTCATGACTGTCGCTCATCATCGCGCTCCCTTTTCACGCAAATCACAGGATGCTGGACAACATAGCCCGTCCTTGCTATAGGACCACTTCCTGCAAATCCTTGCAACTTTTACCAGAAAGGTGGTGACAACCACATGCAGGTTAGTGTTCGCGACAACAATGTCGATCAGGCGCTTCGTGCCCTGAAGAAAAAGCTGCAGCGCGAAGGCGTGTTCCGTGAAATGAAGCTCAAGCAACATTTCGAGAAACCGTCCGAGAAGAAAGCGCGCGAAAAGGCGGAAGCGATCCGCCGCGCACGCAAGCTGGCGCGCAAGAAGGCCCAGCGCGAAGGGCTGCTCTAAGCCGCTTTGCAGCATTCCGGCACCGGAAGTGACGACCCCCGTGGCATCCGCCTTCGGGGGTTTGTCGTTTTTGGCGCCGTCTTTCCCAACGGAAATCTAAACCGTGGCACGGCCACCCGCGGCGCTATTTCAGCTGGCTGTCCTTCGATCCGCGCCGGTTGATGCCACCGCGTTGCGCCGGGCGCAGGTCATGTTCCTGCTGGCAGTCGATGCACAGCTTGACGCCGGGAATCGCGGCGCGCCGCGCCTCGGGGATCGGCTCGTCGCATTCGGCGCAATGGGTCAGGCTGTCGCCGACCGGTGCGCGGCGGGCCTGCATCCGCTGCAGCTCATCCGCAATCGAGGCTTCGATCTGTTCGCTCACCGCGCCGTCGCGCGCCCATCCGCCTGCCATGGCCTGTCTCCGCTTGCGCCCGCCATGCTAGCGCATCCGCGCAACCGGTCAACGGGCCGCCGCGAGGATCATGTCGCTGGCCTTCTCGGCGATCATGATGGTCGGCGAATTGGTGTTGCCGCTGGTGATGGTCGGCATCACCGAGGCATCGGCAACCCGCAGGCCGGCGATTCCGCGCAGCCGCAGCGCCGCGTCCAGCGGCGCGGCCTCGTCGGCCCCCATGCGCACGGTGCCGACGGGGTGAAAGATGGTGGTGCCGATATCGCCGGCCGCGCGGGCCAGGTCGGCGTCGCTGTCGACGGCAGCGCCGGGCTTCATCTCTTCCGGGGCATAGCGCCGCATCGGCTCCTGCGCCATGATCCGCCGCGCCTGCCGGATCGCCGCCACCGCCACCGCGCGGTCGCCTTCGGTCGACAGATAGTTCGGAGCGATCTCGGGTGCCACTTGCGGATCGGGCGAGGTGATCTGCACATGCCCGCGGCTTTCCGGACGCAGGTTGCAGACGCTGGCGGTGATCGCCGGATAGTCATGCAGCGGCTGGCCGAACGCCTCCAGCGACAGCGGCTGCACGTGGTATTCCAGATCCGGCGTTTCCAGATCCGGGCGCGATTTCGAAAACGCCCCCAGCTGGCTGGGGGCCATCGACATCGGGCCGCGCCGGCGCAGCAGGTAGTCCAGCCCGATCGCCGCCTTGCCCCACAGCGAATTGGCCATGGTGTTCAACGTCTTGGCCCCGGTCAGCCGCCAGGCGCAGCGCAGCTGCAGGTGGTCCTGCAGGTTGCCGCCGATCTCCGGCATCTCGTGCTGCACCGCGATCCCGTGCCGGCGCAGCAGGTCGCCCGGCCCGATCCCCGACAGCTGCAACAGCTGCGGCGAATTCACCGCCCCCGCCGACAGGATCACCTCGGCCCGCGCATGCGCGCTGCGCAGCGCGCCGTCCTGTTGGTATTCCACGCCCACCGCGCGGCCCTCCCGCAGCAGGATGCGGGTGGCATGGGCATGGGTTTCCACCTTCAGCCGGTCGCGCGGCGCGTCGCGCAGGAAGGCGCGCGCGGTGGTCAGGCGCCAGCCCTTGCGCTGGTTCACCTTGAAATAGCCGACCCCTTCGTTGTTGCCGGTGTTGAAATCATCGCTGCGCGGCAGCCCCTCGGCCTCCGCCGCCGCCATCCAGTCATCCAGCAGATCCCAGTGCAGGCGCTGGTTGTCGACCCGCCAGACGCCACCGACGCCATGCATGTCCGAGGCACCATCGGCGTAATCCTCGACCCGCTTGAACAGTGGCAGCACATCGTCCCAGCCCCAGCCGGGCAGGCCCCTCTGCCGCCAGCCATCGTAATCCGCCGCCTGGCCGCGCAGGTACAACATCCCGTTGATCGCCGAACAGCCGCCCAGCACCTTGCCGCGCGGATAGATCAGCGAGCGCCCGTTCAGGCCAGGATCGGCAGCGGTGCGATACATCCAGTCGGTGCGCGGATTGCCGATGCAATAAAGGTATCCCATCGGGATATGGATCCAGTGGTAATTGTCCCGTCCGCCGGCCTCCAGCAGCAGAACCCGGTGCCCGGCCCCGGCCAGCCGGCTGGCCAGCACACAGCCGGCGCTGCCGGCGCCGATCACGATGTAGTCCCAGTCCATCCCGGCCCTCCTCCTGCCACCGACTGTCCCGCAGCCGCCGGGGCGGCGCAAGCGCGATCTGGCCGGCCCCGTGCAGCTTGTCGCTGGGTCAGGCGCGGGACTTCAGCAGCCGCCGCAACTGCGAGGGGAACAATTGCAGCAACAGCGTTTCGGTCATCACCCGACCCTGCAACTCGACAAACAGATGCAGATCGACCGGCGCGTCATCCTCGGCCGGCAGGCGCGAGATATCGAGGTCGAAGACCAGCCGCCAATAGTCTTCGCCAACCACCGGGTAGGTGTGCCCCTCGCCCACCGTCCCGCGCGAAGCGGTGATGCGCACCGCAAACGGATCCCGGCTGGTCAGCCCGTCGAAGCCGAAACCGTCGAAATCGCAGACAATCTTGGCCACCAGTTCGGGGCGCGGCTGTCCCGGATTGCCGCCCGCACCGATCCGCGTCGCGGTAAAGCGCGCCGCCACCGGCGGCACCGGGCAGTCCTCGACCCAGGACAGCCGATAGGCGAGGTTATATTCACCGCCCGCCCTGGCCGGAGCCTCCGGGGTCCAGAAGGCGACGATATTGTCGTGGATCTCGTCATCGGTGGAGATCTCCACCAGCCCGACCGATCCCGCCCCCCAGTCGCCCAGCGGCTCGACCCAGGCGCTGGCGCGTTTCTCGTAGAACACGCCGTCATCCAGATATTCCTCGAAGCGCCGCTCGCGCTGCATCAGGCCAAAACCGCCCAGCCTGCTAGCAAGAAAGCTGTTGGCCATCGTGCGCGGCGGATTGTTCAGCGGCCGCCAGATGCGGGTGCCGGCAGCGTCATGCACCTCCAGCCCGTCCGAATCATGCACCTCGGGCCGCCAGTCGGGGGCGATATGGCGGTTGTGCTTGCCGTACCAGAACATCGAGGTGAGCGGCGCCAGCCCCAGCCGCCCGACATCGCCGCGCAGGAATATCGCTGCCTCCACCTCCTGGATCACCCCGTTGTCGCGATGCGAGGTGATGCGATAGGCGCCGGTGGCGCGCGGGCTTTCCAGCAACGCGCAGGTGATCAGCCCACCGCCCGCCTGCGGCTCCAGCCAGAACCGGGTAAAGCGTGGAAATTCCTCGGGCTGCCCCGCCACCGCGGTGTCCAGCGCCAGGCCGCGCACCGACAGGCCGAACTGCCCGCTATAGCCCTCGGTGCGCCAGTAGGACGCGCCCAGGAAGGACATCCAGTCATTGCCGGTCTCGGCATCCTGCACCCGGAAGCCGGCAAAGCCTTCGGTCGCGGTCAGGCCCTGGGCCGGGTTGCCCTCGGGGATGTCGAAAAGCCCGGTGGAAAACGGGATCTCGCGCGCCATGCCCTGGTCCACCGCGTAAACCCGCACGGGCTCCTTGAAATAGCGGCCGGGAAAGAAGAACTGCACCGGCGAGGTATCGGGCCGGCCCGCCCACAGCGCCTGATCCTTGCGGAACCGGATCTGGTTGTGGTGGTCGTAATCGATCCGCTCCAGCATCTCGGCCTCGGGGATCGCGGCGGGCACGAAGGGCTGGCGCGCCATCGCGCGCGCCTTGTTCTTCAGCAGATCAAAGCTGAAGGCGGTGGCCGGGCCGGTGGCGGAATCGGAGGCTTGCGCAACCTCGGGCAGCAGGAAAAACGCCCCGGCGCCAAGGGCGGACAGCAGGGCGTCGCGGCGGGTCGGCAGAGACTGGGACATGGCAGCACTATGAATCAGTGAATGTCGGCGACGCAATCCATGGCCTGCGGGAAAAGCGCAAGAGACCGAGCAGGGCCGCGCCTGCGAATTCGGCCGCCTGTTGCGGAAAGACCGGGGATTTTCCGGCGGTTGCCGCTGTTCCGGGCAGAGTGCCGGGCGCCCGGCCCGGCGCGCCGCTCACACCGGCAGCGCCGTGGTCTTGAACACCGTGCGCAGGGCAAAGCTCGACTGCATCTGTGCCACCCCCGGCAGACGGCTCAGGTGCTGGCGGTGGATGCGGGCGAAATCCTCGGTATTTTCGGCCACCACCTTCAGGATGTAATCCGCAGTGCCCGCCATCAGATGGCATTCCAGCACATCCGGAATCCGCGACACCGCCTTTTCGAACCCGTCCAGCACCTCTTCGGACTGGCTCTGCAGGGTGATCTCGACAAAAACCGTGGTCGCCACCCCCATCTTGCGCGCATCCAGCAGCGCCACATAGCCGCGAATAACCCCTTCCGCCTCCAGCCGCTGTACCCGGCGATGACAGGCCGAGGGCGACAGATTGGCGGTTTCGCTCAGGTCGGCATTCGACATCCGGCCACTTTTCTGAAGCGCGGCCAGAATGCGCCGGTCGGTTGCGTCAAGCTGCACGTGTTGCACATCCCATGCGATTGTTGATCAATTTGGCGAAGATTATTCGAAGATCGAGGCAAAAGGCGACCGGAAATCTCAGCATTATTGCGCGGAACCGCTGATATGCTTGTAAAACGACAACTGAGGAGGTGAATCATGAAGATCGGCTGCCCGAAAGAGATCAAGCCGCAGGAATTCCGGGTCGGCATGACCCCCAACGCCGCGCGCGAGGCGGTCGATCATGGCCATCAGGTTCTGATCGAGACCGGCGCCGGCGCCGGCGCCGGATTCGACGATGCCGCCTATGTTGCCGCCGGCGCCAAGATCGCCGGCACCGCGTCCGAGATCTTTGCCGCCGCCGACATGATCGTCAAGGTCAAGGAACCCCAGGCCGCCGAACGCGCGATGCTGCGCGAGGGCCAGCTGCTGTTCACCTATCTGCATCTGGCGCCGGATCCGGAACAGACCCACGACCTGATCGCCTCGGGCGCCACCTGTATCGCCTATGAAACCGTGACCGACGCCCAGGGCGGCCTGCCGCTGCTGGCGCCGATGTCCGAGGTGGCCGGGCGGCTGGCGCCGCAGGTCGGCGCCTGGACGCTGCAAAAGGCTAATGGCGGGCGCGGCGTACTGATGGGCGGCGTGCCCGGCGTCGGCCCGGCCCAGGTGGTGGTGATCGGCGGCGGCGTGGTTGGCACCCATGCGGCGCGTATCGCCGCCGGCATGGGCGCGGATGTGACGGTTCTGGACCGGTCGCTGCCGCGGCTGCGCTATCTGGACGATGTCTTCGGTCGGCAATTCCGCACCGGCTATTCCTCGGCCGGGCTGCTGGCCGAGCACCTGGAACGCGCCGACATGGTGATCGGCGCGGTGCTGATCCCCGGCGCCGCCGCGCCCAAGCTGGTCAGCCGGGCGCAGTTGGCGGGCATGAAACACGGCGCGGCGCTGGTCGATGTCGCCATCGACCAGGGCGGCTGTTTCGAAACCTCGCGCGCCACCACCCATCAGGATCCGATCTACGAGGTCGACGGCATCATGCATTACTGCGTCGCCAACATGCCGGGCGCGGTGGCGCGCACCTCGACCATCGCGCTGGGCAACGCCACCATGCCTTTCATGCTGGCACTGGCCGACAAGGGCTGGAAACAGGCCTGCCAGGACGATCCGCACCTGCTGAACGGGCTGAACGTGCACGCGGGCAAGCTGACCTATTTCGCCGTCGGCAAGGCGCTGGGCATCGATGTGGTCTCGCCGCAACTGGCGCTGAAGGAATAGCCAGGCCGCTCCGGGTTGGCGCCGGCCCCGGCTCCGCGATATGCAGGGGCCGGATATGCAACAGGAGGACCCGAGGATGAGCCGGACGGCGCGCACGGTGGTGATTGAAAAACACGGCGGACCAGAGGTTCTGCAACTGGTGGAGCGCCCGGTGGGCGACCCCGGCCCGGGCGAGGTGCGAATCGCCCACAAGGCCTGCGGGCTCAACTTTATCGACGTCTACCAGCGCACCGGCCTTTACCCGCTGGACCTGCCCGCCGCGCTGGGGCTCGAAGCCGCCGGCGTGATCGAGGCCGTGGGCGACGGTGTCGACCATCTGAAACCGGGGGACCGCGCCGCCTATGCCAGCGGCCCGTCGGGCGCCTATTCCGAAGCGCGGGTGATGCCCGCCGCCCAGGTCTGCCCGCTGCCCGACGGCATCTCTTTCGACGAGGGCGCGGCGATGATGCTGAAGGGGCTGACCGTGCAATACTTGTTCGCGCGGACCACTCCCCTCCGGGCCGGCGACACCGTGCTGTTCCATGCCGCGGCGGGCGGCGTCGGCCTGATCGCCTGCCAATGGGCGCGTTCCGAGGGGATCACCCTGATCGGCACCGCCGGTTCGGACGAGAAATGCCAGCTGGCGCTGGACCATGGCGCGGCGCATTGCATCAATTACCAGACCGAGGATTTCCCCGCCCGCGTGCGCGACCTGACCGATGGCAAGGGCGTCGACGTGGTGATGGATTCGATCGGCAAGGACACCTTCCAGGGCTCGCTGGGGGTGCTGAAACCGCTGGGCATGATGATCTCCTTCGGCAATGCAACGGGTCCGGTGCCGCCTTTCAGCCTGGCCGAGCTGGCGCAGAAAGGGTCGCTGAAGATCACCCGCCCGACGCTGTTCACCCATATCGCCGATCACCAGACCTGCCAGGACATGGCGCAGCAGCTGTTCGGCAAGGTGACCGCCGGCGATATCAAGATCCGCATCGACCAGCGTTTCCCGCTGGATCAGGTCGCCCAGGCGCATCAGGCGCTGGAGGCGCGCAAGACCACCGGCAGCACCATTCTGGAACTCTGAGGCGAGGGGCGGGATGGGATGGACCCCCACTCCCGCCGCCCAGCGTGGCCCCTGAGCTACTCCGGGGCCGCGCCGCGGCCCCGGGCCGAAAACGTCACCGGTTTACTTCACCGGCTCGAACACCGCGTCCCGCATCCGGCAATCGCGCACCACGTCCTGGCCGCAGGGCACCGGGGTCAGCCCGCGCGACAGGCACAAACGCGCCTCCTGAATATGGCCCTCGGTGCAGGTGATGGTCAGCATATCGGGCGTCCAGTCCGGGTTGGCCTCCAGAAACGCCGCTTCCACCACCGCCGCGGGCAGCTGCATCCGCCGGTCGATCTGGCGAAAGATCTGCGGCCGTTTGACCTGTTCAAACGCCTGCCGCGACAGCGCGTAATAATCCGCTGCCGACAGCCCGGTGCAGACCCCGTGTTTGCGCCACTGGTGCCAGGCCAGCCCGGCGGTGCCCATCACATCGGCCATCGCGGCGGTCATGCCGCGTGTCGGCGGCGCCTCGGCGCTGCGGCAGAAGGACGGATAGCCGCGATGATATTGTGGCCACAGCCCGTGCAGCACCCAGCCAAAGGCGCGGCCCTCGGCACATTGCTCCGAGTTGCGGGCATAGCCGTGCAGCGCGCACCAGTTGGGCGACCAGCTGAGCGACAGCACGTAATAGTCGAATTCTCCGGCCTTGCCACGCTCGGCCAAAGCCGGCAGCGCGGTCAGCACCCAGATCAGAAACCAGCGCATTCGCCCCTTTCCATATCGGTCCTCCGCGAGTATATAGGCCTTCAGTTCCCCGACAACGGAAACCCGTCCCAGGCCCAGCCGGGACCGCCTGCGAAACCAGGCGACGGGAAAGGTTTGAATTAGGAGTAACGATATGGGCAAACCGATCATGGCCAAGGCCACCGCCGTTTGGCTGGTGGACAACACGACGATGACCTTCAAGCAGATCGCCGATTTTGTCGGCATGCACGAGCTTGAGGTGCAGGGCATTGCCGATGGCGACGTCGCGGCCGGCGTGAAAGGTTTTGACCCGATCGCCAACAACCAGCTGACCCAGGCCGAGATCGACTCGGCCGAGAAGAACCCGCTGCACAGGCTCAAGCTCAAGTTCAACGCCGCCGCCGTGGGCGAGGAAAAGCGCCGCGGCCCGCGTTACACGCCGCTGTCCAAGCGGCAGGACCGCCCCGCCGCCATCCTATGGCTGGTCAAGTTCCACCCCGAGCTGAGCGACGGCCAGGTCTCCAAGCTGGTCGGCACCACCAAGCCGACGATCCAGGCGATCCGCGAGCGCACCCATTGGAACATCTCCAACATCCAGCCGATCGACCCGGTCGCCCTGGGCCTGTGCAAGCAGAGCGAGCTTGACGCCGCGGTGCAGAAGGCGGCCGCCAAGAAGGCCGCCGAAGGCGCGGTGATGAGCGATGACGAGCGCCGCAAGCTGGTCAGCACCGAAACCTCGCTCAGCATGGAGCCCGAACCGAAGATCCCGACGGCGATCGAAGGGCTGGAAACCTTCTCGCTCTCCGGTTCCAGCAGCGATGACGACGAGGAAGAAAAGCCGAAGAAGGACGGCGATTACGCCGATGCCGACAGCTTCTTCAATCTGCCCCATGGCAGCCATGACGACGACGAGGATGACGAGGACAAATAAGCCTCGTCACCGCTCTGCCACGGCGCCGCGGCCGTGGCAGATTTGCACGTTCGGGGCGCGCTCCCGGAAAGAATGTTGCGCCCAGCCGAATTGCTCTTGATCGAATCCGCGCAACCGTTATCTCCACCGGCACAGACGCCAACGCACGCGCCTCTGGCCGGTCGGTAACACGGACCGACCCGCGTTTATGTAGCGACGGTAACGTCTCCTTTTGCACCTTCGCCCCGTCCGGGGCGTGTCCACTCGGAGATGACATGAACGCTACCGTCCAAGGCGCATTCCGCGCCCCGTCCGCTATCCCTCCTGACGCCGCTGCCGCCTATATCGCGCAGACCAGCTTTGACCGCCCCACACTGGTGATCGACCGCGCCCGCGTGGTGCGCCAGTATGACGCCCTGTCCGAGGGGCTGGGCGCGGCGCGCATCCACTATGCGGTCAAGGCCAACCCGGCGCCCGAGATCATCCGCCTGCTGGTCGAGCGCGGATCGCGCTTTGACGCCGCCAGCCGCGCCGAGATCGAGCTGTGCCTGGCGCAGGGCGCCAAGGGCTCGGAGATTTCCTTCGGCAACACCGTGAAACGGCCCGCCGACATCGCCTTCGCCTATTCCGCCGGCGTCGACCTCTTCGTCGCCGACAGCGAGGCCGAACTGGCCAAGCTGGCCGAACACGCCCCCGGCGCGCGCATCTACCTTCGGGTGATCGTGGAAAACTCGAAGGCCGACTGGCCGCTGACCCGCAAATTCGGCTGCGCGCCAGGATCGGTGCCTGGCCTGCTGGACCTGGCCCGCGACCTGGGCCTGCGGCCGGTCGGCCTGTCCTTCCATGTCGGCAGCCAGACCCGTCGCGCCGAGTTCTGGACCCCGGTGCTCGATCAGGTCGCCCGCCTGTGGCACGCGGCCATCGCCGACGGCCACCCGCTGTCGGTGCTGAATATCGGCGGCGGCTTTCCCGCTTTCTATGGCGAACCCATCGACGCACCGCGCGACTATGCCGCGCAGGTGATGGCCGCCGTGCATGCTCGCTTTGGCAAGGTTGGCTATATCATGGCCGAGCCGGGCCGCGGCCTGGTCGCCGAGGCCGGCCATATCGCCGCCGAGGTGCTGCTGGTCTCGCGCAAGTCGCAGTCCGACCTGCACCGCTGGGTTTACCTGGATATCGGCCGCTTCTCGGGCCTGGCCGAAACCGAGGGTGAATCGATCCGCTACCAGATCACAACCGCGCATGACGGCGGCGAAACCGGGCCCTGCATCCTCGCCGGCCCGTCCTGCGACAGCGCCGACATCCTCTATGAAAAACGCCCGATCCAATTGCCGCTGAACCTGCGCGACGGCGACCGGGTGATGATCCGCAACTGCGGCGCCTATACCTCGTCCTACGCCTCGGTCGGCTTCAACGGCTTCCCGCCGCTGGACGTCGTGGTGCTCTGACATCCGGGGCTGGCGGCCCCGGCCCGGTGCCGGGGCGCCCGCCTCAGCGCAGCCCGTCCTCTCCCACCACCTCCGCCGCCCGCAACCCGCCAACCCGCGGCAGCGGGCGGCCGCTGTCGGTGACCGCCACCGCCACCATGATCTCATCGGCGCGCGGCGCATCGTTCAGCCGCACCTCGACCCCGTCGAAATGCGACCGGACATAGGCGGCCTCCTTGTGGCCCAGCGGCACGTCCAGGCTCTGCCCCGGCCCGCCCATCTTTTTCGACGACG
>NZ_PGTB01000091.1 GCF_002786325.1 Pseudooceanicola lipolyticus | reverse complement strand
CGGCTGGCGCCGCCGGCCGGCAGGCTCCGGGCTCATTCCAGCAGCCGGGTGCCATGCGGCGTGTCGAACTCGGCGGACAGTGCGGGCGCGCCGGTTTCCACCATCACCCGCCGGTCGTCCAGGAGCGGCCGCAGCAGCGCCTGCAAGCTATCGGCCTCGGGATGGCGCACGGTCAGCCGCCGCAGCCGGCAGCCGCTGTCCTCCAGCATCGCCGACGGGTGGGTCAGGCTTTGCCACTGGATCAGCGCCGGATGGCAATTGTCAAAGGGCAACACCCCGTCTTTGGGCGCCGACATCAGCCAGCGCAGGTCATCCCGGCCCAGCGCCACCGGCGCCCCCAGGCCGTCGGGCAGGTGTGCCAGCATCGCCGCCAGGTCGTCGCAGCGGCAGATCCAATTGGTCGGCCGCGCCCGGCCGGAAAACCGGTCCAGCCCGAACAGGCGCGCCCGGTCCGGCTCGGGCGCATCGGGATCGGTGGCAATCGCCTCGAGGTAGAGGCCGTCGGCCAGGCCCAGCAGCCGGTTATGGGTGCCAAACAGGGCATGGCGCCCGCCGGGCTGCAGCGTGACCCCCAGCGCCGCCTCGCAGGCCTCGGTCGCCTCGTCCAGGGTGGCGCCGGCCACGGCGATATGATCGAGTTCCAACATGACGGCCCCATCATAACCCGCCGCGGGCCAAAATTCGTCGACGAATTTTGTCATGAATTTTCAAAAATTCATGACCACGCGCCGGGTGCAGGGCGGGCGCCGGCAATTTGCACGGAAAAAGAGAGGGATAGCCGCCGTACTTGCCCGAGGCGGGTAAAATTCGTCGACGAATTTTGCCATGAATTTTCGAAAATTCATGCTCCCGCTTACAGGAACCAGGCCGCCAAGGCCCAGAGCGTGGCCAGAACCGTGGTGTAAAACGTCGCCGCGAATCCAAAGGCGCGCAGCGGTGGCGACAGGTGATACCCGGCCCAGAAGGCGATCCGCGCGAGACCGAAGGCACCCCCCATCGCCAGCACCACGCTGCCGCCCAGGGTCAGCGCCACGAAGGGCCAGGTCAGCAGCGCCAGCACCCCCTGCTCCACCGTGTTGCCCAGCACCCGCTGATCGACCCAGGCGGCGCTGCCCGGCGCGGCCGCCTCGCCGTCGATCAGCGCATCGTCGAAAAACCGCCGCTGCGCCAGCCGCCCGATCAGCGCCAGCAGCACCAGCCCCGGCACGGTCAGCGCGAAGGGTGCCACCATCGGCAGCGGCACGAACCCGATCGACAGGCGCTGCCCGCCCCAGACCACCGCCAGCGCCCACAGCGCGCCCAGCGCCATGCCCAGCAGGATGGCCGGCCGCCGGTTCATTCCGGGTCGTGACATACCGCCTCGATATTGTTGTCATCCGGGTCCAGCACGAAGGCGCCGTAATCATCCGGATGGTACTGCGGCCGCAGCCCCGGCGCGCCGGTGCCGATCCAGAAATCGGGCTGTCCGGCGCCAAAGCCGGCATGGTCGCGATGGCCGCCGGTCATCTCGTCGGTGACTTCCATCATCAGCGCATAGCCCAGCGGCGCCAGCGCCGCGGTGAAAAACGCCTTCGAGGTTTCGTTATCGCTCACGGCAAATCCGGTATGGTCGATCATCGGCGTGCTCCCCCGCGTGTCCCGGCGCAACCGTACAGGGCCGGCCGGGGGCCGGCAATCGGCATCACCCGGCCGCGTCGCGGCTCTGCTGTGTGTCGCTCAGGCGCCGCGGGCCGCGCGGATCAACCGCAGGATGTCCTCGGCCGCCTCGGGGATATTGGTGCCGGGCCCGAAGATCGCCTTGACCCCTTTCTTGTAGAGAAAGTCGTAATCCTGCTGCGGAATCACCCCGCCGCAGATCACGATGATATCGCCCGCGCCCTTCGCCTTCAGCGCCTCGACCAGCTGCGGCGCCAGCGTCTTGTGCCCGGCCGCCTGCGACGAGATGCCAACCACGTGCACATCGTTGTCCAGCGCATCCTGCGCCGCCTCTTCCGGGGTCTGGAACAGCGGCCCGACATCGACGTCGAAACCGATATCGGCAAAGGCGGTGGCAATCACCTTGGCGCCGCGATCATGGCCGTCCTGGCCCATCTTGACCACCAGCATCCGCGGCCGCCGGCCCTCGGCCTCGGCAAAGGCCTCGACCGATTTCTGGATCGCGGCAAAGCCCTCGTCACCCTCATAGGCGGCACCATAGACACCCGCCAGGGTCTTCACCTCGGCCCGGTGCCGGCCGAATTCCTTTTCCATCGCCATGCTGATCTCTCCAACCGATGCCCGGGCCCGTGCGGCCTCGACCGCGGCCTCCAGCAGATTTCCACCCTCCTTCGCGCGCCGCGTCAGCTCATCCAGCGCCGCGGTGCAGGCCGCCTCGTCGCGGGTGGCGCGGATCTTTTCCAGCCGCGCGATCTGCGACTGGCGCACCTTGTCATTGTCGATCTCCAGGATGTCGATCGGGTCTTCCTTGTCCTTGCGGTACTTGTTGACGCCGACAATCACCTCGGTGCCGCGGTCGATCATCGCCTGCCGGGTCGCCGCGGTCTCCTCGATGCGCAGCTTGGGCATGCCGCTGGCCACCGCCTTGGTCATGCCGCCCATCTCCTCGACCTCCTCGATCAGCTTCCAGGCCTCCTTGGCCAGCTGGTCGGTCAGGCTTTCGACGTAATAGGAGCCGGCCAGCGGATCGACCACATGGGTCACGCCGGTTTCCTCCTGCAGGATCAGCTGGGTGTTGCGCGCGATCCGGGCCGAGAAATCGGTGGGCAGCGCAATCGCCTCGTCCAGCGCATTGGTGTGCAGCGACTGGGTGCCGCCCAGCACCGCGCTCATCGCCTCATAGGCGGTGCGGATCACGTTGTTATAGGGGTCCTGCTCCTGCAGCGACACGCCCGAGGTCTGGCAATGGGTGCGCAGCATCGAGGATTTCGGGTTCTTCGGCTCGAACTCCTCCATGATCCGGCTCCACAACAGCCGCGCCGCGCGCAGCTTGGCCGCCTCCATGAAGAAATTCATGCCGATGGCAAAGAAGAAGGACAGCCGCCCGGCAAACTTGTCCACGTCCATGCCCCGCGCGATGGCGGCACGCACATATTCGCGCCCGTCGGCCAGGGTATAGGCCAGTTCCTGCACCAGGTTCGCCCCGGCCTCCTGCATGTGATAGCCGGAGATCGAGATCGAGTTGAAACGCGGCATCTCGTTGCTGGTATATTCGATGATATCCGCGATGATCCGCATCGAGGGTTCCGGCGGGTAGACATAGGTGTTGCGGACCATGAACTCCTTCAGGATGTCGTTCTGGATGGTGCCCGACAATACCGACTTGTCATGGCCCTGCTCTTCCCCGGTCACGATGAAGCTGGCCAGGATCGGGATCACCGCGCCGTTCATCGTCATCGACACCGACACCTTGTCCAGCGGGATGCCGTCGAACAGGATCTTCATGTCCTCGACGCTGTCGATGGCGACGCCGGCCTTGCCGACATCGCCGGTCACGCGGGGATGGTCGCTGTCATAGCCGCGATGGGTCGCGAGGTCGAAGGCGACCGAGACACCCTGCTGCCCGGCGGCCAGGTTGCGGCGGTAAAAGGCGTTGGATTCCTCGGCCGTCGAAAACCCGGCATATTGCCGGATGGTCCAGGGCCGGCCGGCATACATCGTCGCCTTCACCCCGCGGGTAAAGGGCGCCTCGCCCGGCATGGTGCCCAGATGGCCGACCTCCTGCAGATCGTCTTCGGAATAGACCGGCTGAACCTCGATGCCTTCCAGCGTCTTCCAGGTCAGGTTTTCGAGCGGCTTGCCACGCAGCTCGGCTTCGGCGCGCTTGCGCCATTCGGCCTTCTTGGTCATTGCGTCCATTGGGTGTTCCTCTCGTCTGGTCTATCCGGGCCAGGTACACGCCCGGCCACGTCGATTTCAAAGTTCCGGCCCCGGTGCTGTGCCGGGTCGCCGGTTTGACCCCGCGGGTGCCGGCAAAAGCGGAGTTGCCGGCAATTTTCCCGGCCTCCGGGGCATTCGGCATTCGCAATCCGCACCAACCCGCCTATATTCGAGCGAGCAGGAGAATTTATGCGACTGATATTAGCGCTTGTTCTGGCGTCATTAATCACACCCGCGGCACTGGCCGAAGGGGCCGTGGCCGATGATGACGCGCCGCTGATCCGCCCCGCCGGCGACAGCACGTTGGACGATTTCCAATGGCGGATACGCCCCGTGGTGGTGTTTGCCGACAGCCCCGCCGACCCGCTATTTGCCGAGCAGATGGACATCCTGCAGGACGGGCTGGAAATGCTGGCCGAACGCGACGTGGTGATCCTGACCGATACCGATCCGGCGGCGCGCTCGCCGATCCGGCTGAAACTGCGCCCGCGCGGTTTCATGCTGGTGCTGGTGGCGAAAGACGGCACCGTGCTGCTGCGCAAACCGCTGCCCTGGACGGTGCGCGAACTGACCCGGTCGATCGACAAGCTGCCGATCCGCCAGCGCGAGGTCGAGGAGCGGCGGAAAAGCTCGGAATAGCCGGCCGAAACCGGCCGGCCCTTCCCTATTTTGCGATTCCGCGCCAACATCTGGGGTGCCTCCTTCGAACGGTCGCCGGGCTACTCGAACTCCATAATCACCTCGTCCACGGCCAAGCTGTCGCCGGCAGCGGCGTTGATCTTGCTGACAACCGCCCTTTTCTCGGCGCGCAGGATGTTTTCCATCTTCATCGCCTCGACCGTGCACAGCGGCTGCCCCTCCTGCACCTCGTCGCCGACCGCCACATCGACCTTCACGATCAGGCCGGGCATCGGGCACAGCAGCAGTTTCGAGGTATCGGGCGGCAGCTTTTCCGGCATCAGCTCGGCCAGGTCGGCCTGGCGCGGCGTGCGCACATGCACCTTCAGATCGGCGCCGCGCGACCGGATGCGGAAGCCGCCGGAAATCTTGCCGACCTTCAGCACCAGGGTTTCGCCATCGGCGTCGATCTCGGCCAGCTGGTCGCCCGGCGTCCAGTTGCTGGTCACCCGGTGCACGGTGCCGTCGGCAAAGCGCACCGAGGATCCGCCCGGATCGGCGCTGACCTTCACGTCGAACCGCTGACCTTGCAAAGTCACCGCCCAGTCATCGCCGACCTGGCGTTCGTGGTTGTCCATCCGGCCCGAGATGCGGGTGCGCCGGATTTCCGCCACCCGGTGCATCGCCGCGGCGCTGGCGGCGATCTTGCGCAGCGCCTCGACCGGCAGTTCGACCCCGTCGAAGCCTTCGGGATATTCCTCGGCAATAAAGGCGGTGGTCATGTCGCCGGAGACGAATTTCGGATGATCCATCACTGCCGACAGGAACGGCAGGTTATGCCCGATCCCTTCCAGTTCGAACCCGTCCAGCGCGTTGCGCATATGTTCGATGGCCTCGCCCCGCGTCGGCGCCCAGGTGCACAGCTTGGCGATCATCGGGTCGTAATACATCGAGATCTCGCCGCCCTCGTAGACGCCGGTATCGTTGCGCACCACGTGGGTTTCCTCGACCACCTCGGCCGGCGGGCGATAGCGCGACAGCCGCCCGATCGACGGCAGGAAGTTGCGATAGGGATCCTCGGCATAAAGCCGGTTCTCGATGGCCCAGCCGTTCAGCTTGACATCGTCCTGGCTGAGGCGCAGCGGTTCGCCATTGGCGATGCGGATCATCTCCTCCACCAGGTCGACGCCGGTGATCAGCTCGGTCACCGGATGTTCCACCTGCAGGCGGGTGTTCATTTCCAGGAAATAGAAATTCTTGTCGCCATCGACGATGAATTCGACGGTGCCGGCGCTGGTATAGCCCACCGCCTTGGCCAGGGCGACGGCCTGGTCGCCCATCGCCTTGCGCGTCGCCTCGTCCAGGAAGGGCGACGGCGCCTCTTCCACCACCTTCTGGTTGCGGCGCTGGATCGAACATTCCCGCTCGCCCAGATAGATGCCGTTGCCATGGGCGTCGCACAGCACCTGGATCTCGATATGGCGCGGCTGGGTGACGAATTTCTCGATGAAGATGCGGTCATCGCCAAAGGAGCTGGCCGCCTCGTTCTTGGACGATTGGAAGCCCTCGCGCGCCTCCTGGTCGTTCCAGGCAATCCGCATCCCCTTGCCGCCGCCGCCGGCGCTGGCCTTGATCATAACCGGATAGCCGATCTCGCCCGAGATCTTCACCGCCTCGTCGGCATCGGCAATCAGGCCCATATAGCCGGGCACCGTCGACACTCCGGCCTCCTGAGCGATCTTCTTCGAGGTGATCTTGTCGCCCATCGCCTCGATCGCCTTGACCGGCGGCCCGATAAAGGCCACGCCGGCGGCATCCAGCGCCTGGGCGAATTTCGGGTTTTCCGACAGGAAGCCGTAACCGGGATGCACCGCCTCGGCCCCGGTTTGCTGGATCGCCGCCATCACCTTGTCGATGACGATATAGGACTGGTTGGCCGGCGGCGGGCCGATATGCACCGCCTCGTCCGCCATCTCCACATGCAGCGCCTGCCGGTCGGCATCGGAATAAATCGCGACGGTCGCAATCCCCATCTTGCGCGCGGTCTTGATCACCCGGCACGCAATCTCTCCGCGGTTGGCGATCAGGATTTTCTTGAACATTCTGCGTCCTTCGTCATGAGGCTTGTGAAAACGAAAATGCCGCAACCGGGCGCGGGCCCGGTTACGGCATCGAAAACGTGCAAGTCTATCGCCGCGGCGGTCAGCCGCGCGGTGTCAGCACCTGCTGGGATTTTCCTGGCAATAGACCAGGTTTGCGGCGGCGCCCACTGCGGCGCCGGTAAGCAGATCGGTGTTGAAAATCGCCGAGGCGCCGGCACCGGCCGCGCCGCCATACAGCGCCTGTTCACCCACCGTGTCGCCGCAGGCCGCCAGACCGCCGCACAGCGCCAGTGCCAGCGCGCTGCCCGCCTTGATCCGTGACTTAAACATGGCTTGGTTCCTTCGTTTTCTTGATTGCTCGATGAAGCAACCCATGACCTGAAACGAAAGTTCCGCAAGCGCCTTTCGCGCCCCGCGCAGAGATCGGCGGAGTTGCGCGCAGCCGCCGGCAATGCCTTGCCGAAGCCGCTAAAAATACCGGGCAGCAACATGCGTGCGACATGCGCTTGCCCGGTCAGGGAAGGGGTACGGAATTTGTGGTCTGCGGACCCGGTCCACCGGTGTTCCAGCCCCGCACATATCAGCCTGTCGCCAACCGCCCCCGCGCTCAAGCGGTGGCCGAAGCGGGGAGGGTTTTGGGCCAATTCGCGCCGATTGCCCCCCTGCCCCGGCAGCAGATTCATGCCGATACGCCTGGCGATCATGGCGCGAATACCTCGGGAAAGCTGGCGCGCGCGGCGGCAACGTCGATTTGCAAAAGCGCCTCGTAATCGGCGGGATCGAACGGCTCCTGCGCCGGGATCACCTCGCGCCCGAACAGCCAACTCAGCCGCCCGGCGTCCAGGTTGCCGCGCTCGAACGGCGCGTCGCCGAAATGCTCCCATAGGGCCTCCAGAAAGGCGGCGTCGGCGCGGCGGTCGGCGGGTTTGCGGTCGGCGTAACGTTCGCGCCGGGTGATCGGTGTCACCCCGCGCGGATTGGCGCGGCGGATGGTGAACTGAAAATCGGTGCCCGGCAGCCGGCCGGGAAACCCGCGATGTTTCAGCATGGCGCCCTCCGCGATGCGTGGCGGCGGGCAGATTGGTGCAGGCCCATCAATACGGCTCCCAGATACAATGGCCATCCTCGGGCCGGTAGATTTCGAAAAACTGCGTCGCCTGCGGATCGGGTTCACCGAAAGGCACCGCGCGGTCCGACAGGGAAATCACGATGCGCGCCGCGTCGATCTGATGGCGCGCCAGGTAGTCCATCGCGAAGCCATGACAAAGATGTTCCATGTCCTGATGGGCGATCTCGACGTCTATGCGGCCCAGATCGCGCGCCACATCGGGCGCCAGGAAGCGGAACCGCGCCCACATCTCGCCCGGCGTCTCGTCGGCCAATACCTCGATCAGGTCCAGGGGCTGACCGGATGGCACGGCAACGGTATCGGCGGCATTGTCAGCCGACAGCGAGGTGGCACAAACAGCAAGAACACCCGAAAATCCGCAGCCCCGGCCCCATCCCGTAGGACGAGCTCCTCCTGCCGGGGCCGCAGGCGCATCGCCGAAAGCGCGCGCTAACTTGATTCCGGTTGGGCGGATCATTGCCCGGATTGACCCTTCGTGTCAAATACTGACGCAGATGTGATCACCCCTGCCCAATTCGCGACCAGTTTTGCAACAATCAGCGGTTGCGCAGCGCCTCGATCAACGCGTCCTTGTCCATCTTCGACCGGCCGTCGATTCCAAGTTCCTGCGCCCGGTCGTACAAATCGTCCTTGGTCCATTCCTCGTAAGGCGGCGCCTTGCCGCCCTTTTCCGAAGGCGACATCGACGAATTCGCCTTGGCATTGGCGATGCGCGCGGCCTTTTCCTTCGAAGCGCCCTTGTCGCGCAGCGCCTCGTAGGTGTCTTCGTCCTTGACGCTGGGCCGTTGATCTTTTTCCGCCATGATCATGTCCTCCTGAACAGGAAAACAACGATTGCAGCTGGCCGGTTCCGTGGCTCATCCGACCTCTCCCGGTCAAAGCGGAATATTGTCGTGCTTTTTCCAGGGATTCGTCAGCTTCTTGTTCCGCAGCGAGGCAAAGGCCCGCGCCACCCGCCGCCGGGTCGAATGCGGCATGATCACCTCGTCGATGAAGCCGCGCTCGGCGGCGACGAAGGGATTGGCAAAACGGTCCTCATAGCTTTTGGTGCGGTCGGCGATCTTCTCGGGATCGCCCAGATCGGCGCGATAGATGATCTCGGTCGCGCCCTTGGCGCCCATCACCGCGATCTCGGCGGTGGGCCAGGCATAGTTGAAATCGCCGCGAATATGTTTCGAGCTCATCACGTCATAGGCGCCGCCATAGGCCTTGCGGGTGATCACCGTCACCTTTGGCACCGTCGCCTCGCCATAGGCGAACAACAGCTTGGCGCCATGCTTGATCACACCGCCGAATTCCTGGCTGGTGCCGGGCAGGAAGCCGGGCACATCGACGAAGGTCAGGATCGGGATCTCGAAACAGTCGCAGAACCGCACGAAGCGCGCCGCCTTGCGGCTGGAATCGATGTCCAGGCACCCGGCCAGAACCATCGGCTGGTTCGCCACCACGCCCACGGTCTGCCCTTCCAGCCGGATAAAGCCGGTGATGATATTCTTGGCGAAATCCTCCTGGATCTCATAGAAATCGCCCTCGTCCGCGACCTTCAGGATTAGTTCCTTCATGTCATAGGGCTGGTTCGGGTTCTCGGGGATCAGCGTGTCCAGGCTGTTCTCGATCCGGTCGGGCCGGTCGAAGAAGGGGCGCACCGGCGGCTTTTCCCGGTTGTTCAACGGCAGGAAATCGACCAGCCGCCGCACCTCGGCCAAGGCCTCGACATCGTTGTCGAAGGCGCCGTCGGCCACCGAGGATTTCCGGGTATGGGTCGAGGCGCCACCCAGTTCCTCGGCGGTGACCTGTTCGTTGGTCACCGTCTTCACCACGTCCGGGCCGGTGACGAACATGTAAGAGGTGTCGCGCACCATGAAGATGAAATCGGTCATCGCCGGCGAATAGACCGCACCACCGGCACAGGGGCCCATGATGACCGAAATCTGCGGCACCACGCCCGAGGCCATGATGTTGCGCTGGAACACGTCGGCATAGCCGGCCAGCGAGGCCACGCCCTCCTGGATGCGGGCGCCGCCGGAATCGTTGATGCCGATCACCGGCGCGCCGTTCTGCACCGCCATATCCATGATTTTGCAGATTTTCTGCGCATGGGTTTCCGACAGCGACCCGCCGAACACGGTGAAATCCTGCGAGAAGACGTAAACCATGCGCCCGTTGATGGTGCCCCAGCCGGTGACCACGCCATCGCCGTAAGGGCGGCTTTGCTCCATGCCGAAATCGGTACAGCGATGGGCGACGAACATGTCGAATTCCTCAAAGCTGCCTTCATCCAGCAACAGCTCGATCCGTTCCCGCGCCGTCAGCTTCCCGCGCTTGTGCTGCGCGTCGATACGGCCCTGTCCACCACCCAGGCGGGCCAGATCGCGACGGTTCTCAAGCTCGGTAAGGATATCCTTCATGCCCTGTCCCTTTGTCCCAGACGTTCGTGCGACCATATCGCCAAACCGATTGCCACCAAAGCACTATCTCGCAAATTTGCAACTTACTTTCCAACCCGGAGCATCAAACTGAATAATTGCAAATTCCCGGTTTTCCGCCACCCCATCGGAAACAAAGATGGAACAACGCCGCCGTTCCGGTAAAATCGGCCCCACGAGCCGGAGGAGAACGATATGAACCAAGCTATTTTGGAAGCGCTTCAGTTCAGCTATATTCACTCGCGCGATCCGATCAACACCACCAGTGATCCCCGCTATCTGATCACCTATCAATACGCGACCACCTCGCAGCCCGACGACCTGCCCACGTCCACCGTCTTTGACGGCTGGACCGCCCTGACCGCGGCAGAAAAGGCGGCCATCGAGGCACAGTTTGATTACATCGAAACCGTGCTGAACGTCCGTTTTGTCGAAGTATCGGGCGAAGACGACCCCGATATGAACCTCGGCAAGGTCACCATTCCGGGCCAGACGGTCGGCTTTGGCGGCAATTCGATCACCTTCTCCGGCAACACCATCCTAAGCTGGGACGGTTTTGCCGTGTTCGACAACACACTGGACATCTCGCAGGCGTCGCAGATCAACCTGATCCTGCATGAAATTGCCCATGCCCTGGGCCTGAAACACCCGTTCGAAGGTTCGGCCACGCTGCCCGCAGCGACCGAGAACAACAAGTTCACCGTGATGTCCTATACCGACAACCCGGACAATGGCGCGGCCAGCGACGCCTTGATGCTGTATGACATCTTCGCCTTGCAGGACATCTGGGGCGCGACCGACCACCGTACCGGCAACACCACCTATGACGGGCCGCGCACCACGACGGTGGATTCGGTCTGGGACACCGGCGGCACCGATATCTTCGATGCCAGCGCCAAGACCACCGATGTCACCCTCGACCTGCGCGAAGGCGAGTTTTCCACCTTTGGCACCTATCCGGACGTGGTGATCACCTTCGGCACCCTGATCGAGAACGCCACTGGCGGCAGCGGCAACGACACCCTGACCGGCAACGCCGCCAACAACCTGCTGAAAGGCGGCCGCGGCAATGACGAGATCGTCGCCGGCCTGGGCAAGGACACGCTGCGCGGCGACCAGGGCAAGGATACGCTGAAAGGCCAGAGCGGAAATGACACGCTGCGCGGCGGCAACGGCAATGACCGGCTGCTGGGTGGTGGTGGCAAAGACGATCTGGAAGGCCAGAAGGGGCGCGACAAGCTGGACGGCCAGAAGGGCGATGACGACCTGACCGGCAACCAGGGCAAGGACGTGTTCTACTTCCGCAAGAATGGCGATAACGACACCATCCTCGACTTCCAGGACGATATCGACGTCATCCGCGTGAAAAAACTCGGCAACCTGTCCAGCGTTCTGGATTCCGCCGACCAGGTCGGCAGCGACGTGGTCTTCGATTTCGGCGGCGGCGACACGCTGACGGTCCTGAACACCACGCTCAACGCGATCAGCGACGACGTCGGCGTCTGAGACCCGACCGGGCCGGTCCTGCGCGCACCGCCACGGCGGCGGGTGCGCTTTCATATTCTGCACAGAAATATGCCGTTGCAGAGATGGACAACTAACAAATTAAGCACTACCTGCCCGATCATGCTTCAAAAAACGCCCTCGCGTTATCTCAACAGGATCACGCCCCCGCATATCTCGACGCTGATCCTGGCGACCGGGCTGTCGGCGCTGGCGATGAACATCTTCCTGCCCAGCCTGCCGAAGATGACCGAGCATTTTCAGACCGATTACCGGCTGATGCAGCTTTCGGTGGCGCTCTATCTCGGCGCCAGCGGCATCCTGCAAATCCTGATCGGGCCCATCTCGGATTACCTCGGCCGCCGGCCGGTGATCCTGGCCGGGGTCGGCCTGTTCCTGCTGGCCACCATCGGCTGCGTGCTGTCGCCCACGATCGAAGTGTTTCTCGTCTTCCGCATGTGCCAGGCGGTGGTGGTGGTGACCATGGTGCTGAGCCGGGCGGCAATCCGTGACATGTACGACCAGGACCGCGCCGCCAGCATGATCGGCTATGTCACCATGGGCATGGCCGTGGCGCCGATGATCGGACCGGCGTTGGGCGGGCTGCTGGACGAGGTGTTCGGCTGGAAATCCAGCTTCTGGCTGATATTCATCCTGGGCGCCGTTACGCTCTGGCTGATCTGGGCCGATTTCGGCGAAACCGCGCGGGTCGCCGGCAAAAGCCTGCGCCAGCAGCTGCGCGACTATCCCGCCCTGCTGCGCTCGCCCCGGTTCTGGGGCTATTCGCTGGCTCTGGGCTTCAGCTCTGGCGCCTTCTTTGCCTATCTCGGCGGCGCGCCCTATGTCGGCACCGAGGTCTATGGCATGACGCCCGGAGAACTGGGCGTGTTCTTCAGTGTGCCGGCGGTGGGCTATTTCGGCGGCAACTTCATCACCGCGCGCTATGCCACCCGCTTTGGTATCAACCTGATGGTGGTGTGGGGGGGGCTGATCGTCGCGTTTGGCCTGGCCCTGCCAGTCCTGCTGATGCTGGCCGGGTACGGCTCGCCCTATGTTTTCTTCGGCTGCATGTGTTTCGTCGGCTTCGGCAATGGCATGACCATGCCCAATGCCACCGCCGGCGCCCTGTCGGTGCGGCCGCACCTGGCCGGCTCTGCCGCCGGCCTGAGCGGCGCGATCATGCTGGGCGGCGGCGCCGCGCTCAGCGCCTTCGCCGGCAGCCTGCTGACCCCGGAAAACGGCGCGCTGACGCTGCTGACCATCATGCTGGCCACCACCCTGGCCGGGCTGGTTGCGATCTGCGTGGTGATCTGGCGCGAACGCCAGCTGGGTCTCTGACCCCTTGCCCGCGGGGCTTTGCAAACCTATCCTGCAGCGGTCGCAAAACTGCAAAGGTCGGGAATGGCCAGCCAAAAACTCTATGCCGGCGCCAAGCTGCGCGAAATCCGGACCCGCTTTGGCCTGACGCAAAAGGATTTTGCCGCCAAGCTGGGTGTGTCGCTGCCCTATCTGAACCAGATGGAAAACAACAACCGCCCGGTCAGCACCACCGTGGTCCTGGCGCTGGCGCAGGAATTCGGCATGGACGTGACCGAACTGTCGACCGGCGACAGCGAGCGCCTGGTCAGCGACATGCGCGAGGCGCTGGCCGACCAGATCTTTGCCGATACCATGCCGCCGATGGCCGACCTGCGCCTGACCGCCTCGAACGCGCCGGCGCTGGCGCGGGCGTTTCTGGAACTGCACCGCAGCTATCGCCAGACGCATGAGCGGCTGGCCTCGCTGGACGAGGCGCTGGGCCGCGAGGACGCGCGGGGGCAGGCCAGCCCCTGGGACGAGGTGCGCGACTTCTTTCATTATTGCGACAATTACATCGATGCGGTCGACCGCGCCGCCGAAACCTTTGCCGCCCAGGCCAGCGGCAGCCAGACCATTCGCGACATCGCCCAGGCCCGGCTGGCCGAACAGGGCATCACCGTGGAACTGGCCGAGATCGACACCCTGCGCCGGTACAACCCGGCGGCCCGGGTGCTGCACCTGTCGGCACGCGCGGCGCCGCAAACCCAGACCTTCCAGATGCTGCTGCAACTGGCGCTGCTGGGCCAGGACAAGCTGCTGGAGGCGACGCTGGATTTCGCCCGCTTCCACACCGAAGAGGCGCGCGCCATCGCCAAGATCGGCCTGGCCAATTACTATGCCGGTGCGGCGCTGATGCCCTACCAGAAATTCCTCGCCGCGGCGCAGGCCTGCCGCCACGACCTGGAAGTGCTCAGCGCCCGTTTCGGCGCCTCGATCGAACAGGCCGCGCACCGGCTGTCGACGCTGCAGCGCCCCGGCGCCAAGGGCATCCCGTTCTTCTTCGTCCGCGTCGACCAGGCCGGCACCATCACCAAGAGGCACTCGGCCACAAGGCTGCAATTCGCCCGTTTCGGCGGCGCCTGCCCGCTGTGGAACGTGCACCGCGCCTTCGAAACCCCCGGCCGCTTCCTGCGCCAGTTGGCCGAGACGCCGGACGGGGTGCGCTATATCAGCCTCGCCCGCGACATCTCGAAATCCGGCGGCTCCTTCGGCGCGCCGGTGCGCCGCTATGCGATCTCGCTGGGCTGCGAGGTCCGCCACGCGGATTCGCTGGTCTATGCCGACGGGCTCGATCTGAAGAACGACAGCGCCTACGAGCCGATCGGCATTTCCTGCCGCATCTGCGAACGCAAGACCTGCCACCAGCGCTCGGTGCCGCCGCTGGAACGGCGGCTGACCATCAATGCCGATGAACGCGGCGTGCTGCCCTACGAGGTGATGTAGCGCGCCACTGCCTCAGCGCCGCGCCCGGCGCCAACCGGCGGCCCGCGCCGCCGCTTCGGAACAGAACCAGCGCTCGCCCTTGGCCTCGGAAATGCGGGTGCGGGCGTAATGCTCCTGCCCCGGCAGGTGATAGATGCGGGTGCCGTTCGACGAGATATTGCCCTTGATCCGGCAGTCGCCCGCCGGCGCCGCCGCCACCCGCGCCTGCCCGGCGCGAAACTCCGCCGGCCGCTGCACGGTTCCGTCATGGATGCCGGCGCCGCGCACCAGGGCGGCCTTTTCATCCAGGTCGTAGTCCATCGAATAGTCGCGATAGGCCAGCGCCAGCCCCTGCTGCACCAGTTCGCGCCCGGCATCCCGGCCGTCAACGGCACAGCGCGCCACGATGCGGTCATACCGGTCCCGGGTCACCGTGCGGCAGACCGCCCGCCGGCCCTCGTACAGGCGGCCGGTTTCGGCGGCCGCCCATCGGCCGCAGCCCCAGGTGCTGCCATCGGCGCGGGTACAGTCCTGGTCCAGCTCCGGCGCGTCGATCCCGAACAGGCGCACGGTTTCGCCGCCAACCGACCAGGTGTCGGCGTCTATTACGCGGATGCGCCCGGCCGGATCGGCCCCCGCCGCCGCCGGAACACCCATCAGCACAGACAACACCAAAACCCTTAACATAAGGTTCAGCTAGCCGCGCCCGGGCTCCGCCGCAAGCTCCCCCCGTGCAAATGCCCTAGCGCTGTGACGTTTCCCACGCAGGGTGAATCCAGGGTTGGTCATTTGCCGGCGGCAGCGGATCGCGCCCCAGCAGATGATCGGCGATCTTCTCGCCCACCATGATGGTCGGCGCGTTCAGGTTGCCATTGGTGATGCGCGGAAACACCGAACTGTCGGCCACCGTCAGCGCCTCGACCCCGATCACCCGGCCCTGCGGGTCGACCACCGCGCCGGGATCGTCGGCGCGCCCCATCCGGCAGGTGCCACAGGGGTGATAGGCGCTTTCGGCATGATCGGCGATAAAGGCGTCCAGTTCGGCATCGCTCTGCACCGCCGCCCCGGGCTGGATCTCGTGCGCGACGTAGGGCGCAAATGCCGGCTGGGAAAAGATCTCGCGGGTCAGCCGGATGCAGGCCCGGAATTCCTCCCAGTCGCGCGGCTGCGACATGTAGTTGAACCGGATCACCGGCGCCGCCGCCGGATCGGCCGAGCGCAGCGTCACCGCGCCGCGGCTGGTCGAGCGCATCGGCCCGACATGGGCCTGGAACCCGTGCCCCTCGGCCGCCGCCCGGCCGTCATACCGCACCGCGATGGGCAGGAAATGATACTGGATGTCCGGATAGTCGATCCCGGCCCGGCTGCGGATGAAGGCGGCGCTTTCGAACTGGTTCGAGGCGCCCAGCCCGGTCTTGGTCAACAGCCACCGCGCCCCGATCAGCGCCTTCGAGACCAGGTTCCAGTGCCGGAACAGGGTGACCGGCTGGCTCGCCGCCATCTGCACATAGAGCTCCAGGTGATCCTGCAGGTTGGCCCCCACCCCGGGCCGGTCGGCCAGCACCTCGATGCCATGCGCCGCCAAATGCGCCGCCGGCCCGATCCCCGACAGCATCAGCAGTTTCGGCGAATTGATCGACGAGGCCGCCAGCACCACGCCGCGCCGCGCCGCGATCACCCGGCCATCGGCCAGCGCCACGCCGGTGGCGC
>NZ_PGTB01000090.1 GCF_002786325.1 Pseudooceanicola lipolyticus | reverse complement strand
CGACATCGAGACCGCCCCGGCGCCAAACCCCGCCACGGTGACCAGGACGGCGCCGGTCGAGGCGCCCGCCGACAGGCCCATCAGGTAGGGATCGGCCAGCGGGTTGCGCAGCAGCGCCTGCAAAACAACCCCGGTCAGCGCCAGCCCGGCGCCGCAGGCGGCGGCGACGATGGCACGGGGCAGCCGATAGCTCCAGACGATGCCGGCCTCGATCCGGTCGACACTGTGCCCCGCGTCCCAGAGGTGATTGGCCAGCGTGTTCCAGACCGTCAGAAAGGGCAACCGGGTCTCCCCGATTGCCGTGCCCGCCAGGATGGTCGCCCCGAGGATCAGCGGCACCGTGGCCCAGGTTCCCCGCAGGGCGGCCGCGCCGTTCATTCGAAGGCCATGTCCGCCAGCGCCTGGGACAGCGCGTCCAGCCCGTGGATCGACCGCAGGGTGGCGCTCATCGCGTGGGCGTCCATCTGCACGATCCGACCCTCACGCACCGCGGTCATCTGGCTGGCCACCGGGTCGTTGCGCAGGAATTTCAGTTTCTCCTCGATATCGTCGGCGGGAAAGCGGCGGCGGTCCATATAGGCCACCACGATCAGGTCGGGATCGGCCCGCGCGATGCTTTCCCAACCCACGGTCGGCCATTCCTCGTCCGTCTCGACCGCGTTTTCGATCCCCAGCTTGTCGAGCATATAGCCGGGCGCGCCCAGCCGTCCCGCAACGAAGGGGTCGAGCTCCAGATCGGCGGAGGAAAACCAGAACACCGCCGACAGGTCGTCCGGCAGGTCCAGCGCCCGGGCGCGGTCGATGGCGGCGGCTTCGGTGGCCTGAAGGTCGGCGATCACCTGCGCGCCCGTGTCGGCAACGTCGAAGATCGCGGCCAGTTCGCGAATGCCCTTATAGACATGCGCGGTGTCGAAAGCGCCGGTGCGGGTGCCGTCGCCACCGGTGGAATTGTCCTTGGTGTCGCAATCGGCGGGCAGGATATAGGTCGGCACCCCCACGTCGTGGAACATCTCGCGCGTGCCGACCATGCCGCTGGCGCCCACGTGCCATTCATATTGCACCGCAACCAGGCCGGGTTTCTTGGCCACCACGCTTTCAAAACTGGGGTCGTTGTCGGCCAGCCGTTCGATCCCGGCATTGACCTCGGCAAATTCCGGCAGGACCGGGTTGAACCAGACCGAAGTGCCGCTGACCTTGGGGGCGAGGCCGAGGGAATAGAGGATCTCGGTTGCCGACTGGCCGATGGTCACCGCGCTGTCTGGCGCCGCGTCAAAGGTAAGCTCCACACCGCAATTGGTCAGAGTTAGCGGATAGTTGGTCTGCGCTGCCGCGGGCAGCGCCTGGAGAACCAGCAGCGCGCTGGCGGCAAAAAGTCGTTTCATCTGTTTCCGTCCCGTCAGATGGGACCGTTCTGGGCATTGGGTCGGGAACAGACGACGCCGTGAGGCGCGAGTCAGACCTCCCTGCCGGCACACCCCGTCCGGTCGTGGTTTCAGTCTGTCGGCAGGTCTCCTGACTGGCGCTTCATCGCTTGCCCGGCCTTCCCGGAACGCCTTGCGGCGGGCTCCAGTGGCGGATCGGGCAGGCTCGACGCCTACAGTTGCGGGGGCAGTTCCGTTTCCCGATGGCTCGGGGCGGATTCCCTGTTAGGTCCCTGAGGACACCGACACGTCATTCTGTTGCACCCTCGTCCAGCGAGGTCAACAGGGTTCGTAGGGCAGCGACGAATGGTGCAGCACAATGCGCAGAACCCCCTGGGCATCCTTCTTGTAGCCGAAGGTTTTGTCGGTCTGGATCGTCTGGCCGTCCTTGTCGGTGAATCTCATCCAGCCCATCCACATCGCCACGTCTCCCTCGATGAAACTGGCCGCGGTTTCGGATTCCGTTTTTCGCCATCCCCGGATCGCGAAGCCGGCATCCTTCGGATAATCCGGGTCATGGCCGACGAAATACGACAAGGCGCCTTTGCGGGAGGTGCGAAAGGTCGTCCGGCCGCCGCTGAGCGTTGGCTTGAACAGCACGGGCCCCATGTCATAGCCATAGGCCGCATCGAGGATCCGGCCTGCCAAATCCCGTGCCTGTTGGATTCCATCTGTCTCGTAGGCCTTGGAAATCGAGACCAGCCCCTCGCCCCAGGCAACGCGCGCCGCCGCAAGGTCATCTTCTGTAATCATGTGCCTGTTGTCCTTTGTCCTGTTGCCTGAAGGCAGGGCATTTGGGCGACCGGTCTCGGAACATGCCCTTGCCCCGCGCCACGTCATCGGGTGCCAGACCGCGGCGGCTGCGCCGCCTGCACAAGCGCTGTGACCGCGTCGTGAAGGGCAAGTGTCTCTGTCGCTTCGGTCCCGTGACGCCGGAGCGTGACGGTTTGCGCTTCGGCTTCGCGCGCGCCGAGGGCAATCTGGACCGGCACCTTCTTCAGGGCATGTTCACGCACCTTGTAGCCAATCTTCTCGTTGCGCAGGTCGGTTTCGATGCGCAGCCCGGCCTCGCGCAGCGCCTTGGCCACATCGACCGCCCATTGGTCGGCCGCCCCCGTTATCGTCGCGACCACGGCTTGCACGGGGGCGAGCCACAGCGGCAGGTGGCCTGAGTGATGCTCGATCAGGATGCCGGTGAACCGCTCCAAAGAACCGAAGAGCGCGCGGTGCAGCATGACCGGGGGCAGCTTGTCGCCCGAGGGCGCGACATAGGTTGTCCCGAAGCGTTCCGGCAGGTTGAAATCCACCTGCAACGTGCCGCATTGCCAATCCCGCCCGATCGCGTCGCGCAGAACATATTCCAGTTTCGGGCCGTAAAAGGCCCCTTCGCCTTCAAAGATCGTGTAGGGATGCCCGGCTTTGTCGAGCGCCGTGCGCAACGCCGCCTCGGACCGGTCCCAGCTGTCGTCACTGCCGATCCGGTTTTCGGGGCGGGTGGAGAGCTTGATATGCACATCCTCGAAGCCGAAGTCGCGATAGATCGACAGCACCAGGTCGTTGACCTTGAGGCACTCGTCGGTCAGTTGCTCGGGCGTGCAATAGATATGTGCGTCATCCTGGGTAAAGCTGCGCACCCTGAGCAGCCCGTGCAGCGCACCGGACGGTTCATAGCGGTGGACCTTGCCGAATTCCGCGAGTTTCAGCGGCAGATCCCGGTAACTTTTGACGCCCTGACCATAGATCAACATGTGCCCGGGGCAGTTCATCGGTTTCAGCGCGTAATCCCGATCATCCTCGGTTTTCGCCAGAAACATGTTCTCGCGATAATTCTGCCAGTGGCCCGAAGTCTCCCACAGAGCCCGGTCCATGATGTCTGGCGAGTTCACCTCGACATATCCCGCCGCCTCCTGCCGGCTGCGCATATAGCCGATCAGTGTCTGAAACAGCCGCCAGCCGCGCGGGTGCCAAAAGACCGACCCCGGTGCGACCTCTTCGAAATGAAACAGGTTCATTTCACGTCCCAATCGGCGGTGATCGCGCTTTTCCGCCTCGGCCATCATGGTCAGATGCGCGTCAAGGGCGGCTTGGTCGGCGAAAGCCACGCCATAGATCCGGCTCAGCATCGTGTTATTGGAGTCGCCCCGCCAATATGCACCGGCCACATGCGTCAGCTTGAAGGCGCCACCGGCATCACCGGTATGCCGCATATGCGGGCCGCGACACAGATCCAGCCATTCACCCTGCTTGTAGATGGTTACCGGCTCTCCTGCGGGGATCGCGGCGAGCAATGCCAGTTTGTAGGTCTCGCCGGCGGCTTCGAAATGCTTGTGCGCATGATCCCGTTGCCATTCCTCGCAGATGAAAGGCCGGCGCGCCGCGATGATTTCGCGCATCTTCGTTTCGATGCGCGGCAGGTCTTCGGGGGTAAAGGGCGTCTCGCGCTCGAAATCATAATAGAAACCATGTTCGATGGCCGGCCCGATGGCCGTTTTGGTGCCGGGCCAAAGCGCTTGCACCGCTTCGGCCAGCACATGGGCCAGGTCGTGGCGGATGAGTTCCAGCGCGCGGGGATCATCGCGTGTTACCAGTTCCACGGCCGCACCATCGGACAAGGGGGCAGTGAGATCGCGCAACTGCCCGTCCACAACCGCCGCCACGGTCTTTTTGGCAAGGCTCGGGCTGATGGCAGCCGCCAGATCGGCGGCGGTACTGGATGGCGACAGGGCGCGGCTGGCCCCGTCAGGCAGTTGGACGTGGATCATTTTTGCTCTTTCGTTATGTGACAGGCCGCAGCAGCCATGCCGCCGGGTGACAAGACCATCCGGCGTGCCCCGGCCGCGATTCCAAGGACCACGCAATCTGCGCAAAGCGCATCCGATTGGACAAAATCGCGCCTGACCTCGAAGCCCGCGCACACGAACCTGGCTGACATATCCGACCCCTTTACAGTTCAGAGCTGCTGTGAGAGAACCTGTATGTTATAACATAACTACCAGCAAGAGCAGAACATGGACCAAGTCGAATTTCAGATCCGGCGCTCGGTAGAGCAGGTAGAGGAAGGCACTGATCTTGCGCCAAAATTCGGCGCGGATGGCCTGTTGCCCTGCATCACCACCGATGCGGAGACCGGCGAAGTCCTGATGCTTGGCTGGATGAATTCAGAGGCGTTGAAGCGGACAATCGAAACGGGCGAGGCGCATTATTTCAGCCGCGCGCGGCAAGTCCTCTGGCACAAGGGCGCGACCTCGGGCCTGGTGCAGAAGATTGTCGAAGCAAGGGTCGACGACGATCAGGATGCGATCTGGCTGCGGGTCAGGGTCGCCGGCTCGGGCGCATCATGTCACGTGGGCTATCGATCCTGTTTCTATCGCGCGGCTCCGGTCGGCGAAGATGCGGGTAAGCCGCTGAAATTCACCGAAGAGCAAAAAACCTTCGACCCCAACGCAATTTACGGCGATTCCCCCAACCCGACCCAGCTCTGATCCGCTCGGGCGCGCCCGGGCTGGTGATGCTGAATGCGGCTTGGGCCACGGTTCCGCCAATCTGTGCGGGGCAGGGTTTGGGCAAGACCGGCGCGTTGATCGATCTGTCGACGTTTTCCAGGCGTCCTCTACCTGCCGAGACCACATGAAAAAGACGGCGAGACACCCCGCCGCCTTCAGAACATCAGCGGTTATGCTTTGGCCTCAATGAACCAGCCCGCTGCCTCCCACGGCCACCAGATTATAGGGCAAGCCTTCCACCGGAACGGCCTGGACCTCGGACATCGTGGTCGGATCAATAACCCGCAGAACGCTTGCGCGCGGGTCGGTCATCAGCAAGCTGTCACCCGCCATCGCCAACCTCGGGCGCGGATCCCGCCAGTGGCCATCCATGGAATAGGGCTCGGTCACCGCCTCGGATTGCTCAATTCGACCCGAAAGCATGTTGAGCCGGTGCAGCGTCCCGTCTTCCGTCAGGATATAGGCAAACTGCGGCTTGGCCGGGTCAAGCACGAAATCGACACCTCGGAATGGCAGTTCTACGCGAGTAAACGGGGATTGTGCCGTCGGGTCGATGATCACCACCGAATTCGCACCGTAATTGCCGAGGAAGCTCTGCATTGCGTGCGATCCAAGCAGCGTGCCGGTATGGCCTTCGGGAAAATCCTCGGGATAAGGCAACATGGAAAAGCTGGGAGTCCCATCCGCGAGCGTGACAGCAACGACGCCCTCTTTGCAGCCGGCGGTCAGGTAAGCGCCCGAGAACGCTTCGCCGTGCAGGTCGGTGCAGGTTTGCAGCTCTCCGGCGGGTTGGCCATCGCGGTTGTAGGCGCGGATGCCGACACGCGGCGGCGCGCCATCGCCTTCGACCGGGGCGTCGGACGCAACCGTGCCGATGATGTAATCCCCCATTGGCACGGCAAAGCCGTGATGCGCCCGGTTCAGCTTGAACTGTTCGCTCTCACCGGAGCCCAATATGTCGCTGTCCTCCATCATCGCGACATAGCCGCCGCGATCGAAGTTGATCGCCGTCACGCCGTCATGCGTGACGACATGAAAGGGCCGAGGGCCTTCGAGCGCGGTGTCAAGATGTGCGGGCTCCTCGACCTTGATATCGGCGTGGTCGCCATGTGTTTCGAGCGCTATGCCACTGCTCAGGAAATCGACCCGGTCATGGTCGGACTGGACGGCAACAACGACGCCCCCGGTGGGTGAAACATAAAGCCGCGATGGGCCGGCAAGATCGAACTGCCAGCGATTGTCCGGGGCGGACAGGTCCAGGGCGGTAACTCTGCCCATCTCCTGATCGGCGATAAAGACGCGCCACGCCGTCTTGTCCTCGTCGGCAACGGCGGAGGTTGCGGATATGAGGGCCATGCCGAGCATGCCAAGTTTTTGAAGTGTCGGAAGCATATGCTCCTCCTAGTCATCTGTTCGACGGTTGCGCCGTGCGCGGCAAAGATTTCGGGGGGAAGTCCTGGAAATCCGCTTGCGGGCGGCACGCCCTTCCCCTAACTTGTTATGATATAACATCACAAGGGGTGAAATGATGCCAGCCAAGGATTCGCGCCTGCCCGTCACCGTCCTTTCGGGCTTTCTGGGCGCTGGAAAAACCACGTTGCTGAACGACGTTCTGAACAACCGTGAAGGCAGACGCGTGGCGGTGATCGTCAACGATATGTCCGAAGTAAATATCGATGCGGATCTTGTCCGCGAGGGCGGCGCCGGTCTGAGCCACACCGAAGAAAAGCTGGTCGAGATGACCAATGGCTGCATCTGCTGCACCCTGCGCGATGACCTGCTGGTCGAAGTGCGGCGGCTTGCCGCCGAGGGGCGCTTTGACTACCTGCTGATCGAGAGCACCGGTATTTCCGAACCGTTGCCGGTGGCTGCCACTTTCGATTTTCGCGATGAAAACGGCGACAGCCTTTCGGATGTTTCCCGGCTCGACACCATGGTGACGGTTGTCGACACGGTGAACCTGTTGCAGGACTATTCCAGCCACGATTTCCTCCGCGACCGCGGCGAGAGCCTGGGCGAGGAAGACGACCGCACCCTGGTCGATCTGCTGGTCGAGCAGATCGAATTCGCGGATGTCGTGGTTCTGAACAAGATCAGCGATGCCGGGCGCGACCGGATCGACGCCGCGCGCAAGATCGTCACCTCGCTGAACCCTGACGCGCAGATTATCGAAACCGATTACGGACGGGTCGAGGGAAGCCGGATCTTCGACACCGGCCTTTTCGATTTCGACAAGGCGCATCTGCACCCGATGTGGGCCAAGGAACTTTACGGCTTTGCCGACCACGTGCCGGAAACCGAGGAATACGGCGTCTCTTCCTTCGTCTATCGGGCGCGGCGGCCGTTCCATCCGCAAAAGATACATGACGTGCTGAATGGCCCCCTGACCGGGGTGATCCGCGCCAAGGGGCATTTCTGGATCGCGACCCGGCCCGACTGGCTGGCCGAGTTCTCGCTGGCGGGCGCCCTGAGCAGCGTCAAACCGATGGGGATTTGGTGGGCAACCGTGCCGGAGGAGCGTCGCCCCGACCATCCGCAGGCCATCGAATACCTTAATCGGCATTGGCAGGAGCCGTTTGGCGACCGGCGCCAAGAGCTGGTTTTCATCGGCGCCGGAATGGACAAGGCTGCGATCACCGCCGCGCTGGATGCAGCTCTGGTCGGAGAGGAAGATTCCTTCGTGCCGCACCTCTGGTCCGATCTGCCGGACCCTTTCCCGGGATGGCGTCGGGCTCCAGAGGCGGCCTGATCCCATGCAAACAGACCGGACCGTGGCACGCCACGGCCCGGTCCCGCGTTACAGCATCATCTGATAGCTCGTCGGCACATAGCGGAACGTTCCGTCGCCCCGGTTCTCGACATAGCCGACCGCCGGGAACGGCATGTGGTAGCCGATGAACGGAACCCGATCGGCCGCCAGCATGCCCAGAACCGTCTTGCGGGTCTGCGCGGCCTGCGCCTTTTCGAAATCAAAGCGCACTTCCCACTCGGGATGGGCCAGCGACCAGACATAGTGGTTCGCCGTATCGGCGAAGATCAGCAATTGCTTGTCGCCCGACTCCAGCATGTAAACCATATGACCCGGCGTATGTCCGGGCGCCGCCATGCCCGTGATCCCCGGAACGACGCTGTCGCTGTCGCCGATGAAACTCATATTTTCCGCCAAGGGACGCACCTTGGCCTCGAAAGTGTCATTGCCTTGTGCCGCCCAGTGGTCGAACTCGGCTTGCCCGGTGACATAGCGGGCATTCGCGAAGGTCGGCGCACCTGAGGCGTCGGTCAGCCCGCCGATATGATCGCCATGCATGTGGGTCAGCACGACAACCGTCACGTCATCGGCCGAGTAACCGGCCTCCTGAAGCGCCGGAAGCGTGCCGTCGGCGGCGAGGCCGGTGTCGAACAGGACGATGTCGTTGCCGGTGTTCACGACCGTCGGCGTGAAAAAGAACTGCGTCTTGTCGCTGGGAATGAAATTGGCTTCGCTGACCGCGGCGAATTCCTCGGGCGACACATTCATCCCGAAGGTGCCCTGCGGCTCTTCGACGGTGCGGGTTCCGACAAGCAGAGTCGAAACCTCGAAATCGCCCAGATTAAAGCCGCGCTTCTTGGCGTTCTCGCGCATCATGCCCTCTGCCATCGCGGGCCCCGAAAATGCGCCAAGCGTGCCGGCCAGCGGCAAGCCCACGCCTGCCCTGATCGCGTTGCGCCGTGTCATCCGTTTCATAGCAATCCTCTCGTTCGCAATTTGAAATCCGTGAGTTAAGTCGCCTGCGCGATATTTCCACTCAGGTATCCGTGATCTTTGCTTCGGAAAAATGACAGCAAGGAAAGGTCAGCGCGGCACCCGCTGAGGATCGCAAAATGGCGCCCGCGCCAGCACGCATGCATCGCCCAAACGGGCGGGCACGTTCCGCAGGCCGCAACGGCTCATGAGGGCACGCCGCTGTCGCGGCAGTCAGGACAGATCCCCACCGCCTCCACAACCGTTTGTTCGATGACGAAGCCTGCCGCTTTCGCGGCACTGCCAAGAAGCCCCTTGGAGGGCGACGAGGTTGTCTCGGCCACCGAGTCGCAGACGCGGCAAATCAGGAAGGCCGGGAAGTGGTTTGCGTGCGGCTGCAGGCAGGCGATAAAGGCATTCAATCGCTCAATCCTGTGAACGAAGCCATGGGTAACCAGGAAATCAAGGCAGCGATAGGCCACCGGGGGTTGCGATCCCCTGCCTTCTTGTTTGAGGCGTTCAAGGACCTCATAGGCCCCAAGCGCCCGGTGTTCCTCCAGAAGGATTTCCAAGACCCGGCGGCGCGCCGGCGTGAACCGCAGCTGATTGTCCGCGCAATAAGCCTCGGCCGAAGCCATCGCCCGGGCGATACAGGCGTCGTGATCGTGCTGCGCAAATCCCACTTGTTTCATCACCGCCTCCGACCATGGTCACTTGATAGGTAATAACATAGCAGATAGTTGTCCATCAGCGTTACAACATAACAAGGAGAATCTCATGCGAAGAAGCATGATACTGGGAACGGTGTCCCTTCTGGGGCTTGCCGGGGTGGCCCGCGCAGAGGTGCCTGCCGTCGTTGCCGACATTCCGCCGGTTCATTCGCTGGTTGCAATGGTCATGGACGGGCTTGGCACGCCCGACCTCCTTGTACAACCGGGCGCCTCGCCACACGGCTACTCGATGCGCCCGTCCGAGGCCAGGGCGCTGGATCAGGCGCAAGCGGTATTTTGGATCGGTGAAAGCCTTACCCCCTGGCTTGGGAACTCGATCGAGGCGCTAGCGGCGGACGCGCATGTGATCGAGCTTATGGAGGTCGCGGGCACGACCGAACTTGAATTCCGCGAGGGCGCAACCTTCGAGGCCCATGATCACGATCATGAAGACCATGGCGACGAAGATCATGCCCACGGGGCGGGCCACGACGACCATGACGATCACGCCCATGACGAGGGCCACGGCGACCACGACGATCACGCCCATGACGATCACGACGACCACGACCATGACGCGGGCCATGACGATCATGACGACCACGCCCACGAGGCGGGCCATGATGATGACGACGACCACGACCACGACCACGACCACGACCACGACCACGACCACGACCACGAAGATCACGCCGATCACGGACACGATGACCACCACCATGGACACGATCCGCATGCCTGGCTTGACCCCGAAAACGCCCGGGTCTGGCTGGATGCCATTGCCGCCGAGCTTTCCGAGCTCGACCCGGAAAACGCGCCGATCTACCAGGCCAATGCCGACAAGGGCAAAGCCGAGCTGACCACGCTGATCGACGAGATCACGGCGCAGCTGGCTCCGGTACGGGACTCCAACTTCATCGTTTTCCACGATGCCTACCAGTATTTCGAGAACCGCTTCGACTTTCCTGCCGCAGGCTCGATCACTCTGAGCGATGCCTCCGATCCAAGCCCGGCACGGATCGAGGAAGTGCATGAAAAAGTGCACGAGCTTGGCGTGACCTGTGCGTTTTCGGAACCGCAATTCAACGCCAACCTGATCCGCACGGTCTTTCAAGGCACCGAGGCCAAGGCCGGCGTGATGGACCCGCTGGGGGCCGATCTGAGCCCTGGCGTCGCGCTCTATCCTCAATTGCTGCGGAACCTCGCCAGCAGCCTTGCCACGTGCCTTGAATAAGGACGACGTCACCGCGCGGCGCGTCCGGCTTGGGCTTGCCGGAGAAGCGCGCGCCCTGAGCGGCGCTACGCGATTCGAGCCCGGGCCGATCCTTCCGATCGGCCCGGCACCGGACAATCCCGCGCCCCAGACAAGAATGGCCGGTCGCCCGGCTCGGCAGCGGCCGACGTCCGGCCGCCTGAAACAGCTCGTCCCGCTGATCCTGTTGTTTTCCCTGGCCGCGGCCTGTGCCGCCCTGCTGCTGCATGCGCTCGCACTGCCAGAGCTGGCCTATCGCACCGCGGGGTTGCAACGCGAGGTTCAGACCGCCATGGCCGAAAGTTTGCGGGCCATTCGCGCGGCGGAACCCGCCGCCCTGGCCGGGCTGTGCGCCCTCACCTTCACCTACGGGCTCTTGCATGCCATCGGCCCCGGCCATGGCAAGCTGCTGCTTGGCGCAACCGCGGTTTCCTCTGGCGTGTCCCTCTGGACGGTATCGCTGCTCACCCTCGCATCAAGTCTTTGCCAATCGCTGGTCGCGGTGATTGTCGTCGGACTGGGAATCGGCCTGTTCGAAACAACCAGCCGGTCGCTGACAGATGCCGCGGACCAACTTCTGCTGCCCGTCAGCTATGCCGCCATCGCAATGATCGGCCTGGTGCTGATTTTTCGCGGCATCCGCGCTGCCTGGCAGGCGAGGGCAAACGGGGGCGGCCAGCCCACACACCTTGTTTCCCAGGAAGACGCGACCTGTTCCTGCGGCCACCGGCACGGACCGCGGCCCGATGAAATCGCGGGCCTGACAAGCCTGCGCGAAATGGCCTGGATCGTGGCAAGCATCGCCATCCGTCCCTGCACCGGCGCGTTGTTCCTGCTGCTGATCTCGTGGCGGCTCGGCATTCTCCCGGCCGGCATCCTGGCCACCTTCGCGATGGGCGCAGGCACAGCTGCTTTCAACCTCGTCGTTTCGGCATCCGGTGTCGGTCTGCGCAACCTGATCAGCAGAGTCGGAGGCGGTTGGCGTTTCGCAGCCTACCTGTCCCCCTTCGCCCAGGTGACCGCCGGCCTGATCGTGGCGACCGCATCCCTGGTCGGCCTCTCGGCCCTTTTGTAACCGGCGGCGCGCATTCGCGAGGCCGGTTGGGTACGTTCAGCCCCCAGGAAAACTTTGAAGAATGCCGACAACGCACGGTTCAAGCGGACCCACCAGGCGCTGGGAACTGGTCGGTCTTGCGAAGGCCAGGAAACGGCCTTCCCATAAAGCATGTGTTCAACACGTCATGCGGTGGCAGTGGCGGACCGAGGAGGATTCGAACCCCCGACCCCTTGATTCGTAGTCAAGTACTCTATCCAGCTGAGCTATCGGTCCACTGAGGCCCTGCATGTAGCCAAGGCGCCGGGGCTTTGCAACCCGGAAAACACATCAAAGCGTGCCATCGCCCTTGGGCAGGTAAATTTCGAAGGTACTGCCCTCGGCGCTGCTTGCAGACAGGGTCAGATGGCCACCATGGCCGCGCACCAGTTCCGAGGCGATGGCCAGGCCCAGGCCCGAGCCGCCCTTGCGGGCACCGCCGTGGAACGGCTGGAACAGGTGTTCGCGCACCTTGGCCGGCACCCCGGGGCCGGTATCGGACACCCGGATCCACCAGCGGTCCTCCTCTTCGCCCGCGGTCACGCTGATCCGGCCCTCGCGCCCGGTGGATTCCAATGCCTGCCGGGCGTTGCGCACCAGGTTCAGAATCACCCGGAACAGCTGTTCGGGATCGGCGCGCAGGTTCAGAGTGGCCGGCACCGCGCTGTCGAGCGCGATGCAGCTGGCTTCGAGCGACAGGTTTTCGCCGTCGATCACGTCCTGCACCACGTCGCGCAGACGCACCAGGCCCAGCGTCGGTGCCGGCTCCTCGGTGCGGCCGAAGGCCAGGGTGCTTTCGCACAGCGACACCGCGCGGGTGATCGAGTTGACCAGCTTGGGCGCCAAACGGCGCACCAGCGGATCCTCGCTGGCTTCGATCCGGTCGGTGATCAGCTGCGCCGAGGCCAGGATATTGCGCAGGTCGTGGCTGACCCGCGCCACCGCGCCGCCCAGCTGCGCCAGGCGCTCCTTTTGTTTCAGCGCATGGGTCAGCTCGGTCTGCAAGCTCGACAGCGCATCCTCGGCCTCGCGCAGCTCGCGGATCCCGGCGGTGGGGCGGATGATGCCGCGGGCATCCTCGGGTGCCGCGGCATAGCGCTGCATGTTCCGCACCACGCCCTTGATCGGTTTCACCAGCAGCAACCGCACCGCAAAAATCAGCAGCAGCGCGGTCAGCACCGAGATCACCGCCGACAGAATCAGGATGCGCAGCCCGTATTCGATCATCGCGGCGCGCAGACCCCGGGTCTCCATCGTCACCTCGATCAGCAAACCGGCATCGCGGACCGGCGCACCGATCACCCGGATCAACTCGTTCTCGGGGCTCAGCAGCTGGTGCAGCGCGTCACCGATCAGCGTCAGCGCGCCGGGGTCACGCAGGTCATGGGTGGCCGAGATCGGCTGTGGAATCGGCGAGGACAGCACCAGTTGGCGCACCTCGTCGCGGCGCAGCACCACGTTCAGCACCTCGGCGTTTTCCAGCAGCTCGGCTTCCAGATCCATCTCGATCATGTCGTCGGCCAGCAGCGCCAGCGAGGCGATCTGCGCCCGTTCCAGCCGGTCGCGCAGGTAATCCTCGCGGAAACGCGCCACCGACGGCACAAGGATCAGGACTTCGGCCAGCATCACGAAGGCCGTGGTCAGGATCAGGAAGCGCCCTGAAAGCGTGTTCAGCATCTCGCCCTTTCTGCGCTAGGGCAGCCACCGCTGGACCAGCCCCACCGCGCGCTTGACCATCCGGCTTTCGAACAGTCGGGGAGAGAAATAAGCGCCTGCAGCCCGTTTGTTAACCTCTGCCATCGTCGGATAGGGCGCAACCATTGCGGTGACTTGCCGCATTTTCAGACGGTTGGCGAGAACCAGCGCCCAGAGCGCAACCAGATCCCCGGCCCCGGAGCCCAGAATTGACACGCCCACCGGCCGGCCGCCGGCGACCATCACCTTGACGCGGCCGGTGGTGACGCGCTCGGCCACGGCGCGGTCGTTTTCGGCAAAATCGAACTCGGCCACTTCCAGGCGCGCACCGTATTGCCAGCGCGCCTCGGTCTCGGTCAGGCCAACCTGCGCCAGCTCCGGATCGGTATAGGTGACACGCGGAATGTGTTGCGTGGCGGCTTTCGACGGCAGCCCAAACAGCAGCGTGCGCAGGATCACCCCGGCGTGATACCCGGCCACATGGGTGAATTGCAGCCCGCCCGCCACGTCGCCGATGGCATAGACCCGGCGGTTGCTGGTTCTAAGCCCGGCATCGGTACGGATGCCGGTGTCGCTGGTTTCGATGCCTGCGGCCTTCAGATCCAGCTTGTCGGTATTGGCGCGCCGGCCGGTGGCCAGCAGCAGGTGCGAACCGGTATAGACCTCGTCATTCTCGGTACGCAGTTCGATTCGTTCTCCGACCGGGCGCAGCGCTGCCACGGCCGCGCCCTCGACAAGCGTGACGCCTTCGTCGGTCAGGCGCGCGCGCAGCGTCGCGGTCAGTTCGGGGTCGTCCTTGCCCAGCAGACGCGCGCCTTCGATCACCGTCACCCGGCAGCCCAGCCGCACATGTGCCTGCGCCATTTCAACCCCGACCGGCCCGCCGCCGACGATCAGCAGGTGATCGGGCGCCTGGCGCAGCGACCACAAGGTCTCGTTGGTGAGATAGGGCACCGTGTCCAGACCCGGAATCGGCGGCACCGCGGGGGACGAGCCGGTGGCAATCACGATGCGGCGGGCGGTGATGACATGGTCACCCGCCTGCACCTCTTGCGGCGAGATGAACTTGCCCCAGGCGCGGATCACCCGCACCCCCAGCCCCTTGAACCGCTCCTGGCTGTCGACCGGAGCGATGGTGGCGATGGTCTCGGCGACATGCGCCATCACCCCGGCGTAATCGACCTGCGGCTTACTTGTGGTGATGCCGAAGGCCTGCGTGCGGGTGTGCATATGCGCCATCTTGGCCGCCGCAAGCAGCGCCTTGGACGGGACGCAGCCATAATTCAGGCAATCGCCGCCCATCTCGCCGCCTTCCAGCAGCACCACGCGCGCGCCCATCTGCACCGCGCCCGCGGCCACCGACAGGCCGCCCGATCCCGCGCCGATTACCAGCACATCGGTTTTGATCCGCTCCATCTCTCAGCCGCCTTTCCGGCGCAGCAGGCGCACAACAATGGGCAGCGCCGCCAAGGCGCAGAGGCCCAGGATCGGCCCGATCACATGCGGCTCGCGCAGCAGCGACAGATCCGGGGTGTCGCCCCGGTCAAATACCTCGCCCACGCCGACGCCGATCCAGGTGAAGACCAGCGCGCCGGGGATGATGCCCAGCGCCGTGGTGAACAGGAAATTGCCGAACTTCACCCCCACCAGCGCCGGCAGCAGGTTGGCGACGAAGAACGGCACCGCCGGCACCAGGCGCAGCAGGAACAATACGCTGATCTCGTTGCGCCGCAGGCCCTCGGTCAGCCGCCGCACCGTGCCTTCCGAGGCCTCTATCCGTGCGGTCAGAACCCGCCCCGGCCCCCAGCGCACGGCAAGAAAGATCGCCGCCGCGCCGATGGTGGCCGACAACACGTTCAGCGCCGTGCCCAGGGGCAGCCCGAACAGGAACCCGCCGGTGACCGAGGCCACCGAGGCGCCCGGCAGGGAAAACCCGACAATTGCCACATAGGTCGCCACGAAGGCGGCCGCCATCAGCCCCAGATGGGCATCGCGATAGGCCAGCAGCGCCGCGCGGTGGTCCTTCAGCGTCTCAAAGCTGAGATAGTCGCCCAGCGTCAGCCAGCCGGCCACCGCCACCGCAGCGATCACCGCAATCGGAATATAGCGCGCCCAGCCGCGCTGTGGTTCTGTCTTGGGCAATTCACTCATCCGCTGTCCCCGCCGAATGTGTCAGACCCCGACCATGCGCGGCCCGGTGGGGGATCAACAGCCCCCTCACGCCGCCTTGATAGAATAGGACAAATTCGTGATCTGGCAGCCCTCTTTCGCGATTTCGGCCGCGCCCCGGCAGGGAGGGCGAAAAATCTGCCGAATGCGGCCGGATTTCCGCGCCACGGGGTTTGACTTACGGCAAAAGCCACAGTAGAGACCGGGCTTCTGATCACACCGGCAGGCCGAATCCGCGGCGTTCCCGGCCCGTAACTGGAGAAAAGCGCGATGAAACGCACCTTTCAACCGTCGAACCTGGTCCGCAAGCGGCGCCATGGGTTCCGCGCGCGTATGGCCACCAAGGCCGGCCGCAAGATTCTGAATGCCCGCCGCGCCCGCGGCCGCAAAGAGTTGAGCGCGTAAGGCGCCAACGCCACCACGGACGGACATGACACCGCCGGAGGCCCCCCGCGATGGCTCTGCCAGCAGCGGGGAAATGCCGCCGGCGGTGTCCGTTTGCATTCATACCCTCAGCAAGCGTGCCGATTTTCTGCGCGCCGCCCGCGCCGGGCGGCAGGCGATGCCCGGCATGCTGGTGCAGGCGCGCCGGCGCCATGCCGAAGAGGCGCCGGGCATCCGCGTCGGGTTTACCTGCTCCAAGAAGGTCGGCAATGCCGTTGCCCGCAACCGCGCCAAGC
>NZ_PGTB01000008.1 GCF_002786325.1 Pseudooceanicola lipolyticus | reverse complement strand
TGGCGTGGGACAGGGAATTGCAATCGCACTCGAAGCTGTCTGAGGTGCCGTGACAGCCTAAAAATTACCATAATCATGATTACGCGATTATTGGTCGACCCCAAATTTTCCGTGTAGAATTCGCCCTCTACCACCTCCCTGTGGGCGATACCCTGGCGGTACCGGAACCTCTCTCCGGTGCCGCCCTTTCCTGAAAGAACGATTGAACGGCCCATAATGTTTGCGAGACGGATCATCACGTGACCTGCGTTTCGGCAGGCATTCCATTCCGGCGATCTCGCGCCATCCCAAGATTTCTTCTCTGCACTTCCGAATGTAACATATATCGCGTGGCGATATTTCGCGCATCGTGTCCGTTTCAACGGCATGAACTTGCGGGACCGTGTAGCACTAAACATCCAGGAATTGAGACGCGCCCGCAGCCTCAGCCAGGAGGAGCTTGCTCATCGGGCCGATGTGAGTCGCGGCCATATGGGCAAGCTCGAGAACGCCAAGTTCGCGGCCTCCCTCGACCTTCTCGAACGTATCGCCAAAGCACTGAACGTAGATCCAGCAGAGCTCTTCACAAAACGCTAGCCAGTTTTTGCCAGCCCCTGATGCGTCCTGGAGCGGAACGTCTCAAGAGGTAGTCAAATGGAGTGCAGAGAGTTCGATGGGTAAGAAGAAGACAGGCTGGCCCTTCCAGAACGGGTTTCTGAACGACGGTGCGCAGGAGATTCACCTGTTCACCGATTACCGTTGGAATGATGGCTCGGTGAGCCGCCGCTGGCATGTCGATCCAGAACGCTTTGATGCTTGTCTGGTCGAGCTTCGCCCAGTTTCCCTGAAGGCATCAGACCGTTCGGATCAGTAGGAGAACCACTCCGAGTGGCCCATGTTGCCCTCGTAGTCGCCGTATTCAACCATGATACTGCGCAAATAGAAGTACGAGGAACCTCCGCCGGTCGGATAGGCGATCTCCTGACCGCCTTCCGATACGAATGCCTCGGGCCAGGGCGTGTGGGATCGGTAGACCCGCTGGATGTACCGGCAGGTGCGGTTCTCTCGGTCGCAGGAACGGAGAGACCAGTCCCAATACTGTTCACCTCCCCTTTCTCTATAGGCTTGACCGGTGAACCAGATCACATGGGTGCGGTTCAGCCATTCGTATTCGGGCAGAGTGGTGTCGAGCTCGCCCTCCCCGCCGGGCCCGCCCAGCTCGACCGGCACATGTGCGAAGGTGCAGACCCCGAAGGGCGGCAGGCTCGGCCAGGGCGTGATGCGGCGGATCATAGTGCGATAGGCCCGTGCACAGACTGCGCTCGGGGGGAAGCCGCCAGCCATGCAGAGCATGATGGCGCAGTCGATGTCATAGGCCTGCGCCTTCCCCGGGGCTCCGAACACCGCCATCACCCCCATCGCCGCTGCCATCGCCTGTCGCTTCATGTCGCTCTCCCGCAAAAGTTGCGCAGACTATCGCGCAATATGTATTTATCTGCAATATGTCGTATTGACTCCATATGACTTTATGGATTTAAGCGCAGGAAGTAGAAGGGCTCTCGTGGGGAGAGTCCGAACATGCCGATAGCGCGCAACCAGATCCTGATCACCATCGATGGTGTCAAAGACCTGTCCGAACAGGGCATCGCGTTCCGCTGCCGGTATGAACTCGTGGGGTTCACGGACGATGGCAAGCCGCGCTACCAGTGCATCTACCTGCGCGAGGGTGAGCCGGAAGCCATTCTGGTCTCGACCCGGATCACCCCGCACGGGCCTGAGCCGCGGTATTTCAACATATGGCCAGGGCTCTTCAAACATCATCTCGAGTTCGGTGACGGGCGCGATCTGCGCTTTGGTCCTGACTACAGCATCACCCTCGAGGAGCGCGGCTGACGTTATCGCCTTCGGCCGCGACGGCACAGCCCGGACTTCGGGCTGGACCTTTCACGGTGAGCGCCCTGCCTGGGCTGGTTTGGAACATAGCGCTGAAGCCGAGGTCGTTCTGGCCTCGTTGGACGCCACGCCGCCTTCCAGTCGCGACGACACCCTCTCCCTGATCCGCACGACTGCCGTCCGCCACCAGGGGAACCGTGCCCTGCGGCAGGTCAGCCTTGATGCGGACGACTGGCAAATTCTGTTCCGCGCCCTGGTCGAGGCTGAAAGCAGCTACAACCCGACCGCCGTCAGCCCGAAGGATGCCTATGGTCTTGGCCAGCTGATGCCGGATACTGCCCGTGCGCTCGGCGTCGATCCGCGCGATCCCTCCCAGAACCTCGACGGCGCGGCGCGGTATCTGCTCGCACAACTCGGAACGTTCAAGGACATCGACTTGGCGCTCGCGGCCTACAATGCCGGACCGCACCGGGTGGTCGAGTATTCCGGCATCCCGCCTTTCATCGAGACCCGCGACTACATCGCGCGCATCCACCGGATCCGGTCCCGACTTGCGGGTACACCTGTTTCCGCGCCGGACATCCGCGTCGCAGACCGGGTTCCAGCCCGCGCGCCGGTCGTTATCGATCTTCAGTAAAACAAGGGAACTTCGCATGCTCAGACATTGCCTCAGCCGCCTCTTGCCCATCGCCACAACCTTGGCGGCTCTCGCAACGCCCGCTCTCGCGCAGGACTTGTCACCGATCCAGACCATGCTGGAAACCGTCGAGGCCGCGCTGACCGGTCCCATCGGGATCGCGGTTGCCACGCTCGCGGTCATCGGCACCGGATTCATGTGCATGATGGGGCGGCTCAACTGGGGCTGGTTCGCCTCGGTCATCATCGGGATCGTGCTGATCTTCTCGGCCGGTACCATCGTCGACGGCTTCTCCTGAGATCCGAGTAGAGCAGTGGCAGAACGATCCCCCCTTTTTCTGGGCCTCGCCCGTCCGCCCAAGTATCTGGGTCTCCCTGTCGGATACCTCGTGGTGCTGACGACCGGGGTCGTTCTGCCGTTCATCTGGACGAAGTCGATGGTCTTCTTCCTGATTGGTCTCGTCGCCTATCCGATCCTCTGGTTTGTCGCCGACCGCGAGCCGCATTTCTTCGAGGTCCTGCGCGTCTCCTATGGATCAGTGCGTCCGACGAAGAACAGGGCCCTGCATGGAGGCGACAGCTTTGGCGCTTGATGCGGGCACACTTTCCACTTTTGGGGCCGCCCTGCATCAAGCAGGCGGGGGGGAGTTCACGCGGGAGAGTTATCTCGCCGAGCACCTGCCGTATTTCGCGCTCGCGGCTGACGACGTCATGGTACTGCGCGAGGGCGACCTTATGGCGACCCTCCGCCTCGACGGGCTCAACCCGATGACCACGGAAGATGCCCGGCTCGACGCGCTCAAGCGTGCAGTCGCTGCCATCGTCGCCCAGACCGGCAACGCCTTCGGCTTCTACATTCACCGCATCTCCGTGCCGCAGGATCTCGGAATGCGCCCCCTCGAGGGGGACAGCTTCGCCGCCGCGATCGATGCGCGCTGGCAGGCCCATGTCAAAGACCTGCGCCCGGCCAAGCGCCAACTCTATCTCAGCGTCATCCGGCGGCCCGATATCTCGGCCCGCATTCCCCTCCTGCGTGCGCTGGCCCGCAAGGCCTGGGTCAAGGACCGCGCGACACGCCTGCAGGAGTTGAACGAAGTCATGGGCTTCTTCGAGGTAGCGCTTGCCTCGGCCAACCCCGTCAGGCTCACGAAGTCGGGCGGTGAATGGCTGGGCTACCTCAATACGCTGAACGCCGGCAGCTTCTCCCCCATCGCCTTCGGGCAGAGCGCCCTACCCCTCTCGCACACCCTGAGCAACTGTCGCGCGACCTTCGACGGCGATGTCGTCACCCTGACCGACGCCGTGACCGGCCAGGTCAAATACGGCGCACTCTTTTCGATGAAAACCTATCCGGCGCTCACGGACGTCACGCTGCTCGACGCGCTCGACCTGCCTCTCGACATCGTGCTGACCAACTCCTTCAGCCCGATCCCGAACAACATCATGGCCGAGCGCATCCAACGGATCATCCGCCAGATGCACGCCTCCGACGATGCCGCCGTCTCTCTGCGCGAACAACTGGGCCAGGCCGCCGACGATCAGGAGGCGGGACGGATCGCCTTTGGCGATCATCACCTGTCGATCGCCGTCTATGCGCCCGACCGCGATACGCTTGAGCGCGCTGCAGCCCAGATCAAGCGCGTGGGCCAGGAAATCATGTCGGTGATCGTGCGCGAGAACATGGCGCTGAAAGCCACCTACTTCGCACAATCCCCCGGCAACTTTGGCTATCGCGCTCGCAAAACTCCGATCTCCTCGATCAACTTCGCGGATTTCGCCGCCCTGCATGGCAGCGTCGAGGGGCGCGGCCCCAACCAATCGCCCTGGGGCCAGACCATCTCGGTCCTGCCAACCGTCGGCACCTCGGGCTATCGGTTCAATTTTCACGAGGCGGGCAACCCGGGCAAGGAACCGACCGTCGGCCATACGCTCGTGCTGGGGCGCACCGGCACCGGCAAGACGCTCACCACCGCCTTCCTCGCAGCCCAAGCGCAGCGGGTCGGCGCGCGGCTTTTCTTCTTCGACAAGGATCGCGGCCTCGAGATGGCGGTCCGCGCGCTTGGCGGGCGCTACAACGAGATCCGCGCTGGCGTGCCGACGGGCCTGAACCCGCTGATGACCGAGATCGACGAACGGGGCCGCGCCTGGCTCTCGGACTGGCTGGCGACCCTTCTTTCCCGGGGCGGAACCCTCACGGGCGAACAATCCCGCCATATCCAGAGCGCGGTCGCGCAAAATGCCTATGCCGAGGGCTCGCTCCGGCGCTTCGCGAGTTTCGAGACGCTGTTTCAATCGCTCGACGACGATGGCGAGCTACAGTCCCGCGTCGCCGAATGGGCCCCGGGCGGCCGCTATGGCTGGGTCTTCGACGAGCCGGAACATGGTGCCGGGCTCGAACTGGCCTCCGACATCATCGGCTTCGACATGACCGAGATTCTCGACATGACCACCGAGCGGATGGCGGTGCTCTCCTACATCTTCCGCCAGATCGAACGTGTGGTCGAGGATCGCCGCCCCACCATCATCGTCCTCGACGAGGCCTGGAAGCTGCTTGACGATCCCTACTTCGGCGCGCGGCTGGAAAACTGGCTGGTGACGCTGCGCAAGATGAACTGCGTCGTGATCATGATGACGCAGTATCCGAGCCAGCTGCGCGATAGCCGCGTCGGCAAGACCATCGTCGAGACGGTCCCGACCCAGATCCTCTTCCCGAACGACCGTGCCACGATCTCCGATTACGACTTTCTGCGCGTGAACGCCAAGGAGGCTGCCCTCCTCGTGCAGCCCACAATCGGCCAGCGCATCGCGCTCGTGCGCTCGGCGGGCGACAGCGTCTTTGTCGATGCCGATCTCTCCGCCCTCGGCACCCTCCTCCCCATCCTTGGCGGCGGCGCCACCGGCGAGGCCCGTGTGCCCGCCGATTGGCGCGCCAATCCTGATTTCTGGAGACATGTTATATGAATTCGAAACCTCTCCTCGCGCTTTGCGCCGCCGGAAGCCTTCTTTCGGCTTGCGAGAAATACACCGAGAAATCCTCGCCCTGCTTCGGACGCAATGGCGAGCCGCAGGTGACAAGGTCCGCCCTGTCCTTCTCGACCATGGGCGCGCCGGCTCACGCAATGGCCAAGCCCGACTGCACCTTCGAGCCCCTGCCCCGTCCGGAATGAGCCGCGTCGCGATCATATCCGCCGGTTTCTGCCTCGGCCTCAGCACCCTGCCCGCGATCGCCCAGGGCGTGCCGACGCAGGACAATTCCGCGATCGGGCGCGCCATCGCCCGGGTGGCCGCACTGGCCGAGGATCTGGGCGTCCAGCAGGACAAGGATCGCACCGAGACGACCCTGGCCGATGTCCAGGCTGACCAGTTGCGTGTGCTCGAAGAGATGACCACAGCGATCACCGGTCCCGGCGTCGATATCCGCGCGCTCGAGGGCAATGCGGATTTCGGAGTAGCGGCGGTCTACCCGAACACCGACCCGAGCCCGATGAACAGCCGCCTCTTCGGCGACGGTCGCGAGACGGTCGAGATGATGATCGTCGAGGTGGCGGGCGAATTCGCAGGCGCGCCAGGTGTGGCCCGAGCAGGTCTCTCGGCCACCCAGTGGCGCTGTCTCTTCCAGGCCCTGATCAAGCAGGAAAGCCGCTTCAACGTCGCCGCCGAAAGTCCGGTCGGGGCTTATGGGTTGACCCAGCTCATGCCCGGCACCGCCTCCGATCTTGGCGTCGACCGCTATAATGTCAAAGACAACCTGCGCGGCGGCGCGCGCTACATCACCACCCAGCTCAATCGCTTCGGCAACATCCCCCATGCGCTCGCGGCCTATAACGCGGGTCCGGGACGCGTGATCGAATATGGTGGCGTGCCGCCCTTTGCCGAGACCCAAGGCTATGTGCGCAACATCTCCAAGTTTTACAACGAATACCTTGCCGTGGTCGGCGGCGCCGATGCGCTCGGCACGCTCTCGCCCTCGGACTTTGCGCTGGCCGAGTATGCCAGCATCTCCGAGGCCGGCGTCTATTACGCCGCCGACAGTTCCGCCACCACAGAGCAGGTCATCAATCGCCTGCGCGCGATCATCCTGCAGATCGACGCGCAACCCAATGCCAAGGCGGCCTGGGAGCTCAACACCTACGCCAAGGCCGAGATCGGTCGCATCCTCAACCTCCGCGTCCGGCTGATGGCGGCAAACCAGCAGCGCGAGGCGGCCTATGCGCAGCACCTCGTCGCTGACCGGCTGGCCGAGCGCGACTTCATGCAAATGGGAGTTCCCGAATGAGACAGCTTCTCCTGACCGTGGCTGCGGTCACCACGCTTGGGTTTTCCTCGCCCGCAGCGGCCCAAGGTGTGCCAACCTTCGATGGTTCGCAGCTTGGACAACTGGTCGCGCAACTCGAGCACATGGCCGAAGATCTGAACGTCCAGATGCAGCAGCTCGCCACCATGCGGCTGGAACTGGAAACCCAACTGTCGCAGCTCACAAACCTCGAGGCGCAACTGACCTCGCTCATCGAGGGCAGCGGGTTGGGTGAGCTCTTCGCCACGGTCGAAGAATTCCGCGCACTGCGCGGCAAGTTGGTCGCCCCGCTCAACACCGCGCAATCTCTGGCGAGCGGCGATTTCCTGAGCGGCTTCAATCCCGGTGCGGAACTCACAGCCTCGGTCGAGCGGGTTTTGTCTGGCAGCGGTTTCACCTCGGAGCGCCTGAGCACGCTTTCGGGCTCCGATCAGCCCGCCGACAACCGGATCGCCACTTCGGCCGGGGCCAGCGCCATGCTGTCCGTCGCAGCCCAGGAAAGCCATGAAGAAGCGGGCCAAAGCCTCGAGCGGCTCGAGACCATGGTCGGGCTGATCGACGATCAGGACGGGCTGAAGGCCGCCGTCGATCTCAACACCCGCGTCACGGCAGAGCTCGGCATCATCCTGACCCAGATCTGGCGGCTGGAAGCGGCCCAGGGCGTCAGCGCCGGCCAACTTGGCGTCGTCGATGCAGCCACCCTCGCGGATGAACGCAAGTTCCGCTCGATGGCGGTGGATCCATGAGAATGTCCAAGCGCACCCCGAGCCGCTTCACATTGATGGAAGCCGGTCTCCTCAGCCTTTCACTTGTCATTCCGGTCGGTCTTCTCGTCTTGCCCGACCCGGCCTCGGGTCAGGACCGGCCCTTCACCTCGATGGCTATCGCGCGGGACGAGGCCGACGACTGCCGCGTCCCGAAACCGTCCGCCGATCTCGCCGAGACCGCTTACCTGCGCAATGGTTACCGCGCGATCCTGCGCATCCTGATCGCCGAAGAAGCGCTCGCCTCGGAAACCTGCACCTGCCTGCTGGACCAATTTACCTGGGATCAGGCACTTGACGCCCTGCCCCGGTTCCAGACTTCGGACAACCCGCGCCTGCCGTTCAAGGTGCTGGATCTCTACGCCAAGGCCGATGCGCTCGAGGCGCACGTTGCGGAGGTCTGCGCAGAGTAAATGGGGGTCATTCGCGACATTCTGGGACAGGTCGACGCCGCGGTGAACACCGTGGCGCAGGACGGCTTTGTCTCTTCCGCAGCCTCGGTCGGCAACGTCATCTCGGCAGGGGCCACCCTCCTTGTCGTCCTTCTCGGGATCAACGCGGTGATGCAACTCCGCCCCTTGCCATTCGGCACCGGCTTTGCCTTCGGGATCAAGATCGCGCTCGTGGGCATATTCGCACAGAGCTGGGACAATTTCAGTGTCATCTATGGTATTGTGACGGACGTCCCCGACTCCATAGGCGCCTCGATCCTCGCGCTCACCGGCTCGGGCGACGAGGCCGGGGTTTACGAGAGCCTCGACAATATGGTCGCTCGCATCACCGCCTATGGCGACACCATCGGCGACCGCGCGGGATGGGTTTTTGGCGCGGTCCTGGGCGCGATCTTCTTCGTCCTCTCCGCTGTCTTTGCCGCTGTCACCGCCGGGATCATCGCCTTCGCCCGCATCGTCTTCGCGCTGATGATCGTGATCGCCCCCTTCATGATCGTGACCTCGCTCTTCAAGCCGACCCAATCCCTCTTCGAGGCCTGGACCCGCGCCACCATCGGCTATGCGCTTATGCCGGTCGCTGCCGCAGGCGCCGCAGGCATCATCGTCGCCATCGCCGAGGCCATAGGCGATGCCTCCGCCGATCCGGGCGATGTCGAGACCGTCAGCCTCATCCTGCCCTTCCTCGTGATCCTGATCCTCAGCGCCGGGATCATGGCCTCAGTCCCCTACATCGCCTCCAACCTCACCGGCGTCGTGGGCATTGCCTCGAATGCCGTGGGTCTGACCGGCCTCGCGCGCCAGGGCTTCGTGAACACGCGGGAATACGGCACCGGCGCAACCTCGCGCCTCGTCACCGGCAAATCGCCCCATGAGCTGAACCAGATGGCCAATGCGGGTGTGGTGAAAACCGGCGAGATGATCCGGCAAAGCCCCGGCGCGCTTCTCTCCGCCGCCAAGGCCTTCCGCAAACCCTGATGTGAAAGACGACGACTTTGACGAAGACTGTAACCAGTTCCGCAAACCACGACCGCGACGCGTTCGAGGCGGATTTCATCTACGGGCCAAGACGGCGCGAGCGCTTCGCCTGGTTCGTCGCGGCCGCAGGCGTGCTGGTCGGCGTCGCCGGCATGGTCGCGGGCGCAAGCCTCTTTCCGCTCAAGACGACAGAGACCTTCGTGGTCGTGGTCGACAAAGAAACCGGCGAGATGGACCGGGTCGCCGCCGTTCAGGCCCTGACGCTTTCCGAGAGCGATGCCATCATCCAGGCCAATCTCGTCGCTTACGTCGATGACCGCGAGACCTATGACCTGACCGACGGCGAGCAACGCATCAACTCGGTGCTCGATCGTTCGGACGGCGACGCCGCCCGCACGCTGCGCGATCTCTGGTCCTCCACCAACGAAGACTACCCGATTACCGTCTATGGGCGTGACGCCAAGATCGAGGTGGTGATCAAATCCGTGAATCAGATCGAGCGCGGCGTGGCGCAGGTGCGCTTCACCCGCACGCTGCGCCGTCCCCGCGACACCCGCACTGTCACCCGGTCCTATGTCGCCACCGTCGGCTACGACTTCCAACCCGAAACCCGCCAGCGCCTTCAGGACGTCTGGGCCAACCCCTTGGGCTTCGTGGTGACTTCCTACCGCGTCGACGCCGAGACCCTGGAGAACTGACCAAGATGAAATCCCTGCCCGCGCTCCTCCTGGCGCTTGCCCTTCCTGTTGCCGCCCTTGCCGAGGCCACGCCGCAAGGCGGCCCGCTCGATATCCGCATCCGCACCGCCGTCTATAATGAGAACCAGGTCTACCGGATCGAGACCGATCTGCGGCATTCGACCACGATTCATTTCGGGGCGGGCGAGCGGTTTGAAGCAGTGATTGTTGGCGACACCGAAAGCTTCCAGGTCGATCCGATCCCCGAGCTGGGCAACGTGCTGACCATCAAACCGCATGTGGCCAATGCCTCGACCAACATGACGGTGATCACCAACCGACGCACCTATTCGTTCCATCTGCGCGAAGGCTCGATCCCGAACCGCACCGGCATGTTCTTCGAAGTGCGCTTCCGCTACCCCGACGAGGAGCGCCGCGCGGCGGGTTCCACCCAGCCCAAGGGATTTGAGGCCCCGCGCAATTACAACTACCGCGTCTCAGGCGAAGGCGACTTCCGCCCCAGCCATATCTACGACGACGGGCGCTATACGTATTTCGTCTTCCCGGAGAACGGTCGCCAGCCTGCCTTCTTCAAGGCCGATGACCAAGGCCGTGAGCGCACTGTGAACTGGACGCAGGCAGGCAACACCGTCCGCGTGCTCGGGGTGAACACCTACTGGACGCTGCGCATCGGCGATGAGGCGATCTGCGCCTGGCGCGACGAGAGCGCGATCTACGTGAGCAACTGACCATGGCCGATCAAACCCCTCCCGACCTGCAGGACCGCCTCGATCAATTTAGCCAGCGCGGCAAATCCAAACGCCGGGGCAACAGCCTCGGGGTCGGCGCGCTCGCCGCCGCCCTCGCGCTCGGCGGCGCCGGGGTCGCGTATTTCCTCGCAACCGGGTTGCAGGAAGGTGACAGCGCGCTGGAGACCTCCGATGTCGAGACCTTTCAGGACCGCCGCCCCGGCACGGGCGGGCGGTTGGAGTTTCCGCCAGATGAGGCCGAACAACGGATCAATGACGCGCTGATCGCTGTCGAGGAGGCGCTCGACGTGCCCGCGGCCCCTGCCCCGGAGGCAAGCGCCGAGGTGCTGGCCGAGATCGCCAAGCTGCGCGAGGCACTGGCCGCCAGCCAGGCCGCCCGCAACTCGGAAATCCAATCCGCCGTTGCTGACCTGCGCGAGGCCTTCGACGAACAGAAGGCCGCACTCGAATCCATGCTGGCAGCAAAGGAGGCCGAGCTTGCCAACCTGCAACGCCAGACCGAGTCCCGTATCGCCGGGTTGCAAGCCATGCTCGATGCCGAGAGGGCGCAGCGGGAAGGGCTCGAGGCCGAGCTCGACCGCGAAGGGCTGATCGCTGACCAGCGCCTGCTCGAGGAACGCCGCAGGCAGGAAGAGGAACAGCGTCAGCGCGAGGCCGAGCGGGTTGCAGAGGAGCTTCTGACCGCGCAGATCAAATCCCCCGCCGTAGTCTTTGCCGACGGTCCACGGGGTGGCCAAAGTGGCGCGGCGGTCGCCGATCCTGCTGCCGCTGGAACCGGGGGCCCGGTCCTGTCAGGAAACGAGCAGTTCCTGCAGAGTGCGCGACCGCTCGAGGTGCAGGAGGCCACTCGTCTCACCCATCCCGAGCGCACGCTGACCCAAGGGTCCGTCATCCAGGCCGCGCTTCAGACCGCCATCAACAGCGATCTGCCGGGCTCCGTTGTCGCGGTCGTCTCCGAGCCGGTTCCGGCGTTCTCCGGGGACCGGGTTCTGATCCCCCGGGGTTCCCGCCTTTTTGGCCAATACCGCTCCGGCATCGAGATGCACCAGAAGCGCATCCTGATCCTCTGGACCCGCGTCCTGACCCCGGACGGCACCTCGATGGAAATCGCCGCCGTCGGCGGGGACCAGCTCGGCCGGTCGGGCCTCACCGGCCTCGTCGATACCAAGTTCGCCGAGCGCTTTGGCGGGGCGGCTCTGATTTCCGTGATCGGGGCGGCGCCTGCGGTCGCGGCCGAGAGTGCCAACAATGAAACCACCAGCATTGTCCTGGGAGATGTCGGCAGCGACCTGCAGGACGCGGTCGGGTCGGTCATCGCCGATCAGGTCTCGATCGCGCCGACGATCTATGTCGATCAGGGGGCCTCGGTCACCGTGCTCGTGGATCGGGATGTGGTGATTTATTGACCCGGACAGAAAGCCCAGCCTCCTATCTCGAGCGATATCTCGATCCGTTCCGCGACCTTCTGCGGCGCGACGACGTGGTCGAGATCGCGGTCAACCCGGACGGCAAGGTCTGGCTCGAGGTCGCGGGCGACGCCACGATGCGCCACGAAGGCCAGACCGTGGATCGCACCACCGCCCTCAACATGGCCCAGACCATCGTCGGCGACGCCAAGGCCCGCGTCTCTGAAAAGAACCCGCTCGTGTCCGGCAAGGTGGAATATGCGGGCCGCCCCCTCCGGGTCCAGGTCGCCGTGCCGCCCGCCATCGACCGCGGTGCCTCGATCACCATCCGACTTTTCGCCTCGGGCAGCGTCCGGGACTACGCCCCGGCCTATCTCTTCGGCAAGGCCGTCTCGCTCGATGCGCTCCGCGCCGAGAAGATGAAAAACATCGCCAGTCTCGCAGAAGAAAACCTCGAGGTCGCGCTGCAGACCCTCGTCGAGGCGCGGCTCAACGTCCTGATCAGCGGCGGCACCTCGACCGGCAAGACCACTTTCGCCCGCCATCTTCTGACCCATATCACTGAGCACGAACGCCTGATCACCATCGAGGACGCCTTCGAGCTATTCCCCGCCCAACCGAACACCGTCGCCCTCCTGGCCGACCGCGGAACCGGTTCGCAACGCAGCGCCAATGCCCTCCTTCAGGCCTCCCTCCGCATGCGCCCCGACCGGATCATCGTCGGTGAGTTGCGCGGGGCCGAGGCCCTGACCTATCTCGAGGCCATCAACACTGGCCATGGTGGGTCGGTCTCCACGATCCACGCCGAAACCGCGGAACTCGCCATCGACCGGCTGGCGATCATGGTGCTGCAGGCCGGCACACCGCTGACCTTCGCTGAAGTGCGGGAGTACATCCGGAAATCCATTGATGTGATCGTGCAGCTGGGGCGGGCCGAGGGCAAACGGGGGATCACTGAGTTCTATCTGCCTGGAAGCAGAAACCAGCCGCCGCCTTGAGGCTCGTTAGCAGAACTGGGTCTCCGGAACCATAATGCGTGGGCACTGCTGATGTCATAGTACTTTAGGCGGTTTCGGCATCTTTCCCCGTCGAAAACGGAACAATCTTGCATAGCGAACACAGGTTCACTCGCGGCTCAGCCTTACCCTCAGTCAATCTTTCAACTGAAGTTTCCTTGCCGGCCATCAGGTCTGAAACCGCCAACATGAAAGCATCCTTGTCGGCTGCTTGCATCGCTCCACGGGCACCTTCAAATCCGCAGTTCAACGCCGCCGCCGCTTGCCCTCTTCGAAGTGCGTCAGAGATTAACCTCGGCGTCCAGGATACAGGGTTCATACTGCCCTGGTTGCCAAGTTCACTCAACAGTATTGCGGTACACCAATCACCTGAACCTGCCGCATCAAGAAAATATGGCGCCTCGAAAGCATCAAGTTCGAACCAATCCCAGCCAAGGCGAAATTCCAAGCCTCGCGGTCCTAAGGTTTGAATGATGAGATTTGGCCCAGTGAGATCACGGATTTCATTGATGTGACCGAGCCTATCTTCGGCAAACTTTAGGACGTGACAAACATCTATTGCCTTTTGAAATTGGCTCTCATCCCCTATGGAAGACGGCTCAAAGAGGACTAGACCTCCACTTTCGCGTACCCAAGAGGCAAGCTTCAGGGCGCTCGGAGACACGCGGTCAAAGAAAAAGATATCGGGAACGCAATCACTATCCAATACCGGCTGGATTTGTCGGATCGTCGTTGATCTGAACCTTGGAAGCCAACCGCCGCAATCCGGGCAAGTCAACACATAACGATGTGACCTGTGGCCTTCAGCATCTACCTTGAATTTCTGAACGACAACTGGCGTGGAGACCGACTGTTCTTGCCATACAAAGTCAGTTTTAACGCCGTCGAACTGAAGGTCGTGAACAACGAAGTCTCCCGGTTCATCACATCCAAGTCGCGCCACAGGAAACGAATCCCAACCCAGCCAGCTCAACAAGGCCATAACATTCCCGCACGAACCGCCTGCCGAAGCAAAGGTCGCCTCAAGGCCCTCCACAACATCCATGGCCACGAAGCCTGTTCCCATGGCCCGTAACCCGATGGCTTCCTGTTTCTTGTCGTCGATCATCGTTCCCAGTCCCCACGAAGCCACATAGATGAGAGCTGGTACTCCGTGTCTGATTCTATGACAGGATCGGAGTAGTCTGCTGTTTCTACATACAAAACACCCACTGACATACGATCTCCTGCGATAGCCCCGTACCTATGGTCATAGCACGCCAACAAGGCGCCGACCGATAAAAGCTTGGAAGATAATGGTGACACGAAAGCCTTGCAACCGCCAAGTTCGCTCAGTGCCCGCCGATACCGGTCCATGGCGGCAAATATCTGCTTGTAAGCTTCGAACGGATTATACTCTGATGCTCTTAGAATGTTGCCTGGTTCGACTTGGAACTCTTCGAACAAGAGTTGCCGATGCTCCCGAATGATCTCGTCTCCGCGTCGTGGTTCTCTAGTTGGAAAAGGGATCACGGGGCAAATCTCGTCAGGGTTCAATTTGTCTCGGATGCGCGACAGCCTAATTCCTTGCTGTTCGCCGAGCACCGGAAACCATACCCGAGGAATCTGATCGGTCGATTCACTATCAAGCTGCCCGCCAAAACCGATCACGTTGGTGACGTCATCACGGAGCGTACCTCGCGCGGCGCCGATGTCAGCCGACACGCTCTCGGCGGTCGTCACATGGAGATTTACGTCCGGTCCATCTACACTCATTTTGTCAAGCTCGTGGAGCAGAGATGCGACCGCCGTTAGCGCCACCATCCTGGGCATAGCGCTAATGTCCACCACAACGTCAGTATACACGCCCAAAGAACCCGCGGCGCGCAATGCCTGCCGCACGTTCCTAGAAGTGGCGTTACCTTTCCCGGAGCGTCCGAGTGAGACCTCAATCTCGCGAATCTTCGATGCGCCGACCAAAGCTTCGAGTTTTTTAACGTTTTCGAGAGTGAGCTGGATTCTTAATTCGCTGTCTTGGAAGCCGTTGTCGAAGGCAAGCAACCAAACATCGACTTCCCCACCAAACTCCACGATCTTATCCAAAACAGATAGAGCCCTCGGGTCGTACCCACGCCCAAGCACAAACAAGAAACGCTTGGAAGGTTCATTTGCGTATTTCTGCCAAAAGGCATCAAAATCCTCACCCTGACGGAAGATATAGGGGTCCCAACGCATGATAGTGACCTCGCTAGACAAGCCTCGGCTCCCTGTCCGACTGCTCCCCTATGTCGCCGAGCTCCATCCAGCGATGAAGTGTTCCAAGCGATTGCTCACGCCAGCCCCCATATCCAAGCGGCAGGCCAAATTTCACACATAGCAATCTGTTCAGATAGAAAACCATGTAGGATTTTCCCTTCGCCTTCCGATCCAAATGCGGGGTAATCAAGTTATGCGCAACTAGGGAAGTGACGACATTTCGCAATTGAAGAAGATGCTTGATCTTTTTTTCATCTTCATTTGCCAGCGTATTTCGATCCTGCATGGATATCGCAAACCCGGTGACTCCCGGCATATAGGGAGCGGTTGGGCGAAAGGTCTGATCACGGCAGTATTTGCCAAGAGCTTCCAGAAATCTCTTTGCATCGTAGCCCTGGGGCAGGCGCCGGACCAAGCCTTCCCATCTTAACTCGGCGACTTCACGAATTATCGCATCCTGTCGTTCTGCTGACAACGAACGCGGAATGCTCCTTGGACCGGTGATCTTTGCAGAAATCTCTTCGAACAACGCTCCAGCTACCTCAAGATACTGATCGATGTTCGAACTCGCCACTGCCGCTAGCGTGTCTTTTCCAAAGTACAGCGGAGTTTCCATTTCGGTTCTTAGGAAATGCTCAGCGGCCCTCGAAACGGCCTTTTCCTTTTCATCGAGTTCATCAGCCGGCAGAACGTCGAATGCGAATGACGCCTGGCTCCGCCTTAGGTCCCGCTCGATCAGGATCTCTGTGGACCGCCACTTAATAGCTGATGAAATCGCATCTCTGCGATCTTCTCGAGCGGCAGAAATCCATTCTTCATAGCGGCTATCACCGGCGGTCTTCTCGACAAGTCGCGTCTCGATCTCGGATGACTTCTCGCCGTATCTATTCTCACCTTGCGCCAGCTCTTCCTCGTTTGCTACCAAAGGGAAGAACTCTCTCCCTTCAAAACCGTCCGCCTTGGATGCCCTGAGATTGGCAATTTGCTCGGCAAATCGCGTGAAACCAGATGACCGCTTTCCGGACCACTGTGTTTCAAGCTGGATGACGGAGTCGTAATCGCGTTTCTCCAAGGCACCTTCGGTCAACAAGTCTTGGTGGCTCATCGCATCGAGGCGCTCGGCAATCCAAATACCGCAGGGCTCCCGTGCATTGGTTACAAGGTTTATCAGACTTTTGCGTTGCGCATTGTCCAAGAATTGAAGTTCGTCGAAAAGGAGAATTCGTCGGGACCGAACCTCTCCGCGCCCATCGAACATTCTCGCCCGGGCAAACCACTTGAGACTGTCGAGCCTTGTATGGCCACCTTGGAGTGCATCTGGCTCCCCTAGATCATCCATCGTGTCATAAAAATTGCGTTCGATCTCAGAAGCCCATTCGAACAGCTCTGTTCCACTCGCGGATGCAGGCACAGTTGCTCCAGACTCTGGTTCCCAAGTGACTCGCAATGTTTTCAGATCATCCGGATATAGTCGTCCACTTTGATCAAGGAGTGATCGGAGCGTCGCGATGACGATTCTAGAATCCAGAAGCGATCTGAATAACCCATTGCCGCGATCGATCTGCGCCAAATCTTGATACTCTGTCGAGAACGAAATCATGGCACCAAGCAACTTGGCTCCGTTTTCATCTACGGCACCGAGATTACTCAAGACATCGAACGTTGGCTTGACCTGCTGATCTTCCCGCAACGACACAACGAGCTCGAGCGGGCGCGGCAGCATCATTCGCAGCAAGGTTGTCTTTCCGCCCCCAGGAGCGCTTCGAAAGAAGACTAGTCCGGAAAACGGATCTTCTTTGTCGTCGACGACATCCAAAGCTCCAGGCCCGAACAGTCTGACGAACTGTTCATCACTCACCGAACGCTGGGATGCTCTTATGCGGAATGGGTTTCTCACAGCTACTCAAACTTTCTATGGCGACTGACACGAGGGAACAAACCGCGTACCCTGTGCACATCTTCTGCCCACAAAAGGAAGATGGAGTTGTTGGGTGTATTGTGTGCCAGAACTACCGGCAACTTACACCCTGCATAACCGAAACGTTTGGACGTGCCACCAACCTTCGAATGTTCATCGTCTGCATCGGGGTCAAAGTAGCGGTCTTGGTTGGCAAGAGACAAAATTCCATCGTCCGTCGGCGGCACCAGCTTCACGCCGCAGTTGAGGCGATGAACAACCTTGAACTCGATTGATCCTTTCGAAAATGGCAGCTGTTCCAAACGCTGCTCGATGTGTTCTATCGCCTGATCAGCCGCGATGTAGATCACGACGAGCACCGAAACTCCGGATTGAGCCACGAGACTACCTAAAAGCTCATCGCTATCGAGTTCGCGGATAATTTTTGCAATTTTTCCGTCCCAGTCTCCGTTCTTTCCCTCTCGAAGGTAGCTGGTCCCACTCGCTGTAAAGTCATCCAGCAATACTACATACTCGAACTTAGCTTGATCTTCCGGTACTTCCGCGCCAGAGATCGTTGAGAGATCCTTTTGTAACTTTTCCGTGAACCCTTTGGCCTTTGGCGAAGACATATCATATGCGTGGAACACTTGCTCATGGGTGATGTCTTGTGGATGCGCCCTTCGAAACTGGTCAGTACGGGCACCGTCGCTCAATCCAAGAAACAGTGTCTTTCGTAATCTTGCGCGATATTCCTTGGATTTAACTATCGATTTTACCCGATGGGCTTCCAAAGCCGAATGGCTCTCCGCGGTATCAGCAATCAACTTTGGGCGAACAAAGGTTGGAAAAGCCAACCCAACAAGACTGTTAATTTCCGCATTTGAAACAAATATTAACCGTTCCTTGACGAAGGAATAGGCAATATCTCGTTCACCCTTGGTTTCAAACTGCTGCAACCACAGCGCTAGGCTCTCCAGAAAGCGGCGCCCAGGAGCGAACTGCTGATACTCGTCGTATTTGTAGGACGCAAAGCTTTCCAGCAAAGCTCTTTCCTCTGCCTTCTCGGCATCGGACCACCCCATTATCTTGGTAAGAAGTGTTTCAGCGAGTTCTTTCTTCAATTTGTCAGACCTCGGTCGGAGGGCTTAATCGCCATAGCCCAAGCCTCTTCAAGCTTTGCCAGCCTCTCAAGGTAGAAGACCGTCGCTTGTACACCACGGATACCTGCGGGAGCCAATGCCCAACCTGTTTTCGGATCTTCGCTCGCCCGATCGACACTCAGACCAAGTGGATGATCCAAAAGCTGAAAATCGTTCCCGACTGGATCGGCGCGGTCACCAATGCGTAAGACCGCGCCACTGTCTATTTTTGCATAGTTGCACAGCTCTTCGACCAGCTTAAGCTTGCTTTGCCCCCCGATTAGGACATCGACCGAGTGGCTCGAAATTACAACTTGCTTATCAAGTCCACCTAATCTCAACGCCTCACGAATTTCTGAGACCGCCCGAGATACGTCTCGTCTTCTCCGAAATTTTATTGAAATCTGTTTCGTGTTCGCTCGAATTTCGCAAGAAGACAGAAATGTACCCTTACGCAGTTCCTCGAGCATTGGATCAACCGCATCCAATTCGTCTAACAGGGGATCACGATCGTCGCTCAAAGAACTAATTACTGCGCCATTATAGTACCCCACAAGTACTCGCCCCCAGAGCTCTCGCTTTATGCTCGACCTTAGAGACACGCCCGCACTTGGTCCCCGACCCGTTGCAATACCTATGGGCAGCCCGCCTTCAAGGAGCCTATTCAGTTCTTCGGCTACCTTGGGCCGAAGGCCAACTTTGAACCGGTCGCGGTCATCAGAGAGCGTCCCGTCATAATCCATCACCAAACCCTGAATGGAAGCATCTCTGACAAAATTAATTGCGCTAGAATAATGCTCAAACCAAGTCTCCTTGTCTGCCCCTGAGAGATTAACTCCCTTCCGTGCGAGCGCAGCATTCAGGTTCAACTCCTTCTGAGATTCTGCAGGAAGCATCGGACCGATCCGATAGAGCCGCCTTCCGAATTCCGGCACTCCTGGCTTGGCGGGGTCTATTTTTGAGGCCTCGCCAGCTCCAAGGCTCAGATGTAAACCTGCTACGATTCCTGCAATAGCCTGTAGGTGTCTGGGTCCGCGAAAATCTATTCTCAGTCGCGGAATTTCTCGCGGTAAAGCCTCAAGGGTCTTGGTTGCGAGCTGCTCCATTCCGTCGCCCACCAAACAAACGATACCCGTGGACGCCTTATGTTTATGCATCCAGAAATGTCTTCCGTGCCCAAAATTTCGCAAGTCCGCAGCATGTAGGTTCCCCAGACCAGCTTCAACGAAACGAGACTCAAGATCGACAGACGTTGCTCGCAAGGAGTTCGTGAACAATAGGCTAACAGTCCGATTCAAGCACAGATCTTTTGCTTGACTGGCGATGTCCTCCGCGCTCCATCCGCAAATGATTTGGTGCATTAGTTCCTCAAGCGACGAAGGCAACTCCTCGCTATCAAATCCCGACGCTTGGTACGCTCGCAAAATCAGGACGGAAGACGCAACCAAAGATGCGACTGCCAAGAAACCGTCTTTAAAGCTTTCAGACTGAAAATCGACAATATCTGCGTACTGAAACCTTCGCCCCAAAGCGTGAAGTGGGCTCTCATCTTTTAAGACCAGCGCGGAAAGCGGCAAGAACTCCCGTTGAGCTGCGGCCTTGAAAGCCACACCAATATCTCGGTTTCGTCCACTTGCCGAAAAGCATGCAATACCGGCATTCGTAGTCGGGCCGGAAATGATTTCGAGCGGTGTGACAGCTTTGGCGGTTTCGCCTTCCATCAATTCATGCATCTGAGCCGCGAAGCTAGCCACAGAGTAAGATCCTCCAGAGCCAACCATCATCATGGGGCTCTCTCGCCAACCGTCCACGACTCGACAGAGTTCGGAGATATCTGCCTTCATGGCTGACTGATACGCGTTCTCAGCGCTGCGTAGTTCCGCTCGGTATCTCTCAGACACTGCAAGCCTGCCTTTTTTCTGTTTTTGCCCCCAGGGCTCCGTTGTGCGATCACCATCGAACTTTCGGCCGAATGGAAGAGCTCTGCTTGAGGGAGATTGCGGGGTTGAATGAACACCCACAATCCTTGTTTGCGACAGTTTTTTCAACCGTGTATCGCACTGGATCTTCAGACATTTGCAGGTCAGCTTGTGATGGAGTGACCGACAACCACGGGAGCGAAACCGCCAGTTCTCTGACTAGCACTGAAACACATTTCGGTCATTACCCTCCCAACAACTCCGCGATGAAATCCTCCTGCCGATCGAGCGCCGCCTCCCATTCCTTCGGCAGCGCCGCTTCCCGCTCGAGCGTCTCGGGCACAGGTTGCCCGCGCCTGGCATCCATCGTCCTCACGCTCATCGCGCGCGCTTCGCGGCGCTGTGATCGATCCCGCACAGGCGCGCGTTCGACTGGTTTCACCAGCTCGTCAGAACTTGCCTCGTCACCACCGTCGCTACCCCAAGGCCCCACACCCTGCACGCTCGGCGGATAGGGGAAGGGCTTGCCCTCCTGTCGTGCCAACATGTCCTTGAAGAACGGATCGTCGTAATACTTGATCCGGCTTGCCTTGATCGGATGCTGCGGCGAGGCGAGGATGATGACCTCGTCGGGGTCCATCAGGCGCGCTTCGGTCTCGGAAAGCAGCGGCCGTTCCTCCAGCCGCGCTGATGTTGACGTCGCGCCAAGGAAGCCCTTGTTCCGGCCATACATCCGGGTCACGGCCTCGCGGGTCGTGCTGCCTACTGCGGCGGATACCTCCTTCACGGTCCGCTGATCGCGGGGAGTGATATAGAGCTTAAGCCCTGCCCCGTTTTCGAGACTTTCGCGGCCCTCGGGCCCGTAGATCCGGTCGAGCGAAGCCAGCGACTGCGCGATCATCGCGACGCGGCCGCCATAGCTTGCCAGCGAATGGATCGCGCGCTCGAGATAGGGCATGGCCCCCATCTGCTGGAATTCGTCGATCATCATCATGACAGGCCAGGGCTCATCCGGGCCGGGCTCGTTCAGCCGGATCGACGCGATGAGATCGGCGAACATCAGACGCAGGAGCGGGGCGAGGGTGGCGATGTGATCCTCGGAGACCGCGATGTAGAGCGACTGTGAGGTCTTGCGGAAGGTCGAGAAATCGAAATCACTCGCCTCTGTGGCCGAGCGCACCGCCGGGTTGTCCCATTGCTTGAGGCCGGCCGTCATCAGCGCCTGAATGTTCGAGGTCAGCAGGCGCGATGAGGCCGAGGCCGCGTTGGTCCAGAGCTCGCGCAGGATGTCTTCCTCGGCCTCGTCTGCATAGGTCTTGTATTGCGCGTTCTTGTACTCGCCCCCGGCGACGATCTTGTTCACCTCGCCAAGGTTCGGTGTGCCGCGCTGGATCGCCAGCAGGCAGGCCGCGACAAAGATCGACTTGCCGGCCTCGGAGAAGGTGTCGAGCGTCTTGTTGTCCTTGTCGAGGAAGAGGTCGGCCAGGATCGAGACCTCGGTGAAGCGCTGCGCGAATGTCGGGGCCTTCGCGATCCGCGCAAGCGGGTTGTAGCGATGCGTGGCATTGGCCCAGTCGAAGGGGCTGAAGCGATAGACCTCGTCTCCGTTCAACGCCCGGAGCCGTGCAGTCTTCTCGAAGTTCTCGCCCTTCACGTCGAGCACCACGACCGAGCCCGCGAAGCTCAGAAGGTTCGGGATCACGAAGCCGACGCCCTTACCCGCGCGGGTGGGCGCCACCATCATCACATGCGGGATCGTGGTCGAGGATATGAACTCGGCTTTCAAACGCGGCGCGCCAAGCTTGCCGCAGACGAAGCCCTTGCCCGGCGCCTGCAACATGTCGTTCTTCTTCAACTCCGCCTTTGTCTGCCAATGGGCCGAACCATAGTCGTCTCTCTCCTTTTTCCAGGTCCAGGCCAGCGCCAGGGCGCCAAGCCCGATGGCTCCGAAGCCGACGGCGCCAAACCCCACCTTAAAGGCCTCAGGATGTGCCGCGCGTGTTGCGGCGCTGGCCTTCCAGAGCGCCAACATGTCGAAACTGCCGAAGCCGGTTTTCAGGGCCAGGGTCAGGTAGAAGGCGGCAACGATGGTGCCGATGACAGCGCCGCAGATCACGCCGAAGAGGAGCGCGGCCCAGAGGGGAAGTGTCTTGGTCATAGTGGTCATCCCCCTCAGAATTCCATCTCGTCATCGAGACCGCGGTCCCGACCGAGATCGCGCCCCATTTCCTGCGCCTCTTGCTGGCCGCGCATCCGCGCGACCTCGGTCGCCTTGTCCTGCTGCAACACGGCAGCGCGGTCGGTAAAGACCTGGTCGCCGGTCTCCTCGAAGGTCATTTCGAGGAACTCCTGCGTGACCGTGATCTGATCGAGCTTGCTCGGCAGGGCCGCATCCAGCACCTCGTAGTTGCCGCGGCGCAGCTCGGCCAAACCTTCTTCGCCCAACTCCTTGAAGAGCTCGGATTGCAGGGTTCGCTCGATGGTCTCCTCCTGTGCCTCGGTGAGCTTGCCGTCCCGCAGCATGTCGGCGAGGTCCTGCAGGTAGGGATTGGGCGTCCGGTCGTCTTCGTCGATGAGGGGCAATGTCGCCTCCTCCTCGTCCGCGAGGGTTCGCCCGATCTCGACGCCCAGTTCCTTCGCCCGCTCCATCAGCGCGTCCATCACCCCGTCGACCTTCTCGAGCGCGGCATCTAGCTGGTCGTCACTCGCGGTCTCAACGCTGAGACCGTCTTTAGCCAGCACCGCGTTCATGTCCCGCTCGACCCAGTCCTGCGCCATACCGTAGTTGCGCGTGCCGCCCGCCGCGATCCGGGCCACCAGCTCCTCGCTGTCCATGCCCGCCTCCTCGGCGCGCTCGAGCACATCGCGCAGCCCCTCATCCTTGCCGGACCGCAGCGCGTCGATCAGCACATCGCTGCCCGCCCCCGGCGGATAGGGTTCTTCGAGATGCTTGCCAAACCGCGCGCGCAACTCCGGGTCCGGCACCATCTGCGAGAGGTCCGCGATGATCGGTGCGGCCTTGGCTTCAAAAGCGGCGCGCTCGGCCGGGTCCAGTTCCTCGGCCTTAAGCCTCAGCGCCTCGATGGTGCGCTCGGAATAGTCGATCGCGTCACCGACGGTCTTGATGTCCTTCATGTCTATCTCTCCTTCGGTGAAGTTCCACGGCGTGCCGGAGCCAAGCCCGTCCGCCATGCCGCGTACGGCGCGCGCCATGTGGCGCTGGTCCATCCGGTCCAGCAGGTCGGCGAGGTTCTTGTAGTCCTTGGCGAAGCCCACCACCTGCGCCTGCGCGATGGCGGATTCCTGGGCCGTCATGACGATCTCGCGCGGCAGGCGGGCCTCTTCCTTGGCACGGTAGATCTCCTCGATCCCGGCAGGCTTCTCGAAGATGCCGCGCTCGAGCCGGGTGGTGGCGTCGAGCATCACGCCGTAGCGTTCCGCGATTTCAGCCTGCTTCTCGCGCATGAGCTGCGGCGACATCACGCCCTCGGCCCAGCACGAGAACCAGGTGCCCTTCTCGACGCCGCGATTGTTCAGGATGACGTGGGCGTGCTTGTGCGCCCGGTCATCATGAACCGCGAGGACATAGTCCCACTGGTCGCCGTATTCGCCGCTCTCGAAAAAATGCTCCGTCCAGTCCATGGCGATGTCGCGCACCTGATCGACGGTTACGTCGGTCGGGAAGGACAGCAGCATGTGCGAGGTGAAGCCGAGCTTGGTCGAGCCGCGCCAGGTCCCGGCCCAATCCTCGATGATGTCTTCTTTCTGCTCCTCAGAAAGCACCGCCGCATCGGTCAGCGCGTTGGTCATCGTCGAGTAAGTGTAGACCGCCTTGTCGTTGATGTAGGAGATTTGCGCCTCAAGCGAAGCACGCGTTTTGCAGCCCCCTGCCCGGATCCGCTTGAAGACCGCCGCGCGGCTCTGGCCCGACGCAGCCTTCAGCGCGTTGCGCGCCGACATGGATCCGACGCGCGCGAAACTGCGCCCCTGCCGACGCCCCGCCAGACGCGCGTCGATCTGCGCCGCGGCCTGACCCCGGATGCGCTCATCCTCCCAAAGCCGCCCCATGACCGAGGCATAGAGGGCGAGGGGATCAGCCATTTCGAGAGTTCCGGTTCTTCAGAAAATCATCGGCTATCGCCGTTCGCGTTCGCGGCTTGCCGAGAGGCAGCGAAGGGCGATGCAATTCTGAACCGGAACTCTCACGCACCAGCCTCAGACCGCTCCCGATCGCGCGCGGGTCATCCTCCAGAACCGCGCTCTCCGTCCCCTGCCCTTCTTCCTTTTGCGGCCACTCCTGATGACGCAACGCCTGCGCCGCATCTTTCATCCGGCCCATCTCACGGCTCATCGACTGCGCCAGATCAACGAGTTCGATCAGCACCGCGCGGTCCGCCTCTGAGACCTCCAGTCGGCCGCGATGCACCGCCTTGGCGAGGACCAGACCGGCGTCGCTTACATCCTTCGCCTGCCGCCACGCGGCGCAGAATTCCGCGACCAGATCACGGGGTACATCGAGGAAACCGCAGCGTCCGCGCAGCACCGCATTGAGCGCCTGCGAACGATTGGCAAAGCCCCGCGCGCGCCACTCCGCATCAAACGCTGCAAGCTCGGACTGGCTCGCCCGAAAGGCCACTGTCTCGCTCGGATCGCGCACCGCGATGCCCTCGCCCGCCTCCTCGTTCGCGAGCCGGTTCACATGACGCGGAGAGATGCCGAACGCCGCCGCCAGGTCCTTCGCGGTCTCGCCCGCCGCGAAGCGCCGCGCCACTTCGATGCGCTCTTCAAGCTTCAGGTTTCTCGCTGGCCTCGGCACGGGTCAGACCCCTCGGACAAAATGTGCAAACATTGGCCATATCCTGCCAACGTCTTCCTTCTCTCCTTCGCTTATACTTCAATACATCACATTGTGCAATATTACGTTTTGCATGTTGTATCTTTTTGCGGGAAATGATGTGCACTCACGACCGCCGCGCAGCGCGGCATGGAACGGGTCCCGCCCTCATCGATGCAGGACAACCAGGTCGAAAAAACTTCCGAAACTTGTGTTCAAGACGCACGCGACGACAGACGAACCGGACGCTCGAGCCGGTCACGGGTCGGGCGCCAGGAACACGAAGACGGCCCGCGCGGGATGGCGCGGGTCACGCCCGTTTAGGGCGTCACAGTGTTGGTAAGTATCAGGGTCAAACCCCTGCGGATCCGAAGACCCGCAGGGGTGTCTGGGTCAGTGACCCAGTCCCTGATTGCGCAGATCGTCGTAGCGACTGCGGGCGATCAGCGCCTCGGTCTCGAGGCTGTCGAGTGTCTCGGGATGGGCGGCCTCATCAAAGGCGGTGAGGTAGGCCTCGAAGGCCATGTCGGCTTGCAGTTCGGCGAGGTCGATGGATTGTTCGAGTGTCATGGTGTGATCCTTTCCTTTGATCGTCGTTGGACGGATCGTGGAAAAGACCGGGGGCATGAGAGCGGGCTGCACCCGGCACGGGGCGGAATGAAATGGAGCACGCCGGGGGCAGGTTTGTTGTGAGCGATGCCCAGCAGCGCTCAAGGCGTCAGCCGTCCAGAAACCTGCCCCCGGCGTTGCCGACCGCTCTACCCCGGGCTAGCGATCTCTAAGGCCAACAGGTCGACGGAAAGGCGCGCGGCGGTGGCCCTGACGTGAGACGTGGCCCCCGGACTCATGTCGTTGATCTGCGGTTTCTACCCTCGCGGCACATTGTAAATTCGCCACCCCGGGAAGCATCGCGAAGACGGTCCTGGCGCGGTTTGCTCGACTGAGAGAAGGAGTGCGCTTGGCTCGCTCAGCCGGCTGCCAGTTCTCCGGCTGACATTCGGTTCCGCCTCGGGTTCGCGCGATCCTCGCTGTCGCTGAACAGAAAGATCGGCGTCGCATGGCGACCGATCCAGTCTGACTATCCACCACTGTGACCGCGTCCGAAATATGCCGCGTTCTTCGGGCACCGGCATCCGGCCCGTCCTTGGGGCGAACCTAAGAACAAGAAATAGCCAGACCGCCGGAGCGGCCTGGCCGTTGGCTTAGGCGGCGTCTTTGGGACCCCAGGGAATGACGGCCTGCACGGACAGATCGTCCTGGTTTGCGGCCTTGCCGAGGTTGGCGTTGAAGCCGTGGTCGCGGATGGTCAGCGTGTAGTAGTCGGCGCCGGTCTCCTTGTTCTGCTTCTTCCAGATACCGCCGCACTCGACCAGCTTGCCGCGCGGGGAGCGGCCGAGGACGCGGTGCGTGGGGGCCATCGGGTTCGTGCTCGCGACGGGTTCGACCGTGATGTCGAGGTCGAAGGTCAGGGTCGAGATGGAGCCTGTGCCCTTGGCGGTTTCGATGTCGGCGCTGGTGAATTTGATGCAGTTCGTGGTCATTGCTCTTCTCCTTGTTTGCGTTGCAATGATGGTCACCTTGCAGCTGGCCAAGGCCCGGCCACACCGAAGGCGAAGCGCAGCGGAGAGGGGCAGGCGCCGGTGTTTTTGGCTCGCGAGGAATGACCCGCAGGGTCAGGGGAAAAAGATCGGCGACAACCCTTGTGGGCGGGACGACAGCTGCGACCAGCATGTCATGCAAAGCAACACATCGGGAGAAGTGCGGTAGCCGCGAAGGAAGGTGGGTGAACAGCCGAGGGAGATGCTGCCCTTCTTCGGCGCTTGCCGTCCTTGATCTTTGCCAACCAGAACGGTTCGAACCCGAACGCCACGACCGCGACAATCAAGATAGACCGTACGCCGCACCTCGGCAGGATTGGCAGTAAGCTGGAACGATGGCGTCTTGAGCAGGCCAGAGACAGGCCAACGATCAGCTTGACCTAATTTGCGAATTAGCCGTCTCCTCGAGTTGTCTGCCAGAAGTACCGCCCCAGACCGAAACTCTCTGTAATCTAGCTACTGAGTTCGCGGCCTTGACAATCTGGCTGCAACGGCGTATCTCTGTATGGACAATACAGAGGAATCGATCTTGAGGCTTGGTGACATTTGCGAAATTTGGTCAGGGCACACCGCAAGAGGGCGCTTAGAGGTTTCCCCGGAAGGCGGGCGGCTTGCCGTCCAGCTTCGCGACATCCAGCCCGATGACGATTTGGCCGCTAGGCCATTGCAGCGTTATGCACTGGATGGTCTACCCGAGCGCCATGTTGTGCGCGGGGGAGAAGTGATCTTCAAGTCACGTGGCGAGCCTAACGTAGCGGCGCCCGTTAACACGAAACTTGAAGAACCGATTGTCGTTATCCTGCCGCTCGTCATTTTGCGCCCTAAGGCGGGTCTTACGCTGCCGGACTACCTCGCCTGGGCGATCAATCAGCCAAGGTCCCAGAGATACTTCGACACAGAAGCACAAGGGACCAGCATGCGGATGATATCCAAGGCCGTACTCGAGGAGCTGGACGTGCCATTGCCCGATATCGAAACTCAGGCACGTATTGTTGCAATTCATAAGCTTGCAAAGCGCGAGGGTGCATTGCTCCGCGACCTGGCTGATCGCCGAGAGCAGCTTTCATCCATTATTCTGGCTGAGCGCGCCCGCGCCGGTCGCAAAAAGGAACTCTTCCAATGACAGATCAGGTTACCCAACAGCAGATCAACCAGACCGCTTGGGCGGCCTGCGACACCTTCCGGGGCGCCGTCGATGCCGGTCAGTACAAGGACTACATCCTCGTGATGTTGTTCCTGAAGTACATTTCGGACCTCTGGAATGATCATATCGAGACCTACCGCAAGCAATACGGGGACGATGATGCGCGCATCCGTCGGCGGTTGGAACGTGAGCGCTTCATCCTTCCCGAGGGCGCCAGCTTCTACGATCTCTACGCGCAGCGAAACGAGCCCAACATCGGCGAGCTGATCAACATCGCGCTTGAAAAGATCGAGGACGCGAACCGCGCAAAGCTCGAAGGCGTCTTCCGCAATATCGACTTCAATTCCGAGGCCAATCTCGGCCGCCCGAAGGATCGCAACCGCCGCCTCAAGAACATGCTTGAGGACTTCGCCAAGCCCGCGCTCGACCTGCGCCCGTCGCGGGTGACCGAGGACATCATTGGCGAGTGCTACATCTACCTGATTTCCCGCTTCGCCTCGGACGCCGGCAAGAAGGCAGGCGAGTTCTATACCCCAACCGCCGTTTCCGGACTGCTGGCCAAGCTGGTCGCGCCTCAGCCGGGCGATACCATCTGCGATCCGGCATGTGGGTCGGGCTCTCTGCTTATTCAGGCATCACAGGAAGTCGGGTCCGAAAACTTCGCCCTCTACGGGCAAGAGGTGAACGGCGCGACTTGGGCGCTGGCCCGCATGAACATGTTCCTGCACGCCAAGGACGCGGCCCGCATCGAATGGTGCGACACGCTGAATAGCCCGACGCTGGTCGAGGGCGATCACCTCATGCGCTTCGACGTGGTGCTCGCCAATCCGCCGTTCTCGCTCGACAAGTGGGGCGCGGAGGATGCGGACAGCGACCAGTACAAACGGTTCTGGCGCGGTGTGCCGCCCAAGTCCAAGGGCGACTACGCCTTCATCACCCACATGATCGAGATCGCCAAGCGGCAGTCCGGCCGCGTGGCCGTGATCGTGCCGCATGGCGTGCTGTTCCGGGGCGGGGCCGAGGGGCGCATCCGGCAGCAGCTGATCGAGGAAAACCTTCTCGATGCCGTCGTCGGCCTGCCCGCCAACCTGTTCACCACCACAGGGATCCCGGTCGCCATCCTGATCTTCGACCGCTCGCGAGAGGAAGGCGGCGCGAACGCGGGCCGGCGCGACGTGCTGTTCATCGACGCCAGCAAGGAGTTCACGCCGGGCAAGACCCAGAACGTGATGGACGACGCGCATGTGGCGAGGGTGCTGGAGACCTACAGCACCCGCGCCGAGGTCGAGCGGTATTCGCACCGGGCCAGCCCGGAGGAAATCGCCGAGAACGGCTACAACCTCAACATCCCCCGCTACGTCGACACGTTCGAGCCGGAGGAGGAGATCGACGTCGCCGCCGTGCAGAAGGACATCCTGCGGATCGAGGCCGAACTGGCCGACGTTCGGGCGAAGATGGCCGGGTATCTGAAGGAGCTCGGCGTTGATGCGTGACGGAACGACTTCGGCGAAAGAAAGCGCGCGGAGCCGTGCCGCTGAGCGAGACCTCGGCCGACTTGGCGTGACCACGGTTCCGGATGGCTGGAAGCTATCAACCGTGGGCAAGGCTTGCACGATCCGAAACGATCTTCGCTTGCCGTTGTCGGTCGAAACAAGAGCGGTGATGCAGGGAGAGTATCCGTATTACGGCCCGACCGGCATTCTCGATTACATTGATGAGTTTCGCGCTGAAGGTGAGTTTGCGCTCATTGGCGAAGATGGCGATCATTTTCTCGACACGGAGAAGAAGAGCCAGACCGTTAGGGTGTCCGGGCGGTTCAACGTCAACAACCACGCTCATTTGATCGCGAGCGGTAAGGGCTGCGCAGTCGACTGGTTCTTTCAGTTCTTTAGGCACCGAGACATTTCGCATTCGCTCACCCGTCAAGGCGCCGGGCGCTACAAGCTCACGAAGCAGGCGCTCGAAAAGCTCCCGATCTTGCTGCCCCCGCTCCCCGAACAGCGCAAGATCGCCGAAATCCTGCGGACTTGGGACGAGGCGCTCGAAAAACTCACTGCCCTCCGCGCGGCGAAGCTCAGGCGGCACCGGGGACTCACGATGGCGTTGGCCTTCGGCGCCAAGCAGCTAGACCGCTTCCGGAGGACTGACGAGGTAGCGCCCTACAGGTGGTTTCAGCTTCCTGCATCATGGGGCTGCCGCCCTATCGGCGATTTGGCCACAGAAGTCTCGGAGCGGAATGGTGCAGTTGACCAGCACGAAGTTCTCTCATGCTCGAAGCACGACGGCTTCGTGCGGTCGCTGGAGTACTTCAAGAAGCAGGTCTTCAGCGCCGACCTGACCGGCTATAAGAAAATCTGGCGCGGCGATTTCGGCTTCCCCAGCAACCACGTCGAGGAAGGGTCGATCGGCCTCCAGAACCTCACTGATATCGGCGTCGTCAGTCCCATCTACACTGTCTTCCGCTTCAGCCCAGACGAGGTGAGTGCAGAATACGCATTTGCGGTTCTGAAGACGGAACTCTACCGGCACATCTTTGAGGTAAGTACCAGCGCCTCGGTGGACCGGCGCGGCAGCCTCCGCTGGAGCGATTTTTCTCGCCTCCCGTTTCCGGTGCCGCCGTTGGATGAACAGAAAGCCATCGTCGAAGTTCTGAACACTGCGCGGGACGACCTCGCCGCCACAGAACGAGAAATCGAAGCGGTCACCCGGCAGAAGCGCGGCCTGATGCAGAAGCTGCTGACGGGTGAGTGGCGCGTGAAATTGAAGAGTGACCAGAAGGAATTTTCATGACCGACAATATTCAGAAGCTATCCATCCGCCTCCTGAAGGACGGTGTCGAACCTGCAGATGCCCTCCGCGACGGTGTCGACTTGGAGAACTGGCCCAAGATCGAAGGCGCCAAGATCGCGCTGGACACGATGGGTGGCAACCCGCCGAAGTGGTCCGGTTTCCTGGGGCTGTCCGCGGACGAAAAAAAGAAGGTCTGGAACAACACCGCATACGGTCTGGTCTTTCTGCAGACGTCTGGCCGCTGGTTCGCCGTGTCATTCGGTATGGGTCATGTGAAATTGGACCCCTCCAAGTTCGAGCAGGACTTCGGTCTTCGGGTCGTCCTCAACTCGGTGGACGAAGAGCAGTTGAAGAGCGCCGATGTCCGGACGCCCGACGAGAACACCTTGTCCCGGCGCAGCCAGACGAGTCGCGGGTCCGACCAGACGGCCTTCGCGATCGACGTCGAACGCGATATCATTCGCGGGTTGGCCGGCACTCCCAAGGACAAGGACTTCGCGACACGGGTCGCCGGCAGTGATGCATTGTCCATGGATCGCCGTCTGAAGGTGGCTGACCTTCCGAAAGCCTGCGCCGACGCGCTCTCCGTATATGCGAAGGACGCCTACAAGAACCACTTCGGATGGGTCGACCAGATCAAACACGTGCGCGAAGCCGACCTTCTTGAGAAGCTGGATGATGCCGCTGCCGCGAAGCTCGAGGCTGTCATCGGTGGAGCAGACCCGGATGGCCTGCACTTGGCCTTTCCCATCATCTACGACCCAGAAAAGGGCGCCTGCATTCGCTACAAGGGCTTCCGCAGCAAGCTTGTGTTCCCCGACCTCGATCTCTCCGGTTACCTGGGCGCCCTTCAGGAGCAGGGCGTGACGAGTTTCTCGGCCGACGATCTCAGGAAGCATGCTGTCCACGAGGTCGACGACGAGGGCAAGGACTGCGGCAAGAGCTGGAAGATTGGCGAGTGTCTTGTTCTCGAAGCCGAGGTTGATGGCCATACCTACGTGCTCTCCGGCGGACGCTGGTATCAGGTCGCTCAGGACTATGCTCAGGAGTTAGTGAAGTTCTTCGACGAACTACCAAAGGAAGAACTTCCAGACGCGCTCCCCGATGAAAATGAGGAGAAGTACAACAGGCGCTTGAAGAAAGACGTGCCTGAGCTTCTCTGCCTCGATCGCAAACTCATCAAGCCCACCGGCTGGACCACGACGGTTGAAGCTTGCGATTTCCTCGATAAGGGCTCGCGCATCATCCACGTGAAGGACAAGACTTCGTCCTCGCGCCTCAGTCACTTGTTCAACCAGGGCACGGTTTCCGGTCGGATCTTGATCGTTGATGGAGCCGCTCGCGACCTTGTCAGGGGCAAGATCGCCGAGGTTGAAGCCGAGACCGGTCAGGCGGACTTCGCGAAAATAATTCCGACTGCAGCAAGCAACTTCCAGTCGCGGGACTACACCATCGTCTATGCCGTCATCGGAACCGGTGACGTGCCGAAGCTTCCTTTCTTCAGCCTTGTCACGCTTCGCCAGGCCGTCCGCGATCTCAAGGCACTGGGCTACAAAGCAGCGTTTGCTTGGATCAAGAAGCCGGCTGCCGTCGGTGTGAAGCCATCGAAGCCCACAGAAGACGATCAAGATGACGGCGAGGTGATTGACCCCGCAGACGAGGTAGCATGAATTACGAGGGATTCATCGCGGCTGAGAAACACCAGTCCCAGGTGCCAGCGCTGCAGCTGCTCGTGGCGCTTGGGTTCACCCCGCTCTCACAAGAGGAGGCGCTTCGCCTGCGCGGCGGGCGCCTGCGGAACGTGGTGCTGGATGACGTGCTCGCCGACCAGCTGATGCGCATCAACCGCTTCACCCATCGGGGGCGTGAATACAGCTTTGACCTTGAGGACGCGCATGACGCCATGCGGCGCCTCAAGCCCACGCCCGACCGTTTGAAGGGTCTTAAGGGCACTAACCAGGACATCTACGACACGCTCGTCCTCGGCACGACGATCACGAAGTCCATCGACGGCGACTCGAAGAGCTACTCGTTCCGCTACATCGATTGGGAGCGGCCGGAGAACAACGTTTTCCATGTCACTGCCGAGTTCTCGGTCGAGAGGACGGCGTCGAGCCAGACCAAGCGCTGCGACATCGTCGCATTCGTGAACGGCATCCCGATTCTCGTGATCGAGAACAAGCGGCCGACCGAAAGCCTGAAGAAGGCGGACAGTCAACTGATCGGCTACCAGAACGAGGACAACATCCCACAGCTCTTCCACTTCGCCCAGCTACTGGTCTCCATGAACCGCAATGGTGCGCGCTATGCTACGGTTGGGACAAGATCCAAGTTCTGGGCTGACTGGCGCGACGAGGAAGACACTGACGAGGCCATCGCGCCCTTCGCCAACCGTGTGCTTTCTGCGGCGGAGAAAGACGCCATCTTCTCCGGCGATTTCACGGGCGCACGCGCCTATTTCGATGCGATGGCCGTTGAGGGCGACCGCGCGGTCACGGTTCAAGACCGGACGGTGTACGCGTTGTGCCGCCCCGTGCGGCTGCTCGATCTCATCCGCCGCTTCACGGTGTTCGATGGCGGCGTCCGCAAGGTTGCGCGCCATCAGCAGTTTTTCGGGATCCGGCGCGCTGTCGAGACGGTCAAGCAGCATGATGTTAACGGCGCTCGCAAGGGCGGTGTCATCTGGCACACGCAGGGGTCGGGCAAGTCGTTGACGATGGTGATGCTGGGGCGCTCGCTCGCTCTCGAGCGTAGCATCGAGAACCCGCGGATCATTATCGTCACGGACCGCGATGATCTCGACAAGCAGATCAAGGACACCTTCAAGTCCTGCGACCTCGAGCCGGTTCGCGCAACAAGCGGGTCTCACCTTCTCGATCTCGTTCAAAACAAGGCTCCACTGGTCACCACGATCATCAACAAGTTCGATACTGCGCTGAAGAACAGCAAGCTTGTGGACGACGATCCGAACACCTTCGTGCTGGTGGACGAGAGCCACAGGACGCAGACTGGGCGCTACGGCGGCCACAGCCAATTCGCCGCCAAGATGCGGCGCCTCCTGCCCAAGGCCTGCTACCTCGGCTTCACCGGCACGCCCCTGCTGAAGAAGGAGAAGAACACACTGTCGACCTTCGGGCGACTGATCCACCGCTACGCCATCGACGAGGCGGTCGCCGACGGTGCCGTCGTGCCGCTACTGTATGAGGGAAGGCTTGTCGAGCAGCAGGTATCCGGAGCCGTGATCGACCGCTGGTTCGAGAAGATCAGCGAGGGGTTGACTGACAGCCAGAAGGCCGACCTCAAGCGCAAGTTCTCCCGGATGGACGCGCTGGCCAAGACTGACCAGGCTATCCGAGCTAAGGCGTTCGACATCTCCGAACACTATCGCCAGCACTGGCAGGGGACCGGCTTCAAGGCGCAGCTCGTCGCCCCGTCGAAGGCGGCGGCGGTCCGCTTCAAAGATGTACTCGACGAGATTGGCCACGCCTCGAGCGCGATCGTCATCTCCCCGCCGGACGAGAACGAGGGCAACGAGGAGGTCGACCAGGAGTCCAAGGACCTGGTGCGACGCTTCTGGTCGCAGATGATGGCGCGGTACAAGACCGAGGAGGAGTACAACCGCCAGATCATCGATGCCTTCAAAGGTTCCGGCGATCCAGAGATCCTGATCGTCGTCTCCAAGCTCCTCACCGGCTTCGACGCGCCCCGGAACACGGTGCTCTACGTCTGCAAGTCCCTGAAAGAACACAACCTTCTACAGGCGATTGCGCGCGTGAACCGTCTCTACGAGGACGGCGGAACGGAGAAGCAGTTCGGTTTCATCGTCGATTACGAGGGGCTGCTCGGCGAGTTGGACAGCGCCCTGACGACCTATAGCGCCTTCGAAGGTTACGAGGCTACGGACCTCGCCGGGACGGTGCACGATGTCCGGGAGGAGATCCGCAAGCTGCCCCAGCTGCATGATCAGCTATGGGACCTTTTCAAGCCGGTTCGGAACAAGAAAGACATGGAGCAGTTCGAGCAGCATCTCGCTGACGAGGCGTTGCGTCATGAATTCTACGCGCGCCTCAAGGCATTCAGCCGTTGCCTGCACATCTCGCTCTCGTCCGACAAGCTGTTCGATGTCTTCGACCACGCCAAGGTCGATGCTCTGAAGCGGGACTGGAAGCAGTTCTCCGAACTCAAACGCTCGGTCCAGCTCCGCTACCAGGAGACAGTTGACGTCCGCGAGTTCGAGCCGAAGATCCAGAAGCTGCTCGATGACCACGTTGTGGCGATGCCGGCGGAAACCATCATCGAGGTGGTCAATATCAACGACCCTGACGCGCTGAAAGCAGTTGTCGGTGAAACGAGCGTCTCCGAAGCCTCAAGAGCAGACCGCATTGCCAGCGCGACCCGGAAGGCGATCACTGAGAAGATGGATGAGGACCCAACTTTCTATAAACAGTTCTCCGAGCTGCTCGAAGACACCATCCGCGCCTATCGCGAGAAGCGGCTATCCGAGCGCGAGTATCTGAACAGCGTCGTGAACCTCGCGAGCAAGGTGGCACGCAAGGATCGTGGCCGGGATGTTCCTGAGAGCATTCAAGGCGATGAAGATGCACAGGCGTTCTTCGGCATCCTGGACGGTCAGCTCAAGACCGTGGGCGATGATACTGTGGACGGGAACGATGCCGCAGCGATCGCTCGACAGATTATCGACATCATCAAGTCCCACCTGATCGTGGACATTTGGTCGAACGAAGTGGCCCAGAACAATCTGCGCAACGCCATAGACGACTACTTCTTCGACGTTCTGCGCGACGAGCAAGGCATCGACCTCCCGGTAGAGGTGCTCGACGATCTCGAGCTGAAAATTATGGATCTCGCTCGAGCCCGGTTCGCGGCATGACGCGTGAGTTGCACTGCCTGCAGTATGGCGAGCACGAGATCCTATACGAGATCGTCCGACGCCCGAGAAAAACACTTGAGATTGCCGTCGAGCCGGATGCGACGGTGGTGATCGCGGCCCCGGAAGACGCGACGCTCGACGCCATTGAAGCCAAGCTGCGGAAACGCGCGGCATGGGTGACAAGGCAGCAGCGGTATTTTGCCCAGTTCCTTCCAAGAACACCAGAGCGCAGGTTCGTCGCAGGCGAGACCCATCTCTATCTCGGGCGCCAATACCGACTGAAGGTCATCCCGCATGTTAGAGAAAGCGTAAATCTGAGCCGCGGCTTCATCGTCGTGCAAACGCACCGGCCGGCCAAGCCGGAAGTGACGCGCGAACTGGTCGAGGCATGGTACCGAGACCGGGCACACATCAAGTTTCCGGAGCGGATCGAACTCTGTCTTGGTCTCTTCCCGGATCCCGCAGCATTCCGGCCAAAAGCGCTCATCGTGCGCCAGACCCGACAAAGATGGGGATCTATGTCACCAGCCGGGCGCCTTCTGCTGAACCGCCGCCTCGTGCAAGCCCCGGTCGACGCCATAGACTATGTGATCACCCACGAGCTCTGCCATGTAGCTGAGCCCCATCACGGATCAGCCTTCTTCGATCTCCTCGACAAAGTGATGCCCGATTGGGAGCGTCGGAAGCAGAGGTTGGAACGGGCCATGGCGTGATTAGCAGCGTCAAAAAAATTGGTTCTTCAGCCGTTCGCCAGGAAGAAGCAAGCTACAGGAACGACTGGTACTCGTCCATGAAGGTTGCAACCTGCAGTAGGCCCTGCGCTTCGGACTTGTGAATCAAGGTCGCAACATCGAGCGCCGGATTCCTGAAACGCTCGCGCATACGGCGCAGGGCCAGAATGGCCTCCGAGGGATCCAACTCGATTGTGTCGGCGATGAAGTCGTCGGCGGAAATCGCCTGGATGGCGTGCAGGTCCAGGGCCTCGGATGGGAAATCGGCTAGATTGTCCGTCACTATGACGGACGCTGACGTTGCGATGGCGGCGGCGAGGACATGATTGTCGTCAGGGTCTGGCAAGGCGAGTTTCTCTTCGAAAATTTCATAGCCCGTCACCAAAGCTTCTGGGAAGGCGGCTTCTATGGCCGCCCTCTGACGCGCACCATCGGTCTCGCCCTTCGTGATCTGAAAGATGGCTTTCTGAGTCTCGTCCAGAATGCGACTGCTCCACCGGGGCCGGAACAGTCCGGCCTCGGCAAGGCTGAGCAGCATGTTTCTACGAAGCGCGCCGCCTATGACGCATGCATCGAGGAGAGCCGTGAACCGATCTGCGTATCGGCTCATATAAGGCCGTCCTCGGCATCCATCACCGCAAGATCGCCCAACGCGTCTGATCTGGCAGCGTCACGCTTTTCTTTGTAAGCAAACAGATCATTCGCGCGGACGCGGCGATGCCGTCCTGTCTTCGTGAACGGAATTTCTTTCTCCTCAAGAAGCTTCACCAGGAATGGACGCGATACGTTGAGCAAGTCTGCTGCCTGCTGTGTCGTCAGCTCAGCCTCTACCGGGATCATCCGAAACCCGCGACCGCTCGATACGAGGCGCAGCACCTCGAGAAGAGATGCTGTGAGGGCCGGTGCAAGGGTTACGGTTTGGACTTCGCCGCTTTCAAGGGCAAGCGACAGCGTAGTGGGCTCGCCCTCCTTGATTTGGGAAGCGACAATTGTTCTGAGTTGTTCAGCGTTCTTGATCTCCACCTCATCGGGCAAGCGATCAAAAAACGCCTCTTTTCTGAGGGCGTTCATCTTGTCTCTCCAGTTCTCACGACTTGAGTTAGATATAGGATAGCTCCCATTCGAAACAATCGCAACACTCGAAATATTCGAAATTCACTAACGCCATGTGAACGAGCCGCCTGACCGAGTGCCGCTAGGCCACTAAGCCGAGCCGACCACCCCCGCATCCACCAGCTGCTCGCGATCGGGAAGATCGCGAAGGCTCTCCAACCCAAACGCGACAAGGAACTGCTCGGTGGTGACGAAGGTATAGGGCGCCCCGCGTCGAGGCGACCGCGGCCCGGTTCCGATCAGCCCGCGCGCATGGAGCCGCCCGATCAGGTCACGGCTGATCTCTTTGCCGAAGATGTCCTTCAGCCCGTCGCGGGTGATAGGCTGGTGATAGGCGATGGCGGCCAGCACCGCGACGTCGAATTCACTCAAGTCCAGCAACTGGTCCCCGACATCCGCCGCGGCGCGGATCGCGGGGGCATAGGCCGACCGCGTCCGGAACATCCAGCCGCCGGCAACTTGCGCGATCTCGAAGGCCCGCCCCTCCAGATCGGCGGCAAGGTCCTCAACCAGCAGATCGACTGAGGCCCCCTGCCCCACGACCCGCGCCAGATCCTCACGTGGCACCGGCGCGGCACTGGCAAACAGAACCGCTTCGATCCGGCGCATCCATTCGCGCCAGCGCAGATCGGGCGGCAGGTCGGTCAACTCGCGATCAAGCTCCGGCTCAGGGCGATCCTTCGCCATCGCTACACCCCGTAGAGTCGGAAAGTGTCGCGCCCAGTCAGCTCGCGCACCGCGCCGAGGTCGACCAGCCGGTCGCAGAGCCGCCGCGCGGCGCGATCCGGCAAAGGCAGGGCCGACGGCGCCACGGCATCCCGGGTCAGGAACATCTCGACGGCATCCCCCGCCCCCTTTGCCCGCAGCTTCGGAGCGACCGACTTTAGGTGCGTCACCCGACGCGCGAGGTCAGAGGCCTGCCGCACCGCCTCGAACACCGAAGAGATGAGTGCCCGATGACAGGCCAAGCGCAAGTCTTCGCCACGCTTACGCAGATCGGCGCGTTTCAGGCCTGGGGCCAGCAGCGGCACGAAATGATCCCAGCCGAGTGCCCTAGCCAGGGCCGCATCCGCGAGCATCAGTCCTGCTACGTCTGCACGTGGCGCCTCGCGCAGAACGGCTTCCAGCGCCATCGCGGCGCGGGTCACCGGCGCCCCCTTCCCCGTATCGAGCCTTGTAGCAATCTGGCCCGGCTCGAAGGTCGGCAAGGCTCGGCCTAGAGCCTTGATCGACACCGGCCGCTCCACCGCGCGCCGCCAGACCAGGTAGGTTTCGCCCGCCGGACCCGGCAAGTCACCGGGCCGCAGAACATGTACCACGTCGCGCAACTCCGCCGCCCGCTCCGGCCGCCCGGAAAACGCGACACAAGCCTCTGCGGCACGCAGAGCGAGCCGATCCCGGAACAAGGCGTGGGGCAGGTCCCCTTGCGCCAACACAACATGCAGGTGGTTCAGCGCTGCACCTGACAAAAACGCAACATCTTCAAGGGTTTCAGCGCGTGCAGAGGTGACCCAGGCGGGCATCCGGGGTAGGGTCTCAGGGTCGCTGATGCGGCTGTCGCGGGTAAAGATCATGCGGACAACCTACATCTTCGCGGCGCTTTATTCCAGAAAATAGCGTCTAAACCGCCCCGCCTTGTAAGTCTTATTAATGTCCAATAAGTTTGCATTATCGGACATCAAGAGATATGCTAGGACGCAGTTTAATTTCACCACCGGATTCACTGGAAAATGCCCTCAGAGGACGAGAAGTCGACATCATCAAACTCTGGTGCGTTTTGTATCGCTCAGAACGGCGACAGCGATCAAGAAAAAAGCGACGACATCTCCCTACCCGCCCACGTCGCGGGATCCGGCAGCCTTGATCGCCTGGTCGACGCCGCCCGAGATTATGCGCGCGCCGCAGCTTCTGACAATACGCTGAAAGCCTATGCCAAGGATTGGGCGCATTTCGCGCGGTGGTGTCGGATGAAGGGCGCGGAGCCTCTGCCCCCGTCGCCTGAAATGATCGGGCTTTATCTCGCAGACCTGGCGTCCGGAGCGGGCCCCTCCCCTGCCCTATCGGTCAGTACCATCGAACGTCGCCTCTCCGGCCTTGCCTGGAACTATGCGCAACGCGGCTTTGTCCTCGATCGTAAGAACCGCCACATCGCAACAGTGCTGGCCGGGATCAAACGCAAACACGCCCGTCCGCCGGTGCAGAAGGAAGCGATCCTGGCCGAGGACATCCTCGCGATGGTCGCCACCCTGCCCTACGACCTGCGCGGGCTCAGGGACCGCGCCATCCTGCTCCTCGGGTACGCCGGCGGGCTCCGCCGCTCCGAGATCGTCAGCCTGGATGTCGGAAAGGACGACACGCCCGATTCAGGCGGCTGGATCGAGATCCTCGACGACGGCGCCGTGCTGACGCTCAACGCCAAGACCGGCTGGCGCGAGGTCGAGATCGGTCTGGGATCGTCTAACTCCAGCTGCCCTGTGCATGCGCTCGAGCAGTGGTTGCACTTCGCCAGGATCGACTTCGGGCCGGTCTTTGTCGGCACCACTCGGGGTGGAAAGAAGGCCCTGGAGACAAGGCTGAACGACAAGCATGTCGCGCGGCTGATCAAGCGAACGGTCCTGGACGCCGGCATCCGATCCGAACTGCCCGAAAAGGAACGCCTGGCACTGTTCTCTGGCCATTCTCTGCGCGCAGGTCTCGCCAGTTCGGCCGAGGTGGACGAGCGGTATGTGCAGAAGCACCTTGGCCACGCTTCGGCACAGATGACCCGCCGCTACCAACGCCGCCGCGACCGCTTCCGCGTGAACCTGACGAAAGCCGCTGGATTGTAATCTTGCGAACTGTCATCCTGTCATTAATCCTTGGCCGGTCTGAGCTGATGAAGTCAAGAAGATCTGCATCTTCAGCCTGCTCGGTGTCGGGAACGGGCTCAGGCAAGGGCTTCAACGCACCATCGTCCTCGTCGTCGCGTGCGTTCGCGCCAAGCGCTTGACCAGCAGAAGTGATTTCCGTACCGTGGCCGATACCATCCGCGTAACTCCCCGTTGAAAGCTCAGCGCCCTGCTGTCGGTTCACAGCTGAAGACATCAGCGTATTCCCGAGGCTCATCCTCGGGCCGGACAAAGCCGCGATTAACGACAAGCTCGCCATGCGATAAAGCGTCACAAAAGCCCCTGCCCGCGCGATCTCTTCATCGTCGAAGATCAACGGCCGAGTCTCGAGCTTCTCCATCGCAATTTCCAACTCGCCAAGTCGCGCGTCGACTTCCTCGGGGAATTCATCCTGGCCCTCGTATTCCTCTTCGAGCGCCCGGTATTCGGCAAGAAGCTTGGCATGGGCCGCGCCTTCGTCATCCGTCATCGGTGCCGGGTCTCCGCTCAGCCGCCGCAAACCGTGGCTGTAGCCATAGGGCAGGTCGAGCGAGACCTCGATCCATTTCCAACCTTCGGTCGCAATGGCTTCGGCTTCAGCCTGAAGCTTCTCGCTGACCAGACGATCGAACAGGGCGGGGTCTTCCAGCCAGCCGCCGTCATCGCCCTGGAAGAGGTCGTGCAACATGGTGCCGCCAGCAGACTCATAGGCATCGATGCCGACAAAGACAGCACGACGATCGGATGCCCGCACCGAGGTTTCCGTCAGCATCCGCCGGATCTGATAGGGCTCCTTGTTCCAGGACGAGCGGATCGCCTCCCAGACCTGAACCTGGCGCTCATGATCCGGGTTAACCGTCAAGGCCATCAGCTGCTCCAGCGTCATTTCATCCTCGGCATAAAGCTCGAGCAGGGCAGGGGCCACGACGGCGAGTTTCAAGCGCTGTTTGATCACCTGCGGCCTGACGAAGAAGGCGGTTGCGATCTCTTCGTCGCCCTGACCCTTCTCCTGCAGCGCCACGAAGGCGCGGAACTGATCGAGTGGATGCAGGACAGCGCGCTTCATGTTCTCGGCGAGCGAGTCGTCTTCGGCGAGGATCGTGGACTTCGCATCCCGCACGAAGCAGGGAATGGGCGTCGTCTTGGCCAGGCGCTTCTGCTTCACCAAGAGTGACAGGGCCTGGAAGCGCCTACCGCCAGCGGGTATTTTGAACTTGCCTGTCTCGGACCCATCATCCGCCAGAACGGGCCGGACGCACAGGCTTTGCAGCAACCCGCGGCGGGCGATGTCTTCGGCCAGTTCCTCGACCGAGATGCCGGCCTTGATGCGCCGGACGTTGGACTGGCTCAGCACGAGCTTGTCGAAGGGAATGTCCCGGAACGGGGACTGGGTGACTTTCTGGGCAGGTTTCGCCATCAGATCTCCTCCACGACGGGCGCCGGAAGCCACTCTTCCGATCTCACTTCCCGTCACCCTCAAACCAACAACCCTTTCCCTCTCATATTCTGACGCTCGCGAGGCAGGACTTTAACAGCTGTTAAGTCGACAGTCCCGAGGTGGCGGAAAAGTACGCAGTCTCTCAACCTTAACAGCTGTTAAGCTGCAGATCGTCGCCCAATCAATGCCATGACCATCGGCCCACAGGAGAACTCGCCGGCCGCAGCTTTGGCAGTCAGAGCTCGCAAGTATCCACCAGGCGATCTTATGTCGGCGAAGCGTTCCAGCATCGCAGCAACGACGATCGACGCTTGCTCCGGACCCATGAACCGCTGTGCTTCTTCCCATGCAGACGCACTGATCCCCATGGCTGGCCGCACATGGCCCGCCGCATCGAAAAGCTGATGCCAATGCCGGATCTCACCTTGGTAGAAGGTCTTCAGCGAGGGACATGCCGCTATCACTAGGTGAAGCGGGATCTTTGGCAGATGTCTTGTGTCCTGTTCATCAACGTCAGCCACCGGCTCATTCGTATCCACATCTGGCACACCCGCCGCCGCCCCGCTTTTTTCTAAAGCCGGCTCAAAATCTATAGATTCTTTATTTGAATTATGATGGTGACGCTCAGATTGGGCATCATTGGTGTTCATTTCTTCTGTTTCAGGGCCATCAATGATGTTGCGTGCCTGGTCAAGGAGAGCTTCAAGATCGGCTCGATAGGCCGCGAGGTCCTCAATTGAAAGCTTGCGGCGAAGCGCGCGGGCTGTGAGGGCAGCCTTGTCGCGAAGCTGATCCCAGAAGCCTAGGCCTGGCTGCATCTCGTCTCCGAACTCGGCGAGGGCCGCGAGATCGCGTCGCATGAGGCTTACGACCTCTCTCAGGCGCCTGACGCGCTCCTCAGCCTCACGTACGGCCTCTGCGGCCCGTGCTATCTCCTCGGACTGGCAGTAGAGCGGGGAAAGATCGAAGCCAAAGGCGACGCGGTCTTCGCCGTGCTTGCGGACGTAGCGCTTCCCATTGGGGCTATCGCGCCGCTGGAGCAAGCCAGCCTCGACGAGACGCGCGAGGTGACGACGCATCGTTGAGCACGGCATGCCATTCAGGCGCTCGCAGATCGCCTTGTTCGAGGGGAAGACGACCATCTCGGCGTTCCCGCCAAGCGCATCGTCCGGAAAGAAGCTGAGGAGCCCCTGCAAAACAGTCAGATCACGTTCCGAGACCCCAAAGGCCGCTTGCGCCTTGGAGAGCTCGCGCAGGAGTTCCCACTTGTTAACGGGTCTGGCCGGAACAGATGCCTCGGGTCGCTCGATGACGCGCAAATGAGCGTGCGAAATCGGCCGCATAAACGGCGAAATTGGTGTGTACTCCATGAAAATGTTCACGAAGACAAAAATTCTAGGGCCCGCGAATCGCTTTGCGCTTGCGGGGTAGGGGCCAGAACGCTACATTCAGAAGTGCGAAAACTGAGATTTTGTAGCGGGCTGATCCCGGTGCGAAACCTTACAAAGGTCTCGTGAAGCTAGCTTCTCGGGGCCTTTTTCTTTTTGCCTGTATCGTGCCTCCTTCTTGTTGGTTGCTCTTCCTCAGTCTTCTGAACGCTTCCAGCGCTCATGAAGCTCGGTAATCAGCTTTGGGGCATTGCCCTCCAACCAGCTGATAAAATCAGGTTCATCCGTAGTCAGATCGAGTTTAAGCTGCTTGCCTTGGCGGCTGGTCTTGACCGTCGCAGCTCCGACACCGGGGATCGCCAAAGCAGGCACGCCTTTTCTAGACGGGCTTGCTTTCTTCTCTGCGCTCTTCGCGGCTGCCAGAACTGCGAGAAACGCACGCTCAGAAACCTCATCGACCGAGCCGGAACTTTCGGACTTGGCTGCATGAGCTACGGCTTGCAGTTGGTCTCGATCACCGTCGTAGGCACCCAAAGCCTTTTTGAGCTCTTCCCATCTCGGGCGACCAATCCCGGGAGCCGCACCAATTGCCTGGATGAGTTCCTCGCCGACCGTCCGAACGACACTCAAGAGTTGTGAAACCCCGGCTTCGTGGAGGTTAAGGACTTCGGCGACACCTCGATTGGTGCGCTCAGCCCCTTCCAAATGATCACCGTCCAGAAGTGCCGTCGCAACGAGCGCACGCTCAATAAAGCTCAGATCACGACGCTCTTGGTTCTCGAGAAGCTGATCTCGAAGCGCTTGATCACTCTCAACCTCTGTGACGATGGCTCGAACTTTGATACCGAGTTCGCGACATGCTTCCAAGCGTCTGCGGCCATAGATCAGGTTGTAGCGATCGCCTTCCAGTGGGCGCACCAAGACGGGCACACGCTGACCGTTCTTGGAAATAGAGTTCTTCAGGCCCTCAACTTCAATCTGAAGCCTGTCATCCAACCGTCCTTCGGTAAGGATCTGCGCCGGATCGATCTCAAATACACCGCCACGCAGTCGGCGCCCTTCAAGAGCGTCAGGAGCGTTGCGAAGGGTCTGCAGCGGCAGGCCAAGTTTAGGCTTTCTTGCCATTCCGACCCCATGTGTTCTGGATGATTTCAGCGATCTCATCGTTCACTGCGTTCATGGATTCGATCGCACGATCAAACGTCTGACGCGTGAAGTCCTTTTTGTCAGCTTCGTAGAGCGTTTGCTTGGTCAAGCCGGCATCAGATATTGCGGTCGATTCAACCATGTGATTGGTCAGGACCGACCTCCCAAACAGCCCGCGAATGAAGGCGATGACTTCGGTTTGTGGCGCGTCGCCGACTTTGTATCGCGTTGGCAAGAAGCGCAGCCAATCGAAGCGCAGATTTGCGCCTGCATCCCTGATCACTCCCAGGAGATCCGCAGTCATTCGCAGGAATTGAGACATCGACATGAGGTCAAGCATCTGCGGGTGAACCGTCACGAGGACACCCGAGGACGCAGAAAGTGCTGACATCGTCAAGAAACCAAGCTGCGGCGGGCAGTCGATCACAACAACGTCGTAGTTTGCTTCAACACTATCGAGTGCGTCATGAACTCTCGCGAAGAACGCCTTCGCTCCGCCTCGCTGGATAGCAGCAGGCGTCTCGTGCTCGAACTCCATGAGTTCAAGGTTGCCCGGGATAAGATCAAGGCCGCGGATGTAAGTCTTGCGGATCACTTCGGCGATCGGAACCGGATCGTCGTAGCGAACGGCATCATAGAGGGTTCCGCCCTCCATAAGGTCGAGTTCTGGCTGGATTCCATGAAGAGCCGAAAGAGATGCTTGGGGGTCGAGATCGATCGCAAGAACCCTGTACCCCTTTAGCGCCAAGCGCTGAGCGAGGTGAGCAGACGTCGTCGTTTTGCCGGAGCCGCCCTTGAAGTTCACCACTGATATGACTTGAAGCTCGTCACCGTCGCGACGCCCAGGCACGTAAGTTCCAGACTTTTTTGCATTTCCTTCAAGCGTCTGCCGGATTTCCCAGATATCGTCGAGCGTATAGCGGCGATGACTTCCCGCCGTCGTCTCGACGTCAACGATCTTTCCTTCTCGATGAAGCTTCCGAAGATAGGTATGGTCGACGCCAAGGAGCTCAGCAGCTTCGCCGCTGGTCAAAGTGCGCATCACCTTCTTTGCATCTGGTGGGAAGTGCGCAGCGCGCTGAGCATGCAGGTTCGACGCGAGAAGTTCCGCGTAGTGCCCGATGGCGATATCAAGATCCTGTTCTGCTTCGCTCATGTCTGCCCCGATCCGTGGGCGCGTTTTTTATGTGACCGCGCGTTATTTTTCGAGACTATTGCCCGACCAGCCAGATTCGTGCAAGCACTTTCTAGATATTGCGTCGTGCACCAAGTCCACCACAAGGGTAGCGTTCCATTACTCCGAGGCTGTGGTCGTGCGGGATCTCCTGCGCGGTGCGTGAACCGGGGCCTAAGCCCCGATCCTCTTGATGCGGATGCCGAGTTTGCGGGCCTTGTCGACGATATTCTCGGTGATGCCCGAACCGGGCGTGGCGATCAGACCCTGGGGCATGGTCTCGAGCATCTTGTCGTTGCGCTTGAAGGGGGCAGCCTTGCCATGGCTCTTCCAGTCGGGTTTGAACGCCACCTGCGTGACACCACGGGTATCTGCCCAGCGGGCAGCGATCATCTCGGCACCTTTTGGTGTGCCGCCGTGTAAAAGAATCATGTCTGGGTATTTCGCATGGGTGGCATCGAGGACGGACCAGATCAGGTCGTAGGCGTGATAGTCCCCGCCCGAGAAGGCGATCCGCGTGCCTTCGGGGCAGTGAACCTCGGTCTCCTTGCGCCGCTTGGCCGAGAGATAGGCCCGGCTGTCCACCACGGCGGAGGTGAGACCGCGATGCGAGACCTTGGATCCGGTGCGGGGCAGCCAGGGTGAACCGGTGGCGGCCGAGAAGTGGTCCACGGCCAGATCGCGCATCTGCTCGAAAGCGTCGCGATGGTCCCAGAGCTTCAGCCCGATCATCTGGAGGCGCTCGAGTTCGACCGAGGCGACCTCGGAGCCGTCCTGGATGGCCAGACTTTCCCGGACCTCGAATTCGTTGTCATCGAGGAGCTTCTGGATATGGGTGAGCCGGCGATGGAAGATCGAGGTCAGGGACCAGAGCATCTCTTCGAGATTGTCTTCCAACTGGCTTCCGGTGAGGAGGCCGATGGTGGTGTCAAAGAGCGTCGCCATGGCGAGTTCGACCTCGTCGGGCTGGGGCAGGGGGCGATGATCGGTCTCGCCGGGCCCGGGCGTTGCGACGTGAAGTGCGAGGTGGTCGAGGATGGCGGAGGTCACGCCGGTTTCCTCTTGGATGTCTGTCTGATGGGGCATTGTCTGGTTCCTCTGTTTGATCTGACCCGATTTGGATGGGGCGATAACAGGACCGGCGGCGACCGGGCCGCATCCGTCAGGATCGGAGCGCAGCGGAGAATGTGACCCGGACCGGAAAATTGTTCCCGCGAGGAATGGCCCGCCACGGTCATGTGGTGGGGCAGGGGAATTTTCCGGGTAGCGGGCGCATTGCTGCCCGGGCGAGGAGCACTCTGCTCCGACCCGCCGGTCCATCGCTCCCCTTGTCCAAACGGGATCAGATAGAACCGGCGAAACCTTTGCCCGGTCAGGCATCCCCGGGGAGGTTGGCGGTCACCCGTCCTCGATCTCCAGACCTTGTGCTTTCATGGCCTTTAGCAGAGAACGGCGCAGCGCATCTTTGCCAAATGCCCGCAGATCGTCGTTGAAATCGCCCATGTTTGGTACGAGATCACCACAGGTAATTCCAAGCGATTCCAGTTGGTTAAGCAATCTTATTGATGCGTCGCGTCCAGCTTCGTCATTGTCCCGCGCGATCCAGATACGCTTGATCCTCGGCGGCGGGATGAAGAGGCCGAGATGGGTGGCAGTGAGACAGGAGGCGAGATCGAACTCGGGGAGAGCCGTGCCGACCGAGAGGGTGTTCTCGAGACCTTCACCGACGATGAGATCGCTGCGCGCCTTGCCGGACCAGAAGCGGATGGCATGGCCGTGCAGCTGTCCGAGGATCCGCTTCGGGCTCTCGATCTCGGCCAAACCGCCGGTGGACGGGTCGAGAAAAACCCTTGCGCATCCGGTGATCTGGCCGCGATTGTCGGTGATCTTTGCCAGTAGGGCAGGGGCCCGTTCCAGCAGATCGGGGTCGTCCTCGCCCTGCCGCAGGAAGACACGCGCGTGATAGCGCAGGGCCGGGCCGAGCCGTGTGATCCCGCGCCCCTGCAGATAGGTGGCGGCCAAGGTGCCAAACACCGGCTTGCCAGCAGCGAAAAGTTTGCGCGCCCGCGCGATGCGTTTGCTGGAGGCTGCATCCGGGCGCTCAGCCCTTTGGGTGTCTCGAGGTACGGCAGGGCAGGGGGCTTCGCCGAGGAAGGATCGAGCCTCCCTCAGGGTCTCCTTGAGCGTGACAGACCCAAGCCGTTCATGCAGCAGGTCGATCAGGTCGCCATATTCACCCGTCGCGAAATCTTGCCAGGACCCGGCTTTACGACCAACCTGCGCCTGCAGACGGATGGCGAGGCTCTGGCCCTTTGCACCGGACGTGTCGCCGACCTGCCAATAATTACCCAGCTTGCGCCCCTCGGGGAAATACTGGCGGCAGAAACTCTCGGCATGGTCTGCCAGATCGGCCGAGAGGTCCGCGATACTGTGGCGCGCGCTCATGCGGCGGCCTCCGATGTGCCGGCGCCAACTGGATGCTCGGCAAGGACCCGTGTCAGCACCTCGATGCCGTCGACCGGAATGAACACCCGCGTCTTCCACTGGATCACTTCCGTGAAACAGCCCATTGCCTTCAGTCCGGGCAGGGCCGCGCCTGAAGCACCTATCAGCTCAAGCCTCGGCTGCCCCATGACCAGCGACCGGCGCAGCTGATAGCCGCCGAGGAGGTTCAGCGTCGTCCTGGCTTCCATCACGGCGGCGAGCACTTCCCGCGGCGTCATCTCGATCTGGCAATCGAGACCAAGGCGTGCAAAGACATTGAGAAGCTGCTCCTGGCTGACCAGTCGACCGATGGCGCGCTCCCCATCCTCGGTCTGAAGGCGGTAGATGCGCATGTTGTCAGCGGGAAGCCGATCCCAGATCGGCAGGAGAAGCCCGCAGATGAGCGTAATCTTTGAGGTGGTGAACTCCGGCACTGCCTCGACCTCGGCCTGCCAGAGCTGTTCGAATATCGCATCATCGATCTCTTCCCAGTGCGACTTCGAGAACTCGGTCAGCGCGAGGATTTCTGTGGCCATCGGACGCAGAAGCTTCACCCGCAGGATCGGCACGCCGTCCTCGTCCATGAAGGCCGGCGCATTCACCATCAGCGCCGCGCGTTTGGAGGAGGTGTTCCAGCACAGCGTCGCGCCGTCCGTATTTGCGCAGATCGATTTGATCCGGGGCAGGGTGAGCGGATCGTTGCGATCGGTACGCTCCACGGTCAGCGCAGTTGCCGTTGCGCCCGTAGCCCCGTGCTCGAAGATGACCTTGCGGTCGACGATTTCGAATTTCTCGGCCTTGAGCGTTTCGAGGCCGACATCGAGCGTGCCTGCCTGGCGCGCATCTTCGATGATGGCCGAGAGGAACCCGCCGAAGGCCTCGAAGATCGCGTCCTGCATGTCGATGCGGAGCGCGAGGCAACGATTCAGGAACTGCTGGATCGGCGGCAGGGTCTCTTTCATCGTGCCATCCGCTTCATCGAGCGTCAGCCCAGTCATCTCCTGGAATTTCGCATAGGAGCAGGCCTCGATCTTACCCGCACGCAGCTTGTAGAAGAACTGGCGCAGCGCAGCGCGTGCGTAGGGGCTCTCAAGGTTGTCCTCGGCACGGAACATGTTCTGACCGCCGGTCTCGCGCTGTCCCTTGGTGATGGCACCCAGCGTGTCGAGGCGGCGGGCGATGGTGGAGAGAAAGCGCTTCTCGCCCTTCACGTCTGTGGCGACGGGGCGAAAGAGTGGCGGCTGCGCCTGGTTCGTGCGGTTGGTCCTCCCGAGACCCTGAATCGCATTGTCGGCCTTCCACCCGGGCTCCAGGAGGTAATGCACCCGAAGGCGCTGGTTCTTGGCCCCGAGATCGGCGTGGTAGCTGCGCCCGGTGCCACCCGCATCGGAGAAGATCAGGATGCGTTTTGCATCGTCCATGAAGGCCTGGGTTTCGCCGAGGTTGGAGGAGGCGGGGCGGTTCTCGACCTTGAGCCGCCCCTCACGCGTCTTGACGATGCGCCGCTTGCGCCCCGTGACCTCAGCCACTGCATCGCCTCCGAAATGCCAGAGGATCTGGTCGAGCGCGCCCTGCACCGGGGCGAGGGCCCCAAGATGCTCGACAAGATCATCCCGCCGCCGCTCCGCCTCGCGGCAGATGATCGGGTTGCCATCGCAATCGAGGGCGGGGCGCGAGCGCAGATCGCCATTCTCGTCGGTGTAAGGCTCAAAAAGCTGCGTCGGGAAGCTGTGCATCAGGTAGTCCATGATGTTCTCCCTCGGCGTGAAATCGACCTGCAGATCGTCCCAGTCCGAGGAAGGGATCTCTTCAAGGCGGCGTTCCATCACCGCTTCGCTGGTCGAGACCACCTGAATCACGGCCGAGTGCCCTGCTGCAAGGTCCGCCTCGATGGCGCGGATCAGCGAGGGACATTTCATGGCGGTGATGAGATGGTTGAAGAAGCGCTGCTTGTTGCTCTCGAAGGCCGAACGCGCGGCGGATTTCGCTTGGGCGTTCAGCGTGCCGGTCTCAGAAGAAATACCCGAGGCCTGAAGCGCTGCCTCAAGGTTGTTGTGGATGATCTGGTAGGCATCGGCGTAGCTGTCGTATATGGCGACTTGAGCGGGGCTCAGCTCATGGACCAGCATCTCGTATTCGACCCCGGCATAGGAGAGGGACCGCGCCAGATAGAGCCCAAGCGCCTTCAGGTCGCGCGAGATCATCTCCATGGCCGCAATGCCCCCGGCCTCCATCGCGGCGACGAACTCGGCCCGCGTCACGAAGGGGAAATCGCCGGTGCCCCAGAGACCGAGGCGCGAAGCATAGGCAAGATTGCCGACGACTGTGGCACCGGTCGCCGAGACATAGAGAACCCGTGCATCGGGCGCGGCGTTCTGCAGCGCGAGGCCAGCGAGGCCCTGCTGGGACGCCTTCTTGTCGCCGCGGTCGGACTTTTCTCCGGCAGCATTCGCCATGGCATGGCTTTCATCAAAAGCAATGACCCCGTCGAACCCATCGCTGAGCCAGGACGTGACCTGATCGAGGCGGGAGGCTTTGCCCTCACGTTCAGCCGAGCGCAGCGTGGCGTAGGTGACGAAGAGGATGCCCTCGGGCAGGCGGATGTCGCTGCCCTGGCGGAACTTCGAGAGCGGCACGATATCGCTTTCGCGTCCCCCGAGCGCTATCCAGTCGCGACGCGCATCTTCGATGAGCTTGTCGCTCTTCGAGACCCAGACCGCCCGTCGGCGCCCTTTGAGCCAATTATCGAGGATGATACCGGCAACCTGTCGCCCTTTACCGCATCCCGTGCCATCACCCAGAAACCAGCCCTTGCGCAGGCGAAACGCGCCTTCGTCGCCCTCGGCCGCCGCCATCAACTGGCCTTCGATCTCGCCGCGCTTGAACCAGCCCTTGAGATGCGTCTCATGCGCGTTGCCCGCATAGATGACACTTTCCAGCTGCGGCGCAGAAAGAAGGCCGTCCTGAACGAGGTTCTTCGGCAGGATGGGACGATAGGTCGGCACGGGCGGCGGCACCGAGGCCATGGCGGTGGATTGCACCAGCGCGGTCGGATGTTCCGCCGCGCCATCGATCCTGATCGCCTGAAGGTCATAGGCCTCGTAGACCGTGTCCTGCAGCGTGCCGTCGGGTTGGCTCCAAGCCTTCGGCAGGTAGTCGATCGGGGCCGTCGTGATATCGTCAAACGGGTGCCTTGCGCGTTCTTCGGCGAGGGCACGGGTTTCCTTGCGCGCGGCATTGCGCAGGGCCTGCAGGTTGGTGCGGGTCGAAGCGGTCGGAGCCGACAGGGCCGTACTGGTGGGGCAGGGCGAGGGGCTGTGGCGCTGCGGGCAGTGGGTGAGCACTGCGTTGAGAAGGTCGGCGGTGGTCGCGCAGATCGGATGGTAGACGGCCTCGCTTTCGACCGATGCGATCTCATCAGCGCCAGTCGCACGCTTGTCGATCACCGTCAGCCGTGTGTCGATCGTGGTGCCATGCCGCGCAAAGACCTTGCCGTCGATAGCGGCGGAAAATACCACATCGGCGCTTTGTGCGATCCGCTGAAACGTCGACTGAAAGGATTTCGTCGAGGGGCGGAAGCTCTCGCCGGTGATGACGACAAGCCGCCCACCCGGCGCGAGACGCGCTAGGGCGGACAGGACATGTTGGCTGGTGGCCTGCCGGAACCGGCCGTCGACATGGTTGGCCGCAGAAAACGGTGGGTTCATCACGATGACCGAGGGCGTGATCGACCGATCCAGCCGGTCATCGATCGAGGCGGCATCGTGATCCGAGACGACTGCACCGGGGAACAGATGTCCCAGCAGGGCGCGGCGGGTCTCGGCAAGCTCATTCAGCGCCAGGCGAGCGCCTGCAATCTTTGCGAAAATCGCCAGCAGGCCGGTACCGGCCGAAGGCTCGAGCACCAGGTCGTCGTCCCGAAAGCCCGCCGCCTGCGCAACGATGGCCGCGAGGGGCAGAGGGGTCGAGAATTGTTGCAGGCGGACACTGTCTTCAGAGCGCCGCGTGTGGGAGGGGGCCAGACCGGCGAGACGCTCGATCATGGTGAGAAATGCCCGCGGCGCGGATACCTGGCGCTGCATCAGCGCACCGTAGCGCGAAAGCATCAGGATCTGGGCGACCTCTGCGGCTTCGTAAGCATCCTTCCAGATCCAGGAGCCGCTGGTGTCGCTGGCACCGAAGGCTTGCTCCATCGCAGTGCGAAGGGCGGCGGCGTCGATGGACCTGCCCGCCTCGAACAGGGGGACGAGGGCTTTCGCAACCTGCATCAGGTGTTGGGCGAAGCCCGGAGCCTCTGGCAGGGCAGGGGCGTCGGGCTCGGTTGCAAGTTGGACGGAATGGGGGTGAGCGTTCATCGGCAATCTCCGGGGTTTAGGGTTGGCCCCAAGCCCCGCGCGCACTCTCTCACCCGGGAGGGGTCACCCCTCCTGCCCTGCCTCTCGCTCTTTCATGGCAAAGCCCCGGTGCGAATTCGCCCGTTATCAGGACGACCGCAGATGCCTCGGCACGTCCATGGACTGATGCAAGACTCGGATCACGAAGATCCTGTCCGGGTCCACCTCGTAGAACACGAGGTGCCGGCCCGTGATCAGTTTACGCGCACCCTGCAAGAGATCGGAACAGTCAGACCCCATTTGCGGGTTGGCGATGAGACCCTTCAGGGCGCGATCGATATCATCGAGATAGCGGTCCGCCTGCGCCTCGCCCCACTGTCGGTCTGTCTCGACCCAGATATCGACGAGGTCGGATTTTGCCGCCTGAGAGTGATGAATGTCACGCATCAGAAGCGCCAGAGCGGCTCCGCGCGTCGCGCTTGATCTCATCCATGTCAAGCGGACCGGCGTCACCGGATTGTTTGCCCTCCATCAGCGCAACGCGAAGCCGCGCCCGCTGACCTTCCTGCTCCTCCATCAGGCGCAGAGAGGCGCGGATCAACTCGCTGGTTGACCCGTAACGCCCCTCTTTAAGCATCAGGGCGATGAATTCGTCCCAATGGGGGCCAAGTGTGACGCTTGTGCTTGCCATGCTCACCTCCGTAATACGCATGAATAAGATATATGAGTATTGCGGGCGTTTCAACTCGGGGGTGGGCTTGCGCCCTGTTCCGCAGCGGCGGGTCTTTGTACCTCTCGCAAAATCAGAGGATCTACAACCGCCCGCGCCTCGGACAGGCAGTCCAGATCATAGTGCTCGAAGAACCCCCAACAGGCGTCGATCTCTTCACCGTCACGCTCGACGACATAGCCATAAACCCGTCCGCCGAGGTAGGCATCGAAGGTGACGATCTCAGCGCGCAGAATGTCCTTGGCCTTTTCGCGCATCGCCTTGGTGACGCGCTTCGCGCCGAACTCCTTTCGAACCGTTTCGAGCGTTACGTATACAAAGCCAACTTGGCCGGAATCCCACGGACAATGGAACTCGATGGTGTTCATCGCGAGGCCGGAATGGTCGTAGAGGTACACGGGCAAGATGATTGCCTTGCGCTCGGCGCGCTCGCGGAGGCGATCCAGTGAAAGATCGCTCTGATCCGAGACGCCCGCAAGATCGCGCAGGAACGCCTCGGGGCAGTCGAACCGGTGGCTGTCCCCCAGCCGGTATCGGCGGTGCCAACAGATCAGCGCTCCGAGGTTGGACCACTCCCTTGGGTTCTCAGAATCGGGGTCGTGATAGATCTTGATGACGTGGCCTTGGTAGGCCTCCTCGTAGACAGGGTCTTGCATGTCGATATCCTTTCTTGAAACGCAATCGACCCGCCAAGCCGGTTGTGGCGCAGGCGGGTCGAAGTGGATGGGATCCGGTGGTTGGTGAGTTTTCTGGCCGGCGGATCAGGCAGCGGCGCGGTTTTGGCGATGCTGGATGTGCTCGACAGAGACCTTCAGCAGCCAGTCCTCAAAACCGAGAATGGTCTGGTGATTGGAGACCGCCTCGATCCAGACCGCACGCGGATCGCCAACAATCTGCGTAGGATCGTTGTCGATCCGGCCATTGGCCATCCACGGTTCCGGCTGAATGCGGACAAGCCAGTCCGCCAGCGACGGGATCCGTCCCTGGCAGTCCTCGCGCACATGCTGCTCACCGATCCAGCGGATCGGGACGACCCGGCCCGCGCTGTTGGTCAGGCTGCGGCCGAAGTGACGTTCGGCATCATAGATCCCGACTGTATGATGTTTTTGGGCTCTGTGAACAAAGAGACCTAGGTGCTCTTTGGATGAGTCAAACCAGTCATGCACGAACTGATAGTCATCTGGAACACCGCCGAATTTTCGGGCGGAGCTTTCGGCGTGGTGGAGGGGATGTGCCATGTCAGAGCCCCTCGTGTTCGGTGGTGTTGGTTTCGATATAGCGGTTCGAGTGGCTAACATCGATCTTGTCCGTCTCGAGCGCCCAGGTCAGCTCGCCATAACCGCCCTCGTTGTTCTCGAATCCGGGGCTCAGCGCATAGGCGAAATCCCAACCAAAATCTTCAACCCGGCGTCGCAACTCTTCTGTCAGCGTGATCGTGTCGGGTGTCACGACGACATCCTCGACATTGCCGGAATCGCCGTAGCCTTCATATTGCACCTCGATGCTGGTCACGCCGAAGGCACGCAGCTCGGAGAGAAGGGCAGCGCGAGTCTCGCCCCGCTCTTCGGATGCGCGTCTCTGGGATTCGAGCATCTGTGCGTAGAAATCAGTCGCTTGTGTCATGTCTTTTTGTCCTTTGGAATTGGGAGAGGGGAGGGCGACCGTTACGCGAGGCCGCCCCGGAGTTTCCTTTGGGGGGCTTCAGGCCGCAGCGTCGCCGCGGTTTTCAGCCGTCCGGTCAACCAGGTTGAAATACAGATTCTCGGTCGCGCGCTTGAACCCCGGCGGTTTGCGCGGGGCGAGGCAACGCACCGAAGCACTGCAACTCTCACCATGCTCCATTGCGAACTGCGTCACCTTGTCGATCAAATCGTCCATGCCCGCGGCCTGGACGCGCTTTTCGGGGTAGGTCGCCATCATATGGAACTGGGTAACAACGAAGGCGCCGTCACGATGCGCGGGATAGAGGGTGATCTGGTAATCGAGTGTCTTGGCCATCTCTGGTCTCCTGCAGCAGGCCGGACGCGATCATCGCGCCCCTTGAAACCCGCCAGCCCGAAAGGACCGCCCTTTATGCAAGGACGGCCCGGGGCGGCGATTGGGGGTGGAGGGCGTCAGTATTCCGACGGGAGAAGCAAGGTCAGCACGCGACGCGTCTGTTTCGGGTCGGAAGGCTCAGGCGAGCCGTACTGATAATCGACGTCGTACAAGTCGATCTTGAACCAAACCTTCGTGCCATTGAATTCGATGACCCCCATCTCGTGCAATCCCTGCGGGTCACTGTCGGCATTGAAGGCGTCGAACGCGGCAACGCGGCGTGTGAGTTCCAGTTGTGCGTCGGGTCCAAGCGCGGCGACGCCACATGTCATCACAAACTGTCCCTGCGGGGCATCGGCAACGGAAGGATTGCCGAGGATGGAATTGCGAAACGCGTCATTCTGCGCGGCGATGCGTGCGGCTTCCTGAACAGGATCGAGGTCGAGTCTGGTGGTCATAGGATGTCTCCGGGACGGGCCAGCCGATCCGATATCGGCTGTCGGCAACCCGTCAGCCGGAAAGAGCCGCCCTCGATGTGAGGGCGGCCCAAAGCTCATGTCGTGATCAGGTCGGTGTTCGCTTCGTCAGGCCGCATCTCCGCTAAGGAAGGCGGGCAAGGACGATGGTTCATTGCTCTCCGCCTCGGCCAGAGCGTCTGCGGCAGGCACGTCGCCTTCCTCCGCCTCGGGCGCATCGCCAATCATTTTGGCGTCGGCCTCCGCCGCACCGGCAAACACCATCCCGTCTGGCAGCCAGCGCGTTGTCTTTGCTGCCGTCGCCGCGTCGAAACCTTCCGTCTCGCCGGCCGTTTCCGCGAAAGCGCGCTCCATCGCGGCTGCGAGATCGCCCTTGCGTTCGCGATTGCGATCCTCGGCGTAATCATCGCCGATGAGCTTGCGCGCCGTGGCCACCGCATGCCCCTTGTTGACGCGACCCCAGTAGTTCTGGGCACTCGGGCGCCAGCAGGCCGCCACATCGACGTCGAGCCGCGCACCAATCTCCTCAATGATGTGGGAGGGGCGATTGTCAGAGGAGAGCTGCGGCTTGACCGCGAGACCCGTCGCCCAGGCGAAAAGCGCCTGCTTGTCCGCAATGGGCAGGGCCGACATCGCCCGGAAGTCATCGGGTTTCTCCAGCTTCATCCAGTCGGTGGCGAGGTCCTGCTCCAACGCCTCAAGCATCTTCTGAGCGACGGTGTCCGCATGCAGCACCTCGCGGTTTTGCGCCTGGAAGGGCCGGATGGAGATATCGAGCGCCTCGTTGTTGTAGGACCGCCCCAAAGCCTGCTCGCAGAGCGCGTAGAGCATCGCATCGAAAGCCACCTCGAAATCCGCCGCCAGATGCGCCCGCAGGATGTGCTGACGCGTGGCGCGCAGATCGTCGGCCAGGCTCGCCGAAATCCCGTCCGCCTTGCGCAACGTCGCGGCCGGGTCGGAGCTCGGCACCGGCGTGGAGGAGGTCGGCGGCGTCACCTGTGGGCGGGCAGGGGAGGGAGCGCCATCCGGATCTGCGGTGGTATCGTCCGGTTCGGGCGCAACAGGAATGTCCTCGGGCCGCACCAGGCCTTTCTCGACGCGCAACACCCCGTCATGGCCGATGGTCAGGACTACACCGGCGATAGCGCGATCTGCCTCGGCATAGGGTTGCCGTTCGCGCTGCATGGCTTCAATTTCGCGCAAACGCGGCTCGATGGCGTAGTATTCTTCGGTCTCCGCGTCGGTCCAGTCCTCCCCGTCGTTCTGCGCCGCCAATTCTTCCTCACGCGCGATGAGACGTTCCTCCTCGGCCAGCATGTCCGCATCCGGTTCGATGTCCTGCGGATAGACCCGCCCGAAACTGCGAAACGCGCCATAATCCACCGAAAGATGCACTTCGACCCATTTCCATATCCCTTCGAAGGGTTTGGCCGCAGCCTGCAGTTTCTCAATGGCGAGACGCTCCAAGAGGTCGGGGTTTTCCATATGAGCGGTTGCCCGGTCGTCGAAGAGATCCCGCAGCAGAACCCCGCCCGCCGCCTCATACGCCTCGATGCCGACAAATCGACCAATTGCCGAGTTCGCCGAATGTGCGGCCCCGGTCAGCTGACGTTTGATGCTCTGCGGATGGATGTGATAGCCGCCCTTCACGGCGTTCCAGACCGCGAGCTGGCGGTCATGGTCGTCGGTCAGCGTGAAAGCCATCACGCATTCGAGGGTCAGATCACCGGCACGAAACTGCTCGATGATTTCGGGTGCGACACGGGCGAGTTTGAGGCGACGGCGCACCAGGTCGACGGAGACGCCGAATTTGAGCGCAATCTCGTCTTCGCTGCGACCCTCGCCGATCATCTTGTCGAAGGCCTCGAACTGGTCTGCCGGATGCATCGCCGCGCGCTGGAGGTTTTCTGTGGCCGAGGTAAGGATGGCGTTGCGCTCGTCCTCGACAAGGCAGGGCACTGGATGATCAGCGGGGATCACACCGTCCTCGGCGAGTTGTTTCAGCGCCTTGAGGCGACGACCGCCTGCGTCGACGGCAAAACGTGTCTCGGAAAGTGCGTGAACCACCAGGTTCTGCTTGATTCCCGTCTCGCGGATGCTCGCAAGAATCTCGGCATCGTCGCTGGCGCTTGCGGCCACCTTGCGGACGTTGAGTGGGCTCGGCTCCAGCTTGTCGAGCGGGATCATCCGGATGTCGGCACCGCCGTCAGGCGCGGCCGATCCAACGGCTTCGGTCTTTTTTGAGGTGGTGGGATTCGGGCGGGTCGTGGTCTTGGCCATGGTCAGGGTCCTTGTCTCGCCGGACCCGGATGAGCCTCTCTCTATCCTTTCAAGCCCGGCACCCGGGCTTCCCTTTCTCTGGCTTTCACTGTGCGTTGACGTGTGAAGTGGTCCCATCTTTTCGGACAGGTTTGCAGCGTTTCTAAGGTGTATCGGGTTTAGGTTTCATGCTGCGTGTCGCTCTTCCAAGCCTGCCCAATATGCGTCGTCCGGCGTCTGCCGATCAAGCGCGGAATGGGGTCGGCTGGTGTTATAGAATGCCATCCAGCCCTTGATGACACGACGGGCCCGGAAGCCTTCATTGATTTCTTCGAGATAGATGGCCTCCTGCTTCAGGGATCGCCAGAGGCGTTCGATGAAGATGTTGTCGAGGTAACGCCCGCGCCCGTCCATCGAGATGCGCACGCCCGCCTCGGTCAGCGTCGTGATCCAGGCCGATCCGGTGAACTGCGATCCCTGATCTGTGTTCATGATCTCAGGCGGGCCGTACCTGGCGATGGCCTCGCTCAGTGCTTCGACGCAGAAGTCGGCGTGCATCGTGTTCGACAACCGCCAGCTCAGCACCTTGCGCGTCGCCCAGTCCATGATTGCCACCAGATAGAGGAAGCCATTTCTGACTGGCACAAAGGTGATATCGGCGCACCAGACCTGGTTCGGTCGGTCAATCACCATCTTCCTCAGCAGATACGGGAAGACCGGGTGCTGAGGATGCGGCTGGCTGGTTCGTGGGCGCTTGTAGACCGCTTCAAGACCCATCTTCGCCATCAATCGCCTGACGCGATGGCGGCCAACAACAATGCCTTCCCGGCGCAGATAGGCCGCGATCTGGCGCGACCCGAAGAATGGGTATTTGGTGAACACCCGGTCGATCTCTTTCATCATCGACAGCGTGTCGGCGTCGATCCCGGCGGGCGTGTAGTAGAACGCCGACCGGCTCAGGCTCACCAGCTTGCACTGCTGGCTGATGCTCAGCTTGGGGTGATCCCGGTTGATCATCGCGCGTTTCTTTCCAGGGCTCATCGCTTCAGCCCTTCCGACAAAAAATCGTTCTCGACCGCCAGCCTCCCGATCTTGGCGTGAAGTTCCTTTACTTCCGCCTCGGTCGGGCCGCTCTGCTTGCCACCCGAGAACACATCGGCCATGCCCTCGATGGCCTGCCGCTTCCATGTGCTGACCTGATTTGGGTGCAACTGATGCTTCGCCGCGATCTCCTGCACGGTCTTGTCGCCACGCAGCGCTTCCAACGCCACCTTGGCCTTAAACTGATCTGTAAAGTTCCGGCGCTTTGCCATGTTCGTATCCCTTCAAAGGTTCGGGAAACACCTTAGCTGACTGTCCGGTTTCCTGGGACCACTTCAGACCTCATCCGCTGACCTTCGTCTCTGGCCGCGGCTTTTCAAAATGCCATTCTTGAAGGCCAGATAGAAATTTGCACTCGGTCACACGCAAACGGGGCGAAAAACCTCTTTGATTACAGGCGGCAACCTCAAAGGTTGCTAGCTCACTGTTTGATTTTCCGAACCCACTTCCGCGAGCAAAATCTGCCGAATTGAGCTTTCAATTTTGACTTTTCCAAATGTTGAAGCATCTCGGAAAACTGACTTCGTTTCGCATTCGAAGCAAATCAAGTCATGCTGACGGCCGACAACTTTTAGACCAACTGAACTTTCCCCGACATGGACCACATAGACCTCGCATGCTAGGTTCGCGCCTGCTTTCACCGGCGCATGGAATTGTAGGTCCATAGAGACAAAAGGCATGGCCGTGTTTCTTTCCGTGAGTAGAAAAAGCCAGCCCCGGCCTGAAAGCAAATCGTCCCAGAAAGTCTCGATCGCTTCCAGCGCGAAATTCGTGATCCGGCCAGTAAAGGCGATTCCCAGCTGGTCACAGTCGCCAAAGAAAATCCTGCGTTCGAAGGCAAATCGTGGTTTAAATTCTGTTTCTGGTACATTCATTGCAGCGTTACGGGCTCAACATTTCTTTGTCTCTGGTGCGTGACAGCGATAGGAAGGAATAGTTTTCCGGTCATTATGCCATGCGCCGGAACTCGGCGGGGGTCGCGCCTGTCATTTTTCGAAAAGTTCGACTAAAATGACTCTGATCTGCAAAACCGCAGTCAAGCGCGACCACTTTCAGGGGGGCATTACCCTTTCTCAGCATCTCCTGGGCCTTCGATATTCGCTTGCGCAAAACATATGCATACGGTGCCAACCCAAACTCCGCCTTGAACTGACGCGAAAAGTGAAACTGGCTGAAACCGATAGATGCGGCCATGTCTTCCAGACTGAGGTTTTCACCTAAGCAGCTTTCAACGAGATCGATGATTCTCTGCCTTTGAGCAGGGCTGAAGTTCGAGTTTGCGTCGCTGGTCAAAGAGACCTTGGCGTACTGACGCAGAAGGTGAACGGCGATCTGGCTGCGCAGGGCGTCGATGATCAATCTCTGGCCGATTCCACCGTTCTTTAGCTCATTCTCTAGCAATTGGATGCAGTTCAGGATACAGGGGTCCTTCGCAGATAGCCAATCATTGATCTCAATGGACTTCGGGTCACGATCAAAGACCGAAAGGGCCGCGTTTTCGAGTTCACTGTGACTGAGATAGACGTGTCTAACCGTGATAGGCTCGGACCAACTCCAAGTGGATTCCTCTGCACGCGTGAGCAAGGAAATCCTACCTTTCTCTACGCGCGCGCTTTGCCATGGGCCGCCACTCGTGCGGCGCATAGTGGTTGGCGCGCCATCATATGCAACAATCATATAGTCGCGCATGGGGGGAATTGCCGCGTCTTGTCGCTCATAACGATAGCCCTTCAGGGTAATGCCGTTCCAGTTGCACCCGGAACTGTCCAACGTAGTCGTGCCGGGAATCCATTCGGGTATCCGGTCCGGTGATATGAGCAGTCTTTCCATCTTGGCCTCCCTGAACTTTTTCACGATCGTCCGCTTGAGCTGAAATTTCGGCTTAGGTCGTCTCGCGCATCCGCGGTTCTTCTCGAACGATATTCGCTTGAGTCAATCTATCGATTTCAGCTTCTGTCAGTCCAGCCTCGCTAAGCAACTCCCTACTATGCTGCCCGAAGCGAGGCGGTGCCGCGCGAACCGCTCCGGGGGTACGCGACAAGCGTGCTGGCACGCCGGTGCCGCGGTAGGTGCCAACTGATACCACCATGCCGCGATGTCGGGTGTGTGGATGCTCCAACGCTTCATTCACATTCCGAACGACTCCGGCGGGAATCCCAGCTTTCAAAAGCACCGGCTCAAGTTTGAAGGCGTCATGTTGCACCAGGCACTCTGACAAGACCTCTGTCATCTCTGACCGATGCGCAAGACGCGCGGCATTGTCGGCAAATCGTGGATCGCAGGGCACCTCAGGTAGGCCAAGCACGTCACAGAGTTTTGCGAACTGACCATTGTTACCGATAGCCAGATAGAGTTTGCCATTACTTGTTTCGAACATGTCGTATGGTACGATATTTGGATGCCCATTGCCGGTCGCCATTGGTATCTGTCCGGACATGAGGGAATTAGCCGCTTGGGGATGCATCATGCTGATCGCGCAATCATATAGCGGCACTTCGATGGCTTGGCCCAATCCGGACCGGCCCCGTTCCAAAAGTGCGGCGAGAATAGCGTTACAGGCGATCAGACCGGTGCCGATGTCCACGATGGGCGTACCCATGCGTGTCGGGCCTTCGGAGGGATTGCCGTTGATGCTCATGAGGCCCGTCATAGCTTGTACCACGGCGTCATAGCCGGGAAAACCGCCAAGTGGGCCATCGGAACCAAATCCAGTCACGTGGCAGAGTACCAGTCTAGGAAAACGTGCCCTGAGAACATCATCATAACCAAGCCCCCATTTTTCAAGAGTACCAGACTTAAAATTGTGAACTAAAACATCCGCATCCTGAAGAAACCGCAAAATCAGGTCGCGCCCTTCCGGTTGCTGCAGATCGATAGCGATGGACCGCTTGTTGCGGTTGGCGCCAGAGAAATAGGCGCTGAGTTCATCATTGAAAGGCGGGCCCCAACTGCGGGTCTCGTCGCCCAGAGGCGGCTCCACCTTGATGACCTCAGCGCCATGATCCGCAAGCATTTGGGTGCAGTAAGGCCCGCCCAGCACGCGGCTGAGGTCGACCACCTTGATCCCGTCCAATGAGCCAGCCATCAAAGCGCCTCCTGATAGAGGCGCGACACATCTTCGGCTGTCATGTCGCGCGGGTTGGTCTCCAGCAATCGCGTGATACCGGTCACGACCTCATTAGCCATTCCGGGAATGGCTGCCTCGGTCACTCCGACACCAGAAAGTCGAGACTCAAGTCCGCTTTCGACTAGCATCCGTTCCATCTCGTCGATCAGGCCATAGGCCGCAGCCGCATCAGAGTTGAAAGGCCGCGAGGGCAGTAGTAACCGCGATAGACGAGCATATTCAGCTTCTGCAACGGGCATGTTGAACCTCATCACTGGTCCTGCGACCAGAGCGTTTGCGTGCCCGTGAGGAACTTTGAAACCTGTTCCCAGTGGGTATGACAAGGCATGAATCGCCCCCACGCTGGCATTAATGAAGGCCATCCCAGCCAGTGTCGCCCCCAACAGCATGGCCTCTCGCGCTGACAGGTCCGAAGGCGTTTCCATGACGATTGGTAAGTTCTGACCGAGAAGCACCAGCGCTTTGTCCGCCATTCCATCGGAAATGGGATTCTTTCTGGTGCGACTGGTTACTGCCTCAATGGCGTGAACCATTGCGTCTAACGCCGTGGCCGCTGTGATGTGACGAGGCATTCCCAATGTTAGCTTTGCATCTAGCAAGGCAACGTCAGGCAGAAGCTGCGGTGCATATACCGCTTTTTTTTCGTGGCTTTCCGAAGTCAGCACGGACACCCATGTTACCTCTGATCCGGTCCCTGCCGTGGTTGGCACCTGGATCAGTGGCAAGCGTTTATCGGTGACCTGATTGATCCCGATCATGTCCGTAATCGGTTGATCGTTGGCTACCGCCGCTGCGATGACCTTGGCCGTGTCCAGTGAACTGCCGCCGCCAAGTCCGATGATTCCGTCAGCACCAAAGGCCCGCGCGACCTCTACCGCGGCCTCGACGACAGCGATCGGGGGGTCCGCTTCGACTTTATGAAAAATCTCAACCTCGATGCCAGCAGCCCTAAGTGCGGCGGCTGCCTCGTCCGCAAAACCACAGGCCAATATGCCCGGGTCCGTCACGACCAGCGCACGGGTGCAAGACAAATCTTGCATCAGGCTGCCGATCCGGCCAAGCCCACCGCTCTCGCAGACGATCCTCGGGGTGGAAAGGAAATTGAAGTCCATAGTTTGTCTTCGCTCCTGTTAAGCTGCTGCAGTGCGGATCATATTCCGCGCGATCAGTATTTGCTGAATCTGGGTTGTCCCCTCGTAGATGCGGAAGAGACGCACATCGCGATAGAAGCGCTCGACCGCATATTCGGCCATGTATCCTGCACCGCCGTGGATTTGCACTGCGCGATCGGCCACTCGACCTACCATCTCACTGGCAAACATCTTGCAGCAGGCAGCATCAGTCGACACGTTCTGACCAGCGTCCTTGCGGCGTGCTGTTTCTTCGATCATGCAACGCGCTGCGAAGGCCTCGGCGCGACTGTCAGCCAGCATGGCTTGGATCAGTTGCTTTTCAGCGATGGGTTCACCGAATTGTTTGCGTTCCATCGCATAGGATAGGCTGTCACGGATCAGCCGTTCGGCGGCGCCCACACAGACGGCAGAAATATGCAGTCGGCCCCGATCAAGGACTTTCATTGCCGTTTTGAAGCCCTTGTTCAGACGGTCCGGCCCGCCGATGATGTTCGAGGCAGGCACGCGGACATTGTCAAGGATGACGTCGCATGTGTGCGAACCCTTCTGCCCCATCTTCCTGTCAGGCTGGCCAAGCGTTATGCCCGGCGTCCCTGCCTCGACGAGAAAAGCGCTTACGCCGGCAGAACCTTTCACCTCTGGACTGGTCCGGGCAAAAACCGTGAATAGATCGGCACGCGGCGCATTGGTAATGTAGCGCTTCGTGCCGTTCAGTAGGAAATCGTTTCCATCACGCCGCGCAGTGGTGCGCAGACCGCCAGCATCCGAACCAGCATCTGGCTCGGTTAGGGCGAAGGATGCGATCATATCTCCGGAGGCGAGAGCTGGTAGATACTTCGCCTTCTGCTCGTCGGTTCCATCGATGATGATTCCCTGCGAGCCGATCCCGTTGTTTGTGCCAACTAGCGACCGGAACGCAGGCGAAGCCTGGCCAAGAACGAAAGCGGCTTGCACTTCCTCTATCATCGACAAGCCAAGCCCGCCGAAATCCTCCGGGATCGACATGCCGAAAAGGCCCATCGTGCGGATTTCATCGACCAGCATAGGCGGAATCACATCTTCATCGGCGACGCGATCCTCGTAAGGGATTAGTCGCTCTTTCACGAAGCGGTCGAGCGCGTCGAGAAACTGGGAAAGGGTATCTGTATCAAGGGCCATTATGCTCTCTATTGTTCAGGGTGCGACCGCCGCAACGCGGCGGACAAGATCGACAAGGCGGTGCGCGACGTCGCTTTCGATCCAATCGCGCGTAAGGGTTTGCGAAGGACCGCCGCAGTTGAAGGCAATGATGGGTGAGCCGTCCGTCGGCACGAAGGGCACTGCTACTGCGTTCACATCACGCTTCCACTCCGTGAAGGACGTGCAATAACCGTACTGTTGGTAGTCTTCGATAGCTGCTTCGATTCCGGGCTGCACATTCGGCCAGTTGTCACCCTCATGTTCCTCCACAAGGGCCAGAATTCTGGCCTGCTCATCCGGGCCGTGTGCCGCTATGCAGGCGCGACCAACCGCGGTAGTGGCCAGTTTAATATGGGCACCAACCTCAATCGCCAGCGTGACGGCGTTGGTGCCCTTGCACCGCTCTAGATAGACCATCGATAGTCGGTCACGACTGGCCATGGCCACCGGCATACCTGTGTAATCTGCTAATTCCTGCATAAAGGGCTTTGCGAGTTGCCGCAGCGGAATCCCTGCAAGGCAGGAGAAACCCAGCGAAAGCACTGGAGGGGCCAGTCGATAGCGTGCTGTATCCGGATCGTAGCTGAGGTATTCCAGCTTGTTCAGTGTATAGGCCAGCCTTGAGACCGTCGATCTGCTCAGGCCAGTGCGCTCGGCCAACTCACCGTTCCCCAGAGCTTCCCCTTCCCGCCGAAAGGCCCGCAACAGCTCCAAGCCGCGCGCCAACGCCGTGACAAAATCGCGGTCCTGTCTCTCGGCGTCCTTGGTGCGGTCTTTCCTTGGTCTCACGACATCCCTCCTCGGGAAGAATTATGCGTCTTGAAACACATCTAAACGATCGATAACGTCCGCGTCAATACTGCGGTAAACTTTACCGCTATGCGGAAAACTAAGGTCGTCCATCTGGTCCCCTTCGTGCCGGATCCTGCGGATGACACAACTAAGCGAGGTCATAACGCCATGAAAGAAATGAATTATCCGACCATCCAGCACCTCATCGGACAGGACTGGATCGCTTCTCCCACGCCGGAGGATCGCGCAGTCATAAACCCTGCAAACGGGCAAACTATCGGACAGATTCCGCAGGCTAGCGCCGCAGATCTGGACCATGCGGTTCACTCCGCCGAATCAGCTTTTCGCCAATGGAAAAACAGCTCTCCCATGGAACGAAGTGCAATTTTGCGACGGTTTGCCGACCTGCTGCGCCAAAATGACAGACTGATCGCTGGCTGGATCACTCTCGATGAAGGCAAGCCTCAGGCTGAGGCCTTGGCTGAGGTCCGCGCCTCAGCTGACCACGTCGACTGGCACGCCGAGGAATGTCGGCGCATTTATGGGCGCATCATTCCATCGCGCAGCCCAGGGGTACAGCAGCTTGTCGTGCGCGAACCGATAGGCGTCTGCCTTGCAATCACGCCTTGGAATTTTCCGCTGAGCCAAGCGGTACGCAAGGTCGCGGCGGCGCTTGCGTCAGGTTGCACGATGATCTTGAAAGGCCCGGCAGAGGCTCCGGCGGGCTGCATGGCAATTGCGCGCTATCTGCTGGATGCAGGCTTGCCCGAAGGCTGTCTGAACCTTGTCTGGGGTAATGCGGCCTTCATTTCGGAAACTCTTATTGCGCGCCCCGAGGTGCGCAAGATCACCTTCACCGGTTCGGTCGAGGTGGGCAAGCATCTGGCAGAATTGGCTGGCCGCCATATGAAGCGGGCGACGATGGAACTCGGCGGTCACGCGCCCGTATTGGTGTTCGACGACACCGATGCCACGGCCGCGGCGCGCGCCTTGGCGGTCAACAAGCTGCGCAATGCAGGCCAGGTGTGCATCGCCCCAACCCGGTTTTACGTACAACAAGGCATCTACGATCGATTTCTGTCCGAACTAGTTTCAGCATTTGAGAGCGTAAAGGTGGGCGCTGGTTTAGCCGAAGGCACGCAGATGGGACCATTGTGTCATCGCGGACGCGTGAATGCGATGGAAAAGCTCGTCGAGGATGCCCGCGAAAACGGCGCACGGGTGTTGACGGGAGGCAAAAGGGTTGGGAATCATGGTAGCTTCTATGCCCCGACAGTCGTCGATACGCCCAACGACGACATCGACTTGATGCGCGAAGAACCCTTCGGCCCGATTGCTGTCGTCTCGTCTTTTCGTGAAATAGAGGACGGACTGTCGCGGGCCAACGGGCTACCCTTCGGGCTGGCGTCCTATGTCTTTACCAATTCGTTGGAGCGTGCAGATAAAGCAGCTGCGGGTTTGCAGGCAGGTATGGTAAGCATCAACCAGTTCGGCCTGGCTCTGCCCGAGACTCCGTTTGGCGGCGTAAGAGACAGCGGCTATGGGACTGAAGGCGGGACAGAAACCTTCGAAGGCTATCTCAATACCAAATTTATCTCGCGCAATCGAGCGCCAGTGCTGTGAGGATGCCCATGCCTATTGAATTAAGCTTCTCAAATGGCGCAGCAATTCTGACCATAGACAATTCGCCGCTTAACCTAATCAACGCGGAGGTTCGGGCTGGAATACAACACTGTATCTCCCAAGTCCTCGAAACTGGCGCTACCAGGCTGATTATCACCGGTGCAGGAACGACGTTCGTCGCGGGCGCGGATGCGAAGGAATTCGGACAGTTGCCTGTTGATCCACAACTAAATGACGTGCTGTTGCAACTTGCGCACCTTCCGATTCCGACTATCGCAGCCATCAACGGGGCTGCGCTTGGTGGGGGACTAGAGATTGCTCTGGCTTGCTGCTATCGCATCGCCTCAACTTCTGCCAAACTGGGCTTGCCAGAGGTAAACTTGGGGATCGTGCCTGGCGCAGGGGGAACCCAAAGACTGCCGCGACTTATCGGTATTGAAGCTGCGCTTGACATGATTGTCACCGGGAAGGCTGTTTCCGCCGAGCAGGCACTGAAAATGGGACTGATCCAGCTGCTAGCCGATGACCCGCTTGGCGCGGCCATAGCTCTCGATGACGATGTACTTGAGGCGGCACAGGCACCCGACAATCTTCCTTCACCAAAGCCAAACCACGTCGCAGCGGAAGTCGCCCGAGCGCATGTAGCGCGGCGTATGCCTGGCCAGAATGCCCCGCATGTTGCGGTGGACCTGGTCGCGGCCAGCGCGATGACGCCGCTGCACGACGCACTGGCCAGCGAGCGCGCTGCGTTTTTGGACCTTCGTGCCTCGGATCAGGCGCGGGCCCTTAGGCACGTTTTCTTCACCGAGCGTACCGCAACCAACAAGGGGCGCACCTACCCCCGACCTTCCCGAGATGCTGAAACCGCCATCGTGGTCGGTGGTGGCAATATGGGAGCAGCTATTGCGTACACGCTAGCGACCGCAGGGATCTCGGTGACTGTCGTCGAACGCAGTGCCTCGTCCGCAGAGTGGGCCAGAGAAAACCTGCAAAAGCTGATTGATCAGGGTATCAGTCGCGGCATTCTGTCCCCCGATGCGGGAAAGGCGGTTGAGGACCGGCTGGTTACGGTCTCAGGCTATGACGCTCTGCCACCAACCGATCTAGCAATCGAGGCGGCCTTCGAGGATTTTGCGGTCAAGAGCGCGATCTTGACCGAACTCGAAGGTGCTCTGCCGCCCGAGACGATTATTGCCACAAACACATCCTATCTCGATGTAAATCGGCTTTCTGATGGGTTGAAGCACCCAGCACGCTTTGTAGGGATTCATTTCTTCAGTCCTGCGCATATTATGAAGCTTCTGGAAGTCGTCAGGAGCGACCGAACGTCAGACGATACATTAGGTGCAGCATTTGTGCTGGCGCGCAGGCTTGGTAAAATCCCGGTACTGTCTGGTGTTTGCGATGGCTTCATCGGAAACCGAATTTTGTCTAGCTACCGTCACGCCGCTAATCGCCTTCTGGTGAAGGGGGCTATTGTCGACGAGATCGACGCGGCTATGCGCGGATTCGGTATGGCGATGGGTCCATATGCTGCACAGGACATGTCGGGGCTGGACATCGCCTACGCGAATATCCGTCGCAAGGCCGCTGCAGAAGGGAACTGCTGTGGTCACGTGCCCTTGGTCGAGCGGCTGGTCGAAAAGCACAAACGCCTAGGACGCAAATCGGGCGCCGGATGGTACGACTATGGGCCGGACGGCAAACCCTCACCTTCGGAGCTGGTCGCTAGCGAAATACTCCGTGTCTCAGAAGAAATGAACTTCACTCGCCGGGAGTTCTCAGCTGACGAAATCGTAGAAAGGCTCTTGCTCGCAATGGTGGCGGAAGCCTGCGATATCCTTGACGAAGGCGTCGCAGAAAAACCGCAAGACATCGACCTAGTAATGATTCACGGCTACGGATTTCCCCGCTGGCGGGGAGGCCTGATGCACCACGCCAAAAATATCGGCAAGGATCGGTTGGCCGCGCTCTTTAGCGCGCTTGTCAGAGAGGATCCTTGCGACTGGAGGGTGCCTCGTAATTTAGAAAGGGTTTTCGCGACCTGACGGTCAAAGTCCCGCGCCATAAGGCGCTGCCCCAGCAACTTAACACAGTGCATCTTCGTCTCGACGCGGCTTAGGCGGTGATGGTCTTCCAAGACTTTGCGTTCTTACCTGGTGGGATAACGGCGTGGACGCCACGGTCCGCAATCGCGTCCTGGCATTTTCGTGTGTCATACGCACCGTCAGCCGTGACACTGCTGGTCTGCCGGGATCTGTTCAAGAAGGTTGGGTAACACTGGAGCGTCACCGATGTGGCTCCCGGTGATCTGAACAGCGCGCACTTCCAACGTTTGCTCGTCGATCCCGAGGTGGATCTTGCGCCAGACCCGTCGCTTGGGGCCGCCATGCTTGCGGGCATGCCACTCACCTTCAAGCTTGATCCCCGTGCTGTCCACCAACAAGTGCAACGGCCCTTTGGAGCCGCGATACGGGATGTTCACGGCCAGGGTCTTCTGGCGCCGGGACAGGGTGCTGAAGTCGAGCACCGTCCAGTCGAGACCGATCAGCCGCAACAGGCTCTCGACGAACCCGGTCGCCTGTCGCAAGGCCATGCCGAACAGGACCTTCATCGAAAGACAGGTCTGGGTCGCGGCGTCGCTGTAACTCTTCTGCCTGTCGGCACGGCCTCCCAGCTCATCTCGGGGTCAAACCAGATCGTCAGCGAGCCACGGCGCTTGAGCGCTTCGTTATAAGCGGGCCAGTTCATGGTCTTGTATGTCGGGGTTGTCGGTCTGCTCATGCACCTCAGCTACCACGCTGGATTCATAAGATGAGTCCGACACGGGATTTGTGCATGCATGCCCCCATTGGTGCAAGTGATTTTTTGAACGGCGCGAGCGTGTGATCGGGTGCGGTCATGTATCAGGCCTCTGTGTGCGGCGCTGATGTAACCGCGGGCCGGTATGGCGATGCGCGGACCAGAGGCATATCAACAAACCGAGCTCGGTGGCTCCTGCACAAATGCTGCTTTCTCTGACCCGGATCTGATCGATCCTTTGCCCTTACTTTTCAGTGACCTCCTCACACTCCCAACTTACCGGGACGTCGTGGCATGCCGTCTTCGCTATGCCATCGCCGCCACCGGATTCCGGTAATCCTCTTGTTTCATTATGATGGCCCAGAGGCCACGCGCCATCTTGTTGGCCAGCGCAATCGCGGCGACCCATGCGCGGCTTGCGGGTTAGTAGGCGTTTCAGCCAGCCATTATTCGGTGTGTCAAACCGCTCGACAGCCTGGAGGACAGCCATAGCGCCAGAGACCAAGAGTGTCCGGAGTCGCGCTGTCGCATCTTCGAGGTCTTCCCGAGCCGGGCTTTGCCGCCCGTCGAGTGCTGCTTCGGCACAAGCCCAAGCCAGGCGGCAAAATCGCACCCGCGCCGGAAGGTGGCCAGGTCACGGGCAAATGTCTCGATCGCAAGCGCCGTGACAGGAACCACGCCCGGCATGGTTTGTGTTCGGCGCACCAAGTCGGCTTTCTTGGCGGCACATCGCATCTTCGCGTCAAGCTCTGCAACACGCGTATTCAGCCCCTCAATCTGCCCCAGATACATCCGGCCGAGGTCACGAACCTCAGCATGCAGCGCGGTGTCATCACCTGCGATTGCGTCCGCGAGTCGCTTGAGATGGGCAGGCCCGCGGGCCGCGACCAATCCGTGTTCGGCGAGGTGGCCGCGTAAAGCGTTGATCATCTGGGGGCGCTGGCCGACAAACATCTGCCGCGTGCGAAACAGCATGGCACGGGCCTGCTGATCTTCCGTCTTCACTGCGAAAAAGCGCATGGTTGGACGCAATGCAGCCTCCAAGATGGCCTCTGCATCGGTCGCATCATTCTTCTGGCGTTTGACGAACGGCTTCACATAGACCGGCGGTATCAACCGCACGTCGCACCCCAGCTTCTCAAATTCGCGGCCCCAGCCATGCGCCGTGGCCACGCCTCCATGGCGATCATGCATTTGGGTTGCTGTGCCACGAACGCGAGAAACTGGCCTCGTGAAAGCTTTTTGCGAAACGCGACTGACCCATCATTGTACGCACCATGCAACTGGATAACGCGCTTTGCCAAGTCGACACCGATAATTTTAATTTCGGACATAGATGCTCCTTCCTTCTGTGATGGCTTTTAACGCTCATCATAGTGGCACATTGCGATGCCGTCGGGAGGGGGTATCCACGCCATCAACAGAGCCTAGTAACGGGCATATCTGCCTCACGACAGGCTGAGCACGATCATACTATTTCCAAAGCAGGATTGTTCAATACATGGCGCATTTTTCGCCCTTACTCTGAGATAATTGGCGTATGCCGTTGACCGTTTGACGTCTTCGAGATTGGCGACGTCAGTTGGTGGCTTTGCCAAATGTTATGCTTGGGAGGATAAACATGGAAATCAGTAGAGAAGCCGATACGCTGCGGGCGCTTTATCAGAATTGGACCGATCAGATGGTCGAGAACCCAGACCTGACGATCGCGAACCTGCGCAGCATGTTCGATGAATGGGGGCAGCCCGCACTAGAGCCGGAAAACGTTAGCTACAAAAGCGATCATGTCGGAGGAGTTGAGGCTATCTGGGCCCTACCAGCCGGGGCAGATACCTCGCGTGTAATTGTTTACACTCATGGTGGCGGCTTTGCCGTCGGCTCAGCCGATAGTCATCGAAAAATGGCAGGGCACCTCGCTAAGGTGCTTGGGGTTACGTCGGTGATCCTGCACTATCGGCGCGCACCCGAGCACCCATTTCCGGCGCAGATCGAAGATGCAGTAGCCGCATACAAAGCGCTGCTGGATAAGGGTTTCAAGGCAAGAAATATTCTGACGGCTGGCGACAGTGCTGGCGGCAATCTTGCCATCGCCAGCGTGCTGAAGTTACGCGAACTTGGGTTGCCACTGCCCGGAGCGGTCATCGCCTATTCGCCCTGGCTCGACATGGCGATGCGCGGGGAAACACTGGAAACCAACGCGGAAACCGATGCGCTAGTCGGCAAACCGATCCTCGAAGCGATGGCGGGGATGTTCCTCGGTGAAGGCACGGATCCGCTTAATCCGTTGGCCAACCCGCTGGAGAACGATTTCACCGGTTACCCGCCGCTTTATATCAATGCCGGAGGGGCTGAGACGCTTAGGAGCGATGCCGAGCGGTTGCACGAAAAGGCCAAGGCACAGGGCGTAAATGTGACCCTGTCTATCGTCGAAGGCATGCAGCATGTCTTTCCCGCGCTTTCGGGACGCGCGCCCGAGGCGAACGAGGAACTTGGTCGCATCGCCGCATGGTATCAGGCCCTCTGACACCTGTACTCGCACTGCATTGCGGTGCGGTGCGGTGCGGTGCGAGAGAAACCCCTACGACACATTCATCTGCCATCTCACCCGCAAACTGCGGGGCGGAGCAGTCTTACTCTGGGAGGAGTGACATGAACATTCAGACTGAGATTACTAAAACATCCGGAGCGGATTACGACGCAGTCGTCATTGGCGCGGGCTTCGGCGGGCTTTACGCCGTCCACAAACTTCGCAACGAGCAGGGACTGAACGTCCGGGGCTATGACAGCGCCAGTGACGTTGGCGGCACCTGGTGGTGGAACCGATATCCCGGTGCGCTGTCGGACACGGAAAGCTATGTCTACCGCTATTCTTTTGACAAAGAGTTGCTTCAAAAAGGCCGCTGGAAAACGCGGTATCTGACCCAGCCCGAGATCCTCGAATACATGAACGAGGTGGCGGATCATCTCGATCTCCGACGCAGCTACAAGTTCGACACCAAGGTGGACGGCGCGCACTATAATGAAAAAACCGGTCTCTGGAACGTGATCACTGATAGTGGTGAGACAGTTACCGCCAAATACCTTGTCACTGGCCTCGGTCTCTTGTCCGCAACGAATGTTCCAAAATTCAAGGGCATCGATGATTTCAAAGGCCGTATCTTACACACAGGTGCCTGGCCCGAGGGAGTGGACTTGAGCAACAAACGCGTGGGCATTATCGGCACCGGCTCGACGGGTGTTCAGGTTATCACTGCAACGGCACCAATTGCAAAACACCTGACTGTTTTTCAGCGCTCTGCACAATATGTCGTGCCGATTGGGAACACCCCGCAAGACGATGCTACCATCGCCGAGCAAAAGGCGAACTACGATAATATCTGGAATCAAGTGAAGAATTCTGTTGTGGCCTTCGGCTTCGAAGAAAGCGCCGAACCCGCCGAAACCGCCTCGCCCGAGGAACGGGAGCGGGTCTTCGAAGCCGCCTGGCAGCGCGGCGGTGGTTTCTATTTCATGTTTGGCACCTTTTGCGATATTGCGACCAGCCAAGTGGCCAATGATGCGGCCGCTGACTTCATCAAGGGCAAAATCAAGAAAATCGTGAAGGACCCCAAGGTCGCAGAGAAACTGACGCCGAAGGACCTTTACGCCAAGCGCCCGCTTTGCGGAAACAACTATTACGAGGTCTACAACCGAGACAACGTGACCCTCGCCGACGTGAAGGCCGATCCGATCGCAGAGTTCACTCCGAACGGCATTCGTCTCGAAAGCGGCGAGGAGCATGAGCTTGACATCGTAATCTTTGCCACTGGTTTCGATGCGGTCGACGGCAATTACGTCAAAATGGACCTCCGCGGACGCGGAGGCGTGACCATGCGCGACACTTGGAAGGAAGGCCCACTCGGTTACCTCGGCATGATGGAGGTAGACTTCCCTAACTTCTTCATGATCCTTGGCCCTAATGGCCCCTTCACTAACCTGCCCCCCAGCATTGAGACGCAAGTTGAATGGATCGCTGACACGATTTGCGCAATGGAAAAAGAGGGGGTTCAAAGTGTGGAGCCAACCGTGGAAGCGCGCGATGCTTGGGTTCGCACCTGTCGTGAAATCGCCGACATGACACTCTTCCCCAAAGCTGAAAGCTGGATCTTCGGCGCAAATATCCCCGGAAAGAAGAATGCAGTAATGTTCTACATGGCCGGGATTGGCAATTACCGAAATGCCATTAATGCAGTGAAGGAGGAAGGTTATACATCCCTGATCCGCAACCGCACTGCCGAGAAGGTGTAAAGAATTCCGCCGGGCATCAAGAATCCCCGGCGGAACCAATTAAATTTGTTCATGAAAACTAGGGAGAGAGATTTGGGAAGGGTATTCGGAAAAGTCGCACTGGTAACAGGTGGAGCGATGGGCATGGGAAAAGCCCATTGTGAAACGCTGGCACGTGAAGGTGCGCATGTATTTGTAACCGACCGTGACACGGAAGCGGCTGAAAGCGTAGTGAAAGGTATCATTGAAGCCGGAGGGAAGGCGGAATTCATTCAACATGACGTGACGCTTGAAGAAGATTGGAAGAATGTCATCTCTACGGTGCAATCAAGTGCTGGTCGGCTTGATGTGCTAGTGAACAACGCTGGCATTCTCATTCTTAAGCCGCTCCACGAAACCTCGCCTGACGAATTTGACATGACGTTCAACGTCAATGTACGCGGTATTTATCTCGGCATCCGAGCCGCGGTTCCATTGATGAAAGAGGCCGAAAAGGCATCTATTATCAATATTTCTTCAATCTATGGGATTGTTGGAGCCGCTTCGGCGGGAGCCTACATTGGATCCAAAGGCGCCGTACGGATGTTGACGAAATCCTGCGCAGTCGACCTGGCTGAAAGTGGCATACGCGTGAATTCGATCCATCCCGGTGTCATCGATACTCCCATGACAAAAGATCTGCTACACGCCGACGAAGTTACCCGGCAGGCAATTCTGGGGGCGACGCTGCTCAAGCGACCAAGCAAACCTGAAGAGGTTTCGAATGCGGTCCTGTTCCTCGCATCGGATGAGTCATCGTTCGTTCACGGAGCAGAGATTGTAGTAGATGGCGGTTATACTGCGAATTGACAGGGACCCATCCCGAGTAACGGCTCGGAATCCGGGCCGTTACCACCATTGCAAATTTTGAAAACGATAAAAGCCAATGAAAATAATTGCTCCTATAAAACGCCTAATTGACCACAACGTGAAGGTTCGCGTTAAGGCGGACGGGAGCGGAGTTGATCTCGCGAATGTGAAGATGTCGATGAACCCGTTCGACGAGATTGCGGTCGAAGAGGCGATCCGGCTGAAGGAAGCGGGCAAGGCGGACGAGGTTGTCGTCGTCTCGATCGGCGTGAAGCAGGCGCAGGAAACGCTGCGCACGGCGCTGGCGATGGGCGCGGACCGGGCGATCCTGGTTGTGGCCGCCGATGACGTGCACCAGGACATCGAGCCGCTGGCGGTGGCCAAGATCCTGAAGGCCGTGATCGACGCCGAGGCGCCGGGCCTGGTGATCGCGGGCAAGCAGGCGATCGACAATGACATGAACGCCACCGGCCAGATGCTGGCGGCGCTGCTGGGCTGGGGCCAGGCGACCTATGCCTCCGAGGTCGGGATCGAAGGCGATCATGCCGTCGTGACCCGCGAAGTGGATGGCGGGTTGCAGACGATCAAGGTCAAGCTGCCGGCGATCGTCACCGCCGATTTGCGCCTGAACGAGCCGCGCTATGCCTCGCTGCCCAACATCATGAAGGCCAAGAAGAAGCCGCTGGATGAGAAGACCGCCGCCGATTACGGCGTCGATGTCACCCCGCGCCTGGAGATTGTGAAAACCGCCGAGCCCGCCGCACGGTCGGCAGGCGAGATGGTCGGCTCGGTCGACGAGCTGGTGTCGAAACTGAAAGAAAAGGGGATCGTGTAATGGCTGTTCTTCTCCTTGCAGAAATCGCCGGTGGCGCGCTGGCGCTGGACGCCACCGCCAAGGCGGTGACCGCTGCCAAATCGCTGGGCGATGTGACCGTTCTGGTTGCGGGCCCTGCTGCTGCGGGTCAGGCCGCGTCGCAGATCGACGGCGTGGCGAAGGTTGTGGTCGCGGATGACGCGGCCTACGCCAACGGCCTGGCCGAGCCGGTCGCCGATCTGGTGGTCAGCCTGGCAGGCAATTATGAACATATCGTTGCTCCCTCCACGGCAAGCGCGAAAAACATCCTGCCGCGCGTTGCGGCGCTGCTGGATGTGATGGTTCTGTCGGACGTGACGGCCATCCTGGACGGGTCCACGTTCGAGCGCCCGATCTACGCGGGCAACGCGATGCAGACGGTAAAGTCCAACGATTCCAAGAAGTTACTGACCGTCCGCACCACCGCCTTCGACGCGGCTGGCCAGGGTGGCTCGGCCGCCGTCGAGGCCATCGCAGCAGCCGGCAACGCGGGCCTGAGCGCCTGGGTCGAGGACAAGGTCGCGGCGTCGGATCGTCCGGAACTGACCTCGGCCAAGGTCGTGGTCTCGGGCGGGCGCGGCGTCGGTTCCGAGGAAAATTTCGCGATTATTGAAGCACTTGCGGACAAACTGGGTGCTGCCGTCGGCGCCTCGCGCGCGGCGGTGGATAGCGGGTTCGCACCGAACGACTGGCAGGTCGGCCAGACCGGCAAGGTCGTGGCGCCCGAGCTGTACATCGCGGTCGGGATTTCCGGGGCAATTCAACACCTTGCAGGCATGAAGGACAGCAAGGTCATCGTCGCCATCAACAAGGATGAAGAGGCCCAGATCTTCCAGGTCGCCGACTACGGCCTGGTCGCAGACCTGCTCGACGCCGTCCCGGATATGACAAAGGCACTCTAAGAATGACAAACGTCTACATCTGCGATTACATCCGCACACCAATTGGTCGCTATGGCGGCGCGCTTTCTTCTGTGCGAGCCGACGATCTTGGTGCAATCCCACTCAGGGCCCTGGCCAGCCGAAACCCGAAGCTAGATCTAGCGGCCATTGACGAAGTGATTTTCGGCTGCGCCAACCAGGCGGGCGAGGACAACCGCAACGTCGCACGCATGTCGCTGCTACTCGCGGGATTTCCGGATTGTGTCCCTGGCACGACGATGAACCGGTTGTGCGGATCGGGTATGGACGCCGTAATCACAGCCGCCCGCGCGATCAAAGCTGGAGAAGCCGATCTCATTGTTGCTGGCGGTGTGGAAAGCATGTCTCGTGCTCCGTTTGTGATGCCAAAAGCTACAACTGCATTCTCGCGCGAGAATAGTGTGGAAGACACCACCATCGGCTGGCGCTTCGTCAATAGACTGATGAAGAGCCAATACGGCGTCGACAGTATGCCTGAAACGGCCGAAAACGTGGCTGAAGTCTTCGGCATCAACCGCGCCGACCAAGATGCTTTCGCCCTACATTCCCAGCAAAAGGCGAGCGTTGCTATGGCGAACGGTCGTTTGGCCCGTGAAATTGTCCCGGTAGAGATTCCTCAGCGAAAGGGGGAGCCAAAGATCGTCGTACAGGATGAACACCCTCGCGCGAGTACGACTTTGGAAGCGCTCGCCCAACTGAAAACTTTCGTAAAAGCGGATGGCACGGTAACCGCAGGGAATTCTTCAGGCGTGAACGATGGTGCCGCAGCATTGATCCTTGCCACCAGCGACGTCGCAAAAAAATTTGGCCTCACGCCGGTCGCAAGGGTCTTGGGCGGCGCAACCGCCGGCGTTGCACCGCGCATCATGGGTTTCGGGCCGGCACCGGCGTCGAAAAAGCTGATGGCGCGACTTGGACTGAAACAAGAAGACTTCTCGGTGATCGAACTTAACGAAGCCTTTGCTTCGCAGGGTCTGGCCACACTACGGCACCTGGGGATCGCGGATGATGATGCCCGCGTGAACCCAAACGGCGGCGCTATTGCTCTCGGCCATCCGCTTGGCATGTCGGGTGCCCGCATCACCGGCTCAGCGATGCTGGACCTCAAACCTGGAGAAAAGTCGTTGTCGACCATGTGTATTGGCGTGGGACAGGGAATTGCAATCGCACTCGAAGCTGTCTGAGGTGCCGTGACAGCCTAAAAATTACCATAATCAT